>JBQTIC010000054.1:0-67636 GCA_052388435.1 Chromatiales bacterium | reverse complement strand
GAGCCCCCAGAATCGCCGGCATCGGGAACGCCGGTGGCGTCGACGGAACCTGGGCCCGAGTCACCGGCTACAGAAACCAGTGCAATCGCGGCCGTGACTCCGCCCACCGAGGCGGAAGCCCCTGTGGCCACGCCGCCGCCTTTACCGGAAAGCGCGACGCTCCCGATCGAACCCGCCCCGAGTTCGGCGGCGGTGGCGGAGGCGGCCCCACCGGCGCAGGCCAGTCCCGAAGCTTTTCCATCAGTAGGCCCGGAGGCGCCAGTCTCGCCGCCCGCAGCGCAGAATCCCCGCCACAGGTGGCGCTCGCTGCGCCATCTGTCACGCGGCCGACGGCCGTGGTCACCAGGCCACCGGAAGAGCCATTGGGCGCTCCGACGGTGCCCAAGGAAACGATGGTGGCACTTTCCCCCTCCCCGCTGGACGCCAGCGTCATGCCTGGCGAGATACGAATCACTCGAGCGCGTCCGCAGGATGTCCCACTCTCGCAGCTTCAGGAGGCCTATCAGGCTTATCAGCGGGGAGACTACAACCGGGCCGAGACGCTCTATCGAACCGTGCTCGCGCGTAACCCGCAGAGCCGCGATGCGCTGCTGGGCGTGGCGGCGCTGGCATGGCGGAGTGGTGACCGGGCGGCAGCGGCAGGTATCTACGACCGGGTGCTGCGATTGGATCCCAGCGACAGTGCCGCGCGATCGGCTCTGCTGATGCTGAACCGCAATCCCAATCCAGTGGCCGACGAGAGCACGCTGAAGCTTATGCTTGCCCGCGAACCGGACTCTCCGCAGCTTCGCTTTTCGCTCGGCAACATCTATGCCCGCCAGTCGCGCTGGTCGGAGGCGCATAAGGCTTATTTTGATGCCCTCGCACGCGACAAGAACAATCCGGACTACGCCTTCAACCTCGCGGTGAGCCTCGATCATCTCGGCCAGAGCGCTCCGGCGCTGGACTATTACCGCAAGGCGGTTCAGCTTGCGGCCACGCGTCCTCCCAGGTTTGCGTCCGCGCAGGCCAACTCCCGGATCCAGGCGCTCGCCGCGGCAAGCGGAAGCCCACCGTGAATGTCCCCAAACAGCCGCTCCGCATTGGGGAGTTGCTGGTGCAGAAGGGCGTTGTCAGCCAGGACCAGATCCGCATTGCGCTCACCGAGCAGAAGAAGGACAAGGAACACCTAGGCAAGATCCTCGTCCGTCTCGGTTTTGCCACCGAGGCGATCATCCTCGACGTTCTGGGCGGCGCGCTCGGTCAGCAGAGCGTCGACCTCACCCAGGTGGTTGTCGACAGCGAGGCGGTACGCCTCATCCCCAAGGATATCGCCCGCCGCCACCGCATCCTGCCGCTGACCTACGAGCTGAACCGCAATCGCCTGACTGTTGCGATGGCGGATACTTTCAACGTCGTCACCATCGATCAGATCAACGCCCTGCTGGGTGGGGATGTGGAGGTCGTGCCGCTGCTTGCGGCCGAGGCCGACATCGAGAAGGCCATCGATCAGTTCTATGGCTTTGAACTGTCCGTCGACGGGATCCTGCAGGAGATTGAGACCGGCGAGATCGACTACGCGAGCCTCGAGGCCGATAGCGGCGAATACAGCCAACCCGTGGTGCGGCTGGTCAACGCGCTGTTGGCAGACGCGGTCAAGCGCAGCGCTTCCGACATTCACTTCGAGCCGGAGCAGGGGTTCCTGCGGTTCCGCTACCGCATCGATGGCGTGTTGCGGCAGATCCGCAGCCTGCACAGGAACTACTGGTCGGCGATCGCGGTGCGTGTAAAGGTCATGTCGGGCATGGATATCGCCGAAACGCGCGCGCCGCAGGACGGCCGCATCTCGCTGTCGCTTTCCGGCCGCCAGATCGACTTCCGCGTCTCCACCATGCCGACAGTGAACGGCGAGAACATCGTGCTGCGTATCCTCGACCGGCAGAAGGGCCTCGTGGAGTTGGAACAACTGGGCCTCGAAGAGGAAGTGCTCAACGTTCTCAAGCTCATGGTGGCGCGTCCGGAGGGCATCATTCTGGTGACCGGTCCGACCGGAAGCGGCAAAACGACCTCCCTCTATTCGGTGCTCAGCCATCTTAATACGGAGTCGGTCAATATCATGACACTGGAGGATCCCGTCGAATATCCGATGGGCCAGATCCGCCAGACCTCCATCAACGAGGCCGTGCGGCTGGATTTTGCAAGTGGCGTGCGGGCGATCCTGCGGCAGGATCCTGACATCATCCTCATCGGCGAGATCCGCGACGAGGAGACAGCGTCCATGGCGTTCCGCGCCGCTATGACCGGCCACCAGGTATTCGCAACCCTGCACACCAACAGCGCCCTTGGGGCGGTTCCGCGTCTGCTCGACCTAGGCATCCGCCCGGACATCATGTCTGGCAACATCATCGGCATTATCGCGCAGCGGCTGGTGCGCAAGCTCTGCAACCAGTGCAAGGAGGCCTACGAGCCGAGCGAACTGGAACGCCGCGTGCTCGGCATCAACCAGGGTGGGGCGTCGCCGCTCATCTACCGGGCCAAGGGCTGCATCCATTGTGATAACCAAGGCTATCGCGGACGCACGGCGGCGATGGAGCTGCTGAAGTTCGACCGCGATATGGATCAGCTCATCGCCGCCGGCGCGAGGCTGAAGGAGCTGAGCACAGCGGTAATCGGCAAGGGCTTCACCACGCTTGCGGACGCCGCGGCGAAACGCGTCCTGGACGGCGTAACCAGTATCGATGAGGTGTCGCGGGTGGTGGATCTCACGGAAAGGATCGCCTGATGGAGGTGTATCGCTACAAAGCGATAGCTCGTGACGGCACCGTCAAGCGCAGCCGACTGGATGCCGTCAACGTCGGCGATCTGGAGTCGCGCCTGAGCCGCATGGGTCTCGATCTCATCAGCTACCGGCAAATCAGGGGCCGCAGCCGCGCCGCCGGCGGCCGCACCATCCGCCGGGTCGATCTGATCACCTTCTGCTTTCACATGGAGCAGCTCCTGCGCGCCGGCGTGCCGATGCTGGAGGGCCTGGCCGATCTGCGCGACACCATGGAGAACCCGCGACTGCGTGACGTCATTGCGGTCATGATCGAAACCATCCAGGGCGGCAAGAACCTCTCGCAATCGATGGCCGACTTCCCGTACGTGTTCGGGGACACGATGGTGAACCTGATCCGCGCCGGCGAGGAGGCCGGTCAGCTCCCGGAGGTCCTGCGCCAGATCGCGGAGAACCTGAAATGGCAGGACGAGCAGGCGTCCCACGTCAAGACCTTGCTTATTTATCCCAGCATCGTGCTCGTGGTCGTAACGATCGCGGTCTTTGTTCTGATGGTCAATGTCGTGCCGGAGCTGCTCAAGTTCGTCAAGACCATGGGCGGGGAGCTGCCCTGGCACACCAAGCTGCTCACCACGGTGTCGGGCGCCTTCCAGGAGTACTGGTACCTTTTTCTCCTGGCGCCGGTTGTGGCTGCCGTGGCCATCAAGGTCGGCGCGCAGGTCAGTCCGGTATTCCGTCGCAACTGGGACGCTTGGAAACTGCGCTGGCCGGTCATTGGGCCGATACTCAAGAAACTTATTTTGACGCGTTTCACGAACAACTTTGCCCTGATGTACGCTTCCGGCATTACCGTGCTAGACAGTATTCGTCTGAGCGCCGACGTGGTGGACAACAAGGCCGTCGAGGAGGCGGTGCTGGCGGCGGGCCGCAGAATCGGCGACGGGTCGGGTATCGCCGCGAGCTTCGGAGAGTCGGAGCTCTTTCCGCCGCTGGTCCTGCGCATGCTGCGCGTCGGCGAGAATACCGGCTCACTAGAGACGGCGCTGGCCAACGTGGGGTATTTTTACACCCGCGACGTCAAGGAGTCCGTGGAGCGGCTGCAGAAGATCCTCGGGCCGGGCATAACCATCTTGCTCGGCGGGCTGCTGATGTGGGTGATGCTATCGGTGTTGGGACCCATCTATGATCTCATCTCTAAGATCAAGGTTTGATCTCTTCGATCGCCGCGCCATTTATATCACTGGCGACAAGATCGCCGTTTATCACTGGCGCAGCGGCGGACTCGCGGACGGGTTTCTTTTTGAGGCCACCGATGTGGGGTTCGGGCAGTTCGCGCATTACCTGGAGGAATCGCCCAACGTCCCCGTCTATCTCGTCGTCGACGTTGTCGAAGAGGAATACCGCCAGGACACCATTCCGCACGTCTTTGGTCGCGACCGCGGCGCGATCATTCAGCGCAAGCTGTTGCGGTTGTTCCGTAACACACCTTACCAGTATGCGCAGGTTCAGGGCCGCGAGGTCGAGGGGCGCAAAGACGACCGTCTGCTGCTGACGGCACTCACCAACCCGGATCAGCTCGACCCGCTCATCCGCCTGTTCAGCGACAACAAGGTGCCTGTCACCGGCATCTACTCGCTGCCAGTCATCAGTGAGCTGCTGCTCGACAAGCTGGGCACTAAGTCGTCGAATCTGCTGCTGGTGACGCTGCACGGCGCAAGCGGCCTCAGGCAGACCTTCTTCCGTGACCAGGAGTTGAAGGTGAGCCGTCTGGCGAAGATGCCGCGTTACGGCTCGGTGCCTTACGCGCCGCACGTGCTGGGCGAGCTCGATAAATTCCGGCGCTATCTCGTCAGCCTGCGGCTGCTGAACCGCGACGCGCCGCTCGACATCTTCGTCGTCACCGGTGGCGATCTGCTCGGCGAACTCAAGCACCAGACGCGAACGGTCGAGCAGGTGCGTTTCCATCTGGTGAATGTCGCCGAGGTCGGCAGGCGCCTGGGGATCAGCGGCGCACTGACGACGCCATACAGCGACGTGCTTTTTGCGCACCTGCTGCTCGATGAGAAGCCGGTCAACCAATACGCGCCCAAGCATCAGACCCGCTACTACCGGCTTTTCAAGACGCGGGTCGGGATGATGGCCGCGGCGGCGCTGCTGCTGCTGGGCGGCTCGGTCTGGAGCGGCTTCAACTTCATCGAGGGCGTGTCGCTGCGGCATCAGGCCTTCGACTCGCAGCAGAAGGCGGCGTACTACCAGGCACGTTATGAGATCGCCCGCAAACGTCTGCCGCCGACCGCCGTCGAGCCCCGCGACATCAAGTCGGCAGTGGACATTGTTGACGCGCTAGCGCGTCACAGGGCCAGGCCGATCGAAATGATGCGCACAGTGAGCCTCGCACTGGGGGGCTTCCAGACGGTGGAGCTCGACAGGATCGAGTGGATTGCCAGCCCGGATCCCAACGCGCAGCTCGACGCCGCGGAAACCACCGCCGGCGCGGAGCAGGCAACGCGCGGTCCCGCCGATCCTGGCGTGTTGCAGAGCGAACCTCCCAAGTCGTACCTCTATTATCACGTTGCCGAGGTGCAGGGACACATCGAGCCCTTCGACGGCAACTACCGCGGCGCCATCGCGACAGTCAATCGCTTCGAGGAAGCATTGAGGAACCAGGAAAACGTGTACCGGGTAGAGGTGATCCGGCAGCCGCTTGATGTCAGCTCCAGCGCGAATCTGCGGGGCGCGTCCGACGCGCCGGTGACGGGCGAGAGGGCTGATTTTCTCGTGCGGCTGGTGATGGGAATAGCCGATGAAAAAGCTTGATCTCGATTTCCGCTTCCTCAGCGACGCCTTTATCGCGCTGGTGGTCTGCGTCGTGGTGAGCGCCGCGATGATGTGGTACAGCCACTACTTCAAGACGAAGGAGGAGGCGGCTTACCAGCGCAACCACGCGCAGTTTAAGGACACGAGCCAGCGCTATCTGGCTGTCGATGATGAAGACCGCATCATCCGCGAACAATACCCGCGGTTTATCGACCTTTACAACAGAGGCGTGATCGGCGAGGAGAATCGCTTGAATTGGCTGGAGACGTTGCGCCGGGCCGGTGCATCGATAAAGTTGCCAGAGTTGCGCTACCAGATCAACGCCCAGGAGGCGGCCAACCCGCCGTATCTGGTAGGCACCAACACCGGCCATTTCCAGGTCTACGAAAGCAGGATGCGGCTCGACCTCGGTCTGCTGCACGAATACGACTTCGCCACCCTGCTCGATGAACTGAATCGCCATGCCGCCGGGCTGTACAGCATCTCCCGTTGCACTTTCACCCGCAAGCAGGGCGCGATTGAGCCGAACCCCAAGGCCCAGAACATCAGCGCGGGGTGCGAGCTGGAATGGTACACGGTCAACCTGCCTGACAAGAGCCTGGTGCTCAGGTAGGGCCGCCATGAAACGCCATGTAAGCGCAACCACCGTCGCCATCGGCTTGTTCCTGAGCCTAGCCACGGCGTCCATGCAGGCGCAGGAACTGGGACGGCTGTTCATGACACCGGAGGAACGGGAGATGCTCGAGCGCCTGCGCGCCGCGCCGCCGAGGCCGCCTGCGCCCCCCGTGCAACCCTCTCCCGTAACCGTCGTCGAGCCGCCGCCGCCCGAAGAAGTCCTTCCGCCCCCGCAGGTGCCGCCCATCACCGTCAACGGAGTGGTGCTGCGCTCGCGAGGCGACGGCACGGTCTGGGTCAACGGCCAGAATACTTACGAGGGCGACTTCGGCGATGAGCATATCCGCATCGATCGGCCGCGCAGCGTAGCCGTGCCCATCGACACCCCGGAGCATCTGCCCAACGTGCGGCTCAAGCCCGGCCAGACCTACGACCCCGCCACCAACACCATCGTCGATGGCTATCAGCAGTCCCGGTAAGAAGTCGCCTTCAAAAGGCGGTGGTAGATCGGGTGACGTATGCCTTCCCCCGTCCGTGACCTTGGCGCCGACCGTGTCGGTCAATGGGCCGCATCGGCAGCAGGGCGTGGTACTCATACTCATAGTGCTGATTCTGGTGGTGGCAAGCTCTTCCTTGCTGCTGACCCAGTTGAACGCGGCCGCCAGTGAGGGGTACCGCAGGGAACGGTCGGCCGCCGCATTGGAAGCCGCCAGAGAGGCGCTGATCGGCTACGCGGCTTCCTATCCTGACAATCCAGCAACAACGGACTTTCTCGCAGGACCGGGCTTTCTGCCATGTCCGGACACGGATAATGACGGATCGCCGAATCCGCCCTGCGGAACTCTTGCTGAAACAGTTCGCGTAGGAAGGCTGCCTTGGGAGTTTCTGGGGCTGCACGATGTGCGCGACAGTAGCGGCGAGAGGCTGTGGTATGCGCTGTCGGGCAACTTCCGGAACAATCCGAAGACCTTTCCCTTGAACAGCGAGACTCCGGGTCAACTGACTATTGACGGAAGCGGCGATATTGTTGCCGTGCTACTGGCGCCCGGACCCAGCTTCAACGATCAGTTGAGACCAAGTAATGTCGTCTCTCATTACCTCGAAGGCGAAAACAGTGACCCTGACCCCGACTTTGTTACCAGCGGCGCGGGCGACTTCAACGATCAGGTGCTGGTCATTAGCCGCCGCGACTTCATGGGCGAGATGGAAAAACGCGTCCTCGGGGAGGCGGCAAATTCCGTAAGCCAGTACCGTGAGGTTGCTGAAAATCTAACACCATCGACACCCGACGATGGGCGGTATCCCTGGTCCAGTCCTTTCGCCGCTCCCCGCGCGGCGACCATGGCCGCACCAATGATCGCTGGCACGGCGGCCGCGAGCAGCATCACTCAACTGCAAGACCCGACCAAGGATTTCGTCACGTTGGGCGTTCGCGTTGACGACATCGTTCAGAATGTAACGGACGGCTCCAAGGGCGTGATCACCGCTGTCGCCGCAACCACGTTAACGGTGGCAGCATTACGCGACGGCGCCGAGAACGACTTCGATGCGGGAGACGCCTATCAGATCCCGCGCAACAACGGTGACATTCTGTCAGGCACTGCGCGCGACGGACATCTGCCATACCATGCCATGGTTCAGCTGCCTCCTCCCGCAGGCGTGGCGGGCGAGGCGTTTCGAACGGGCTTCACGCTTGACTGGGACATCAGGGAGGCAAACGGCGCGGTCGTCACCGCCGCCTTCCTGCCCGCATTGCCGCCTCCCGTTGTAACAGCCGTCGCCAATTACGTGCCGGGGCTGCGGGCGACGATACAGAAGACCTTGCCTCGTCCCTTATTGGACTCTGTGGCCGTGCCTCCCACGCGGGACCCGGTCCCGGTCCTGTCAGCGAATGGAATCTGCTTGTGGTCCATGGACTATCCGGCGAACTTCCCGACTGCCGGCCAATGTCCCTTGGCGCAGACTGCGACGGACAGCGTGGACTGTTCGGGTACCGCTGCGGAGCCGTACTTTACGCGTACGGCCACTGCCGGCAGCGCTGGCACGACGCTGATGGATGCGGAGGCTGACTTTAATGCGCTTGGAGTGAACCCCGGTGATGTAGTGGAAAACCAGACTAGCGTTATCAGCGGATTCGTCACCGCGGTCACTTCTCCTACCACTCTGACAGTATCTGGCCTTACCTTTGCAGCAAACGACGGCTACAGGCTCCGTATCGCCACCCGGGAACTTCCATTGCCGCCGCCGGGCACAGCGACCCTTGGGAGTCTCGGACCGCTGCTCGAGGACACCAATGTCGATTTCCTGGCGCTGGGGGTCAATGCCGGTGACTATGTCGAGAACCTGAGCACTGGCTTGAAGGGTGTGATCCAGACCGTCGGTCTGCCGACTCCCAGCCACCTGATCGTCGACCTGCTGAGCGGCGTTACATTTGTGGCAGGCCAGCAGTATCAGCTTACCAATGCCGCCACCGCTGGCAGCGCCGGACTGACGCTGATGGACAGCAGTCAGGATTTTGTGGCACTCAGCGTGCGCGCTGGCGATGTTGTTCGGAACCTCGATGACGGTTCAATTGGGAGAGTCGCAACGGTGGGCACGAATCAGATTACCGTCATTGCGCTAACAGGCGGGGCGTCCAATTCATTCAACGCGGGCGATGAGTACCTCATACGCAGCGGTTTGATCGAGACCCGGCAATATGCCTTCCGGCCTATGCACAATGGCACCGTGAGCTTCGCCAACTCGGCCGGCACAAAAGTGAGAGACGTCGTAATCGGTTCGCCAGCAGCTTTTGCACCGCTGCCAGAGCAGCCACCGCCAGCCATGCCGGCGATTCCTCCGGTCACGATTACCGATGTGGATGTGGCCGGGACGCAACTTGGGAATGCGACGCTGTCCATACCCGCGGGCACCAGCGGTTTCGTGAGTACCGGCAACATCCATATGGATTTTGCACCGCTTGACGGAGCCGTGACGGCGGTTGGAGCAACCGGATTGGAGCTTATCGACAGCACTAGAGACTTCGTTCAATTGGGAGTGCGGCCCGGCGATTGGGTCGAAAAGCTTGGGGTCGGTTGCTCGAAGGGCCGCGTCGAGTCCGTCGGGCCAGCCAGTCAGGTAACGGTGAAGAATGTGCCGGGCGGCTCCATCACGTTCGCCGCCAACGACAGGTACAGGATCTATCACGAGCTGCCGCCTTGGTTCGTGCGCAACAACTGGCATCAACTCATCTATGCGGCGGCGTCTCCTCAGGAGGTTCCGACCAGCGGCTCAACCGGATCCTGCACCATCGGGACGGACTGCCTGGTGCTCAGGGATGGCGCCGACCTGGCGACCAACAATGACAGGATCCGCGCCCTCCTGATCGCCGCCGGCCCCCCAGTAGGAACACAGGATCGCACGACAGGTGTCTCGGGAGCCTACTTTGAAGGCCAGAATGATCTTCCCGTTATCGGGCCTCCATTTTCTCCGCCGGCTCCCTGTCCGGGGGCCCCGTGCGAGTATGAGCGCGGCACATTTCCGCCTGTGACGAACACATTCAACGACGAGGTGCGAATCGTTGCGCGCCAGCCGTAACCGTTCGCCGGTGAGCGCACCATGTGGGGTTGCCTGGAGTTGCGAACGAGGCTTGCGTGCGCGTTCGGCCTCGCGGGGCTTCACTCTCGTCGAGCTCGCCATCGTTCTTCTGGTCATTGCTTTGCTGCTCGCGGGCCTGCTTGGCCCGTTGAGCACTCGCACCGAATCGCAGGAGCGGCAAAGGACACAGGGTCAACTGGAGAACATCAAGGAAGCGCTGGTCGGGTTCGCCGTTGCAAATGGGCGACTTCCCTGTCCGGATTCCGTCGGTGACGATGGGACGGAGGATCGAACTGGAACCCCGCCAGTTTGCGTGGCCGCTTCGGGAAACCTGCCGTGGGTTGACCTGAATGTTGGGCAGCGAGACGAATGGGGAGGTGCGGCTGGTTATCGCGGCTTCTTTCGTTACAGAGTTACGCCGCTCTTTGCGGCCGGAACAAACACCGCTCCTTGCGGTACAGCAACAGCCACGGTGGCATTCGAGCTTTGCTCTGTCGGTGACATAACGGTTCTGGATGCTGCGGGCGGCGCGACAGTGGTTAACCAAGTGCCCGCGTTGATTTTCTCGCGCGGCAGCAATCACAATGACGCTGCGCTGGCAATCGGCGGCACTCTCTCCAGCCATGAACAGGAAAATGAGGATCCAGATGCGGTGTTTGTCTCCAAGAGCTTCAGCCGGGACGACACGCTGGAATTCGACGACCTCGTGACATGGATCTCGCCGAACGTTCTCAAGAACCGAATGGTGATGGCAGGGCGCCTACCTTGAGGCGTATGTGGTTCTCGCTGGTCTGGCGGATGCCCCTGGTGACCGCTGATGCAACGTTGGCGCACGAATCCTCGGGTGGCCCGACAATGGTGCCATGGCTGGCAGACCTGTGAACTGCCGCAGAGGTATCGTGGACCACATGATCCGGTGGAAAAGTTGTTGTGACTGGATTTCGACTTTCGCCGGAATGACGGCCTGATCTTTGGCCGCGCGATCGACAGAAAGTCTTTAAGCTGCCGTCAACCGAGCATCGTGTCTGCGCCCTTGGCCGGCTGGGTGGCCGAGAGCTCAAAACAGACTTTGCCGGGGATATTGGTCCGCAGGCTGAGCGTGTAGCCGACCATCTCGGCCTGCCGCGCGGCCTGATAAAGCCCGATGCCCAATCCGGTGTCAGAATTGACCGGCTGCTTCAGCAGGCCCTCCGCGACCGCCGCTGGAACAGCACTCCCCGTGTCGGTCACTTCGAGCCGAAGACCCCCCCCGTTGCTGGTGAGCATCACTCCGATCTCGATATCCCGTTCGAGCTCCCGCTTGTGGCGCGCATTCTCAAGCAGGTTTTCGACGACGCTGTCGAAGAGATCGCCCGGGATGAGCGGGTTGCTTGTAATGCTATCCTTAAAGCCGATACCGGTGTCATGATTGCGGACCTTGAGCGACTCCCACCATTCGCGCAACCGTCTCTCCTGCTGGACCGTTTTCTCCGGGGACTGGAGCTTGTCCAGCGCGAGCTGCAGGCGTTGCGTGATGAGCGGCATCTGGCGCTCGATCAGCTGAAACACGCGCGCCGAACGGCGCCGTTCCGAGGCGCCGATCGGCAGCGGTGCCTCGGTCAGCACGGCGGTGATGGCCTGGAGGGACTGCAGCAGATTCTTAATATCGTGGGTGACGCGTGCCCCGGTCTCATGGATGGCTTGCAGGTGCGCCTGTTTGGCGAGCTCCTGCTCGCGCTGCTTGGCCGTGTACAAATGCCCCAGCAGCTGCACCAGCAGTTTGGCGTGCAGCAGCAGCGCAGGGCCCGGTGATCGCGGCACGAACAGGAGCACGGTGACACCGGCGGCGTTGAGATCTATGAAGTGCACCGTGCGATCTCCGTGCCTCCCGGCCAGGTCAGATCCACTCCACGCCACGCCGCGCACCCACGGCAGCCTGACCAGCGCCAGCATGGCCGCTTCAAAGAACTGTTTGGGCGTGAGGTGCTGCTCGGCGACTTTGGCAAGGTCGGCCAACCACTCCTCGAACGGCGTGCCGATGTTGAGCAGGGAGCGCTCCCACACCTCCGCGAGGCGACTGACCCCTGTCCCCGGCGTAAGAAGCCAGCTGATGGCGAACAGGAAGCCTGCAAGCACAAGGGACGCCCAGAACAATGCCTCCGAGTAGTCGGCCTGTGACCGGTACATCGTTATCAGACTGCCCATGGCCACGATGGCCGCCATCATCGAAGTGGTCACTCCGCGCAGAAGGTCGACGGCAAAGCGCGTACGCGTGCCCGAAGCCATGGCTGGTATAAAGGCAACGACCGGCGGGATCGCGAGCAGGCCGTAACGAAAGAGATCGTTTATCGTGCCGGGCAGACCGCCCGTGTCAAACAGCAGTGGCGTGGCGCCGATGAGCAGCTCGGAGGTCAGGAAGAACAGCGTCAGCATGTAGACGTAGCGCTCTCTCGTCTGACTTAACGAGCGGCCGCCCACCAGGCCGATGAGCAGGATGAGCCAGCATACGAACAGCCAGCCGTTCAGCAGCACCACAAACCCGATCGTGCAGAGAAAGAAGAGGACAGCGCTGTGCATATCGAGGCGCTGATCGCCCCGCCAGATCGGCTGCCAGAGGAAGAAGAGCCCCAGGTGGGCGAGCATGAGCGATCGGGACAGCGGGCCGGCGAAGTCCCACCACAGCGACAGGTGCAGCAGGAGCAGCATGGTGGCAAGCACGACATTCTCGTACTTGCTGAACACTACGATCAGCACACGGACAATCTGCGCTGATCGGGCGGGTATGCGCGCGGGCTTTGTTATGTCAGCGTCCATGGGGCAGCGGGAGAGTCCGGATCTGGCTTTCTGGGGGCGCTACAACGCCTCGTTACGATTGCTATAGTACTCGTTGGCAAAGAGGTGACCAATGTGGCATAAGGCGGGAACCATCGCGATCTTCACCGCCCTGGAGGCGGTCCGGGGACGGCTGCTCGTACTGCTGGCGGTAACGGTTGTGATCGCGTTCCTGCTCGCCGAGGTTGCCGCCGCCGCCGCCGTGACCGAAAGCGGGGCGATCAGGATAGCGTTCCTGGCTGCGTTCCTGCGCGCGGCGGGCGTGTTCCTCATCGGGTTGTTTGTGGCGAGCAGCGTGGCGCGCGAACTGGCGGACAAGGGCGCGGATCTCGTTCTCTCCCTCGCGCTGCCGCGCCATGTGTATTATTGCGGAAAGGTCATGGGCTATGGCCTGGTGGCGCTGATCGGTGCCATGGCCTTCGGCGCTGTCGTCGCGTTCTACGCGCCGCCCGCCCAGGCGATGCTCTGGGCATTGTCGCTGTACTGCGAAATGCTGATCATCGCCGCCCTCAGCCTGTTGTGCATGTTCACCTTCTCGCAGGTCACTGCCGCCCTGAGCGCGGTGGCCGCGTTCTACGTACTCGGGCGCGTCATCGACGCGATCCAATTGATGGGACACGGACCTCTAATCGACCCCAATGCCTGGTCGCAGAAGATCATTGCAGCGATGGTGGATGGTCTGGCCTACCTGCTGCCGGAACTGTATCGCTACACCCCCAGCGAGTGGCTCGTTTACGGGACCGGCAACCCCGCGGCGCTTGCGCCGATCCTCGGGCAGACAATCATCTACCTCGCTCTCCTGATCGGCGCCGGACTCTTTGATCTTTACCGGAAGAATTTCTAGATATGTCAGCCAGGGAACGTCCCATCCACGCCGTGCCGCGCGCCGCGCTGATGTTGCTCGTGGCGAGCCTGCTAATGCAGGGCGCCTGGCACCACGTTCGCCCGGCGCCCGAGGCGCACGCCGAGGCGCTGCCCGCTCCTCCCGCGCTGCCTGTGTTGCAGGTACTGGCAGCGGGGGATCGCATCGTCCTCGCGCAGGCGCTCATGCTGTGGCTGCAGGCCTTTGATAACCCGCCGGGCCTGAGCATTCCCTTCCGGGACCTTGACTATGGGCGCGTTGTGGCGTGGCTGGAGCGCGTCGGCAGTCTCGATGAGCGCACGGAATACCCACTGCTCGCGGCCGCCCGCCTCTACGGCGAAGTGCCGGTGCCGACGAAGCAGCGGCAGATGCTCGATTTCGTCTACCGCGAATTCCTCAAGAACCCCAACGGCCGTTGGCAGTGGCTCGCCCACGCGGTGTACGTAGCCAGGCACCGCATCGGCGATCTGGCGCTCGCGCTCAAGTACGCCGACGCGCTCGCCACCCACGCCAGGGGACCGCAGGTGCCGAAATGGGCGCGTCAAATGAATATCTTTGTCTTGGAGGACATGGGAGAGATCGAGGCGGCGAAGATCCTCATCGGCGGACTGCTGGAAGACGGCAAGGTCACGGACCCCGCAGAGCAGCGCTTCCTCATGAAACGTCTTCAGGACCTCGAAAAACAGTCGGAGCGCTGAACCCAAGGGGTCAGGTTCCGCAGTCGACGACCCTGCGCCCGGTGCAAAAGGTCTTCACGACTCCGGCATACGCATGAAGCTCGCCGTGATACCGTCCCTGAATACCATCCCCGAGGCACTTCGCGCCGACGTTGCGCGTCTCTTGCAGGAGATCGATACAGGAACGATATTAGCGGCGCCCGAGGACAGCGCGGCTTGCGCGTTGCCGCGGGTGCTTGCCTGCAGCCGCTTTGTCGCTCGCGTACTGCAGCGGAATCCCGGTCTCGCTGATGCGTTGCTCCGCAGCGGTGAACTGGAACGGGCATGCGAGCGGGAGATTTATGTGCAGCGCCTGACGGCGGCCCTCGACGGCGTGGCGGACGAAACCGCGTTCAAGGTGGCGCTGCGCCGGTTCCGCAACCGCGAGATGGTGCGGATTGCCTGGCGTGATCTGGGTGGCCTTGCCGATAGCGAGAGCACCCTGCGCGAAACATCCTCGCTCGCCGATGCGGCAACGGACGTGACCCTGAGGTGGCTGTGCGCGGATCAGAGCGGTGGCTACGGCAGCCCGGTGGATGATCGCGGCCGACCGCAGCTTCTCTTCGTCCTCGGCATGGGCAAGCTCGGAGGGGCGGAACTGAACTTCTCCTCCGACATCGACCTCATCTTCGGTTATCCGCGGGCGGGGGAAACCCAGGGTGGGCGGCGTTCGATATCCAACCAGGAGTTCTTCGATCGCCTGGGCCGGCGCCTCGTCAAGGTGCTGCACGAGCCGACCGAGGACGGCTTCGCTTTTCGGGTTGACATGCGGCTGCGTCCATTCGGCGACAGCGGCGCCCTCACGCAGAGCATGGCGGCGATGGAGAGCTATTACGAGGCGCACGCGCGGGACTGGGAACGCTACGCCATGATCAAGGCGCGCGTCTGCGCCGGCGACCTCGACGCCGGCGAGCGCTTTCTGCGGGCCTTGCAGCCCTTCGTGTACCGCCGCTACGTCGATTTCGGCGCGCTGCAGGCCCTGCGCGAAATGAAGGCACTCATCAACTCCGAAGTCGCGCGCGGAGAACTGCGGGACGACATCAAGCGCGGGCCCGGTGGCATCCGCGAGATCGAGTTCATCGCCCAGTCCTTCCAGCTCATCCGCGGCGGGCGCGAGCCCGCGCTGCGGGTGCGCTCGACGCGCGCGGCACTGAATGCGCTGGGTGCGCTCGAAGAATTGCCGGCGCAGGCGGTCCAGGATCTGCAGGCCGCGTATGTCTTCTTGCGCAACACCGAGCAGCGATTGCAGCAGCTTGACGATCGCCAGACCCACACATTGCCGGAGGAGGAGACGGAGCGCACGCGCATCGCCCTCGGCATGGGGTTCGAGGCATGGGAGGAGTTCGAGGCGGCATTGCATGTCCATCGCCAGCACGTCGAGACTCACTTCGCGCGCCTTCTGGAAAATCGTAACCGTCTGGCCGGAACGATCTCCACCGCGACGTCGCAACTGGTGGAGCTGTGGGCGGGACGCCTCACCGAGGAGCAGGCGATCGCGACGCTGAACGCCACCGGCTTCGAGAACCCCGGGGCGGCTCTGGAAGAGATCGACAAGCTGCGCCTGGCGCAAGACATCGGTCGGCTGAGTGCGCACGGGCAGGAGCGCCTGTCGCGGCTGATGCCGATGGTGCTCGGGACGGTCGCCGGCGGCACCGGAGAGATCGTCGCCGTGCAACGCATCTTCCGGCTGCTGGAGACGGTCGCCCGCCGCAGCGTGTATCTCTCCCTCCTTGCCGAGCAGCCGCAGGCTTTGCAGCAACTGGCCAGGCTGTTTGCTGCCAGCCCCTGGATTGCCAACTACATTGCCCAGCACCCGATCCTGCTTGATGAACTCCTTGATGCCCGCGCACTCTATGCGCCTCCCGGCGCGGCGGCGTTGGAGAAGGCCCTGCGCAACGAGATCGCGAAGCATGCGCCCGCCGATCTGGAACATCAGATGGATGCGCTGCGACACTTCCGGCACGCCGAGGTGCTCAAGGTCGCCGCCGCGGATCTCACCGGTCATCTGGCGCTGCCGGAAGTCAGCAATCATTTGTCGTGGATCGCCGAGACGGTGTTGCGTGTCGCGCTCGACCTGGCATGGGGCTATCTGACCGAGCGGCACGGACGTCCGCAGTGCGGTTCAGGAGCTGACGGCCGGCCGGCGGGCTTCGCCGTCATCGCCTACGGGAAGCTGGGCGGACTGGAACTCGGCTATGGATCGGACCTCGATCTGGTGTTCCTGCATGACAGCGCGGGGGAGGAACAGCTGACGGACGGCGTCCGCCCCATCGACAACAGTTCCTTTTTCACGCGCCTCGCACAGCGTCTCATCCACCTCATCTCCACGTTCACGCCGGCGGGTCTCGCCTACGAGGTGGACACGCGGTTACGCCCGAGCGGGGAGTCGGGCCTGATGGTCAGCAGCCTGGAGGCCTTTGGCAAGTATCAGCGCGAGCAGGCGTGGACCTGGGAGCACCAGGCCCTGGTACGCGCACGTTTTGTCGCCGGTCACAGCAGCGTCGCCGAGGGCTTTCGGCGCATTCGCAACGACGTGCTGGGCAGGCAGCGTGATCGCGCGGTTCTGCGGCGCGACATCCTCGACATGCGAAGCCGCATGCGCCAGGAACTCGCCTCCCGCGAGGCGGGCGTATTCGATCTCAAGCAGGGTGAGGGTGGTATGACGGACATTGAATTTATGGTGCAATATGGCGTGCTCGCCCATGCCGCGGAGTGTCCGGCCCTCCTTGCGTGGACCGATAATCTGCGGCTGCTTGAAGTCTTCAGCGATTGCGGTGTATTGCCGGCGGCGGATTGCATTGCCGTGCGCGAGGCGTATTTTGCCTTTCGCGCGGAGACTCACCGGCGCGCCCTGCAGGAGCAGCCGGCGCTCGCCGCCGACAGCGAGTTCCAGGAAGCGCGCAGCCTGGTGCAACGACTCTGGCAGTTGTTTGTGGTCGAGGGTGCTTAAGGAACCTCTGATTAAGTCAGAGGTTCCTGCGGCACAGGGATGTGCCGCCATCTTCGAAGGCTGCAAGCCGTTGAAGATGAAGCAACGCAAAAACCACGCTTTTTGCTTTGCGTGCTCTGAGAAGTCCAGGATGGGCTTATTCAGAGCTTCCCTAAGTCTCCAGCACGTAGCGGCCGGGCGCAGGCTCGATTGGCGGATACCTCCTGCTGCCGCGCGGGGTCAGAGCGGTGTTCTCGCCGGAATGCCTGGCCAGCCACTTCACCCAGTCCGACCACCAGCTCCCTGTGTACCGCGTCGCCGCCTGCTGCCAGCCATCAGCGTCGCCGGTATCGACCTTCCCCGTTAGGTAAGCGGCCTTGCCGGGACCGGGCGGAGAGACGATGCTGGTGATGTGCCCGGCATTGCCCAGCACGAAACGCGCGGGCCCGCTGAGCAGTGTGGTGGTGCGGAACGCCGCGCGCCACGGCACGATGTGATCCTCCGAGCCGGCGACGATGTAGGCGGGACAGCGCACCCGGCCGAGGTTGATCTTCTTGCCGAGCATTTCGAGCGCATCCGGCTTGCTCAGATTGTTCCGCAGATACATGTTGTAAAGATAGTACTCGTGCATCGCGCGCGGCAGCCGCGTGCCGTCCACGCTCCAGTGCATCAGGTCGAATGACGGCGGTTCCTTGCCCAGGAGATAATTGTTGACCACGAAGTTCCAGATGAGATCGTTGGAACGCATCAGGCGGAAGATCGAGCTGACTTCGTCCGGGCTCAGGTAGCCCTTGGCATTCATGCGCCGCTCTATCTCGGCGAGCTGCTGCTCGGAGAGGAAGAGCGCGGTCTCGCCCACCTCTGCGAAGTCGAGCAGTGAGGTGAGGAACGTGGCGCTGCCGGCGGTGAAGTCGCGCCTGGCCGCGAGGTACGCGAGCGCGATGCCTAGCAAGGTGCCGCCGATGCAATAGCCGGCGAGATTCACCTTGCGCGAGCGCGTGATGCCCTTGATGACCTTGAGCGCCTCCAGGGGTCCAAGCCGCAAGTAGTCTTCGAAGCCGAGGCTGGCCTGTGACTTGTCGGGATTGCGCCAGCTGATGAGGAATACGGCGAATCCCTTCGCGACCAGATGTTCCACCATGCTCATGCCAGGACGCATGTCCAGCACGTAGTAGCGGTTGATCCACGGCGGAATGATGAGCAGCGGCACGGCGTAGGTCTTCTTGGTGGCCGGCCGGTACTGCATTAGTTCCATCAGCTCGTTGCGATAGACAACGTCGCCAGGTGTGAGCGCCAGGTTCTCGCCTGGTCTGAAACGTTCGCCTGGGACCACGCTGATTGCGCCACGCTCCAGATCCTCGGCCAGATTCTTCAGACCCCGCTTAAGGTTTTCGCCGCCGCTCGCCAGCGTCTCGCGCATGACCACGGGGTTGGTGACGGGGAAGTTCGCGGGGCACAGGGCATCGAGCCACTGACGCAAATAGAAGGCGATACGTTGCGTATCGACGTTCCCGCTCCCGGCCTCCTCGGTCGCGTGGCTGATCCATTTCGACCACAGCAGATACCACTGGCGCAGCGTGCTGAAAGGAAGCAATTGCGACCAGTCCGGGTCCTGAAAGCGGTGGTCCTTCACCGACGCCGGGATCGGCTCCTCGGCGGCGTCACCCTGCAGCCGCCGCCAGGTCCACAGTGCCAGCCTGGACTGCTCATAGAGCAGGGTGCTCAGGTGTTTCTCTGCGAGCGCCGGTTGCGCGGCCAGGAGCTCGGCAAGATCGATCCAAGCCCGCGACACCTCCGCGGTGTCGAGCGGAATGAGCTTCGCGAGCGGGTGCTCGGCCCAAACCTGCCGCTGCCACTCGATCCAGTCACGCGCGCACTGGTATCCCATGAGCCGCTGCCACATGCGCGCTGGCGGCGGCGCACTCCGCTCGGTGCTAGCAGCGGCGTCCATGGTCATGCAAAGTGCTCGGCGATGTTGAGGGTCGAGCGCGAACCGACTTGCGAGAACTGGCCCTCCAACCACTGGCTGGCATGCTCGCGGCCCTGGTCGCGAAGATGCTCTAGAAACGAGAGACGGGCGTTGAAGCGGCTGCTGTGGCTGAGCTGTCCGAGCAGCGCCTCGCCCTCGATGAGATGCAGCTTGAGGCGGCGGAACCGGCGTTCGATCGGACCGAACCCCCACAGCCTGTCGGCGTGCGTCTTCATGTGCGCGATGGCCTGCACTTCGCGCAGGAAGGCGGAGTTAAAGGCAAGGTCCGTCATGTGCTCCCAGATGGCCTTGGCGCTGGTCGGCACCTTGCTGCGCTCCAGCGGATGCAGCATCACGATGACGATGTCTTCGCCACGGCACTCGAAGATGAGCGGAAACAGGGCGGGGTTGCCGGAGAAACCACCATCCCAGTACGCCTCGCCGTCGATCTCCACGGCGTGGTGCAGCGAGGGCACACAGGCGGAGGCGAGCAGAACCTCCACCTTGAGCTCGTTGTTGCGGAAGATGCGGATCTTGCCGCTGTTGACGCGTGTGGCGGAGACGAAGAGTTTAATGGGGCAACCGTCGCGCAGCCGGTCGAACTCCACGATCTGGCTCAGAATGTCGCGCAGGGGGTTGATGTCGAGCGGGTTAACCACGTAAGGCGACAGCGTCCGCGACAGCCCAATGTAGGCCTGCATCCAGGGCGGCGGATCCGCCTGCGGCGCACCGAACATTGCCAACATGCCGCTCCCGGTAGGATCAAAAGGCGACCTGCGGGCAATCATCTCCCAGAAGGCGGCGAGCTTCTCGCGCGCACCGACCCGCCCGCCCGTGGCGAGTCCGTTGGCGATCATGACCGCGTTCATTGCGCCGGAGCTGGTGGCGCTGATGCCTTCGATCCGCACGCGGGTGTCTTCGAGCAGGCGGTCGAGGACCCCCCACGTGAACGCGCCATGCGCGCCGCCGCCTTGCAGGGCGAGGTTGACGGTTTTCTCGTTGCTTCTCATGGGTGCTATGCTGCATCACAGCAAAGACCAGGTCAAATGATAAAATCGTGACGAGATAGTTTGTTTCCGTTAGGAAAATTATTCACCGTCGGCGCACAAGTCTCTGATTTGGTTACTTGACAGCACGCCCGCGATGCGGATCGGGACCTGATCAGTCAGCAGTCCATGGACGCTTCGAAGGCTCGGAGGAGCCCCGGACACACGGAGTTGCATTCGCCGTGGATCGGGCCAGGCCAAGCCCGTCGCGGCTTTTCACCGGTGCTTGACCGGGCGCGCTTGGCGCGCCTGCGGCCTCTGGAACCGGTGATCCGGCAAAGTCCGTGACCCCTAAGCATCCGCTTAGGGCGGAACGAGAGGTGGACTCCGGGCAGCGATGGTATTCACTCAGCATTGCAAGATCTGTTGCAACTCATTGCGTTTGACCCCAATCGCCGGCTTTGACAGTGCCAGCTCCCTACCGGTTTGGACCGCCAGCTTCGGCCTGATCGCCGTCACCTGAAGTCCGCGCGCCGCACAGACTCGCGGCAGCGCCAGCGCGTTTGATTTAAGCACGGGTGATCGGTAAGCTTTGCCCCCTTTCGTTGCGGTGCAAGAGGGTTTGCGCGTGCGGCGGCCGCTGGTCGCGGGAAACTGGAAGATGAAC
This sequence comes from Chromatiales bacterium, assembly GCA_052388435.1. Taxonomy (GTDB): domain Bacteria; phylum Pseudomonadota; class Gammaproteobacteria; order JAJPIJ01; family JAJPIJ01; genus JBQTIC01. The sequence continues at coordinate 46,933 of JBQTIC010000054.1, read as the reverse complement.
GGATCTCTCGCCGCCATCGCAGCGCTGATGGACAGGATACTCGGCGAGGCCGGTTCGCTTGAGCACGTTGACGTGGCGGTGTGTCCTGCGTTCGTGCACCTGCGCGATGTTGCCGCAAAGTTGGCAGGGACGCCGGTGGCGCTGGGTGCGCAGAACTGCTCTCAGCACGACGCGGGCGCGTACACGGGCGAGGTGGCGGCAGCGATGCTGAAGGAATCGGGTTGCCGCTATGTGATCATCGGCCACTCCGAGCGGCGTCAGTACTATGGCGAGACCGACCAACTGGTGGCCGTGAAGTTCGCGAAACTGCTGCAGAGGGAACTGACGCCGATCCTGTGCGTGGGCGAGACGCTCGCGGAGCGCGACGCCGGCGAGACCGAAATAGTGGTCCAGCGCCAGATCGAGACGGTGCTCGAGGGATCGGGAGCAAGCCCCTTCGCGACGGCCGTCATTGCCTATGAGCCGGTATGGGCCATCGGCACCGGGCGTAACGCGACACCGCAGCAGGCGCAGGCGGTGCATGCCTTCGTGCGTGACCTGCTCGCACGCCGCGATGCAGCGGTCTCGGCGCGGGCGCGCATCCTCTACGGCGGCAGCGTGAAGGCGGCGAACGCCCGCGACCTCTTCGCCGAGCCGGATGTCGACGGCGGTCTCATCGGTGGCGCCTCGCTGAACGCTGGTGAATTTATGGCCATCTGCAGGGCAGCCGACATTACGGCAGCCTAGAGCGACGACGATGGGACGACATTCATGTCGATGACAATTCTTCTGATGGTGCAGGTGCTGATGGCGGTGGCGCTGATCGCGCTCATCCTGATCCAGCGCGGGCGCGGCGCTGATACGGGTGCCGCCTTTGGCAGCGGCGCCTCCACGACCGTGTTCGGCGCGCGCGGCTCGGCGTCGTTCCTGACTCGCACAACCGCCATCCTGGCGATCTTGTTTTTCGCCAACTGCTTTGTTCTCTCGTTCATTTCCGGCAAGACGGTGAAGAAAGCGACCAGCGTGATGGACTCCGTCACGACGCTGGAGGCGGCCAGGGGAACAGCGGAGAAAGCCGATTCCGCCGAGCAGCCTCCCTCGGGCTCCGAGACCGGCACGGCAGCTAAGAGGGAGGGAGCGGGCGCGGATGCCGCATCGAGTGAAGTGCCGGAAGTCGGTAACAGTGGTGCCGGGGAGCTGCCTGATGCGGCGGCCGCCGAAGCGCCGCCAGAATCTGCCGAATTACCCCCTGCCCCGAAGAACTGATTTTTGCTAGTGTTTGTAACGGGCGTAGCGATGCATACCCGTGCCGACGTGGTGGAATTGGTAGACACACCATCTTGAGGGGGTGGCGGGGCAACCCGTGAGAGTTCGAGTCTCTCCGTCGGCACCAAAGCTATCGAGTATTTTCTCCTCGTCCCTGGCGCCCTCGCCGCCGTCGTTAAGTCAGAAGAGCTGAGGCCTGATGCTTGGCTGAGCGGCTGAGCGGCTGAGCGGCTGAGCGGGCGGCCTTGCACGACATGATCATCCGAAAATTGCTGTCCCGACGACCTCCGAATTGCAGTAAACTATATTGCACTGCAATGTGACCGTCTTTTGACGGAAGGGAGCTGTTGCGGCCAGGTGCCGCACGCACGGCTGTATGGTGGCGCAGTATCTGCCTGTTCTGGTGTTCATCGTCGTTGGCATCCTGGTAGGCACGGTTGCCATCGCCATTGGCTTTCTACTCGGCAGGCGCGAGCCCTACGACGAGAAGCTCGCTCCCTACGAATGCGGCTTCGAGGCCTTCGAGGACGCGCGAATGAAGTTTGACGTCCGGTACTACCTGGTGGCCATTCTTTTCATCGTGTTCGACCTCGAGATCGCTTTCCTTTTTCCGTGGGCAGTGGCTCTGCGAGAGATCGGCTTCGCAGGCTTCATCGCGATGATGGTTTTCCTCGCTATCCTTGTCATAGGATTCGTGTACGAGTGGAAAAAGGGGGCGTTGGATTGGGAGTAGCGGTGGAAGGGGTCCGCACAGCGGGCGACAATCGGTGGAGGTGACGGCATGAGCATCGAGGGCGTCCTCGACCAGGGCGTGGTCACGACCACGGTCGACAAGCTGGTAAATTGGGCGCGCACCGGATCACTCTGGCCCATGACCTTCGGGCTGGCGTGCTGCGCGGTGGAGATGATGCATGCCGGCGCCGCGCGCTACGACCTCGATCGCTTCGGTGTCGTGTTCCGCGCGAGCCCGCGTCAGTCCGACGTCATGATCGTCGCCGGCACTCTGGTCAACAAGATGGCGCCAGCGCTGCGCAAGGTTTATGACCAGATGCCGGAGCCGCGCTGGGTGATTTCCATGGGTTCCTGCGCCAATGGCGGCGGTTATTATCACTATTCCTATTCGGTGGTGCGCGGTTGCGACCGCATCGTACCGGTGGACGTGTACGTGCCTGGCTGCCCGCCTACCGCCGAGGCGCTGCTTTTTGGGATCCTGCAACTGCAGAACAAGATCCGTCGGACGAACACCATCGCCCGCTGACTCACTCCCGGCTCATGTCTTTGTCTGTCGAAGATCTCAAGGCCAGGCTGGAGCAGGCATTTGCTGGCCGCTTGACGCGCTTGGCAGTGGCGGTCGGGCAGGTGAGCGCCGAACTGCCGCGCGAACATCTGTTGGCGGTCTGCCGCGTGCTGCGTGACGACCCGCTGTTCTCCTTCGAGCAGTTGTCTGATCTGTGCGGCGTCGACTATGCGGATTATGGGTGCAGCGACTGGGAGACGGAGGATGCAACCGTGGAGGGCTTCAGCCGCGGCGTGAGAATTGGAGCCGGCAACGTTCCATCGTGGCGAGGCCCGCGCTTTGCGGTGGTCTACCACCTTCTGTCGTACACGCATAACCAGCGCCTGCGACTGCGCGTCTTTGTCGATGCCGATGCGCCGACCATCGACAGCGTGGTGGATATCTGGAACTCGGCCAACTGGTACGAGCGCGAGGCATTTGATCTCTTCGGTATCCTTTTCGAGGGTCATCCGGACCTGCGCCGATTGCTGACTGACTATGGCTTCATTGGCCATCCGTTCCGCAAGGACTTTCCGCTGGAAGGCAACGTCGAGGTGCGTTACGACCCTGAGAAGAAGCGCGTGATCTACCAGCCAGTGACCATCGAGAACCGCGTGCTGGTGCCAAAGGTCATCCGCCAGGACGACCGTTTCGAGGCTGCGCGTCAGAAGGGCGGGACGCGTGCCTGAGATCCGCAACATGACGATCAACTTCGGACCGCAGCACCCCGCGGCTCACGGCGTGCTGCGTCTGGTGCTGGAGATGGACGGGGAGGTCATCGAACGCGCCGACCCGCACATCGGTCTCCTGCACCGGGCGACCGAGAAGCTCGCCGAGAGCAAGCCGTTCAACCAGAGCATCGGCTACATGGATCGACTCGATTACGTCTCGATGATGTGCAACGAGCACGCCTACGTGATGGCCATCGAGCGGCTGCTCGGCATCACGCCGCCGATACGCGCGCAGTACATCCGCGTGATGTTCGACGAGGTGACGCGCATCCTCAATCACCTGCTGTGGCTCGGCGCGCATGGGCTGGACATCGGCGCGATGACCGTCTTCCTGTATGCGTTCCGCGAGCGCGAGGATCTGATGGACTGCTACGAGGCCGTCTCGGGCACGCGCATGCACGCGACCTACTACCGGCCGGGCGGTGTTTACCGGGATCTGCCAGGGCAGATGCCGCAATACCAGCCCTCACGCTTTCGCAGCAAGGGGCAGATCAAGAAGCTCAACGCAAACCGCACCGGTTCACTGCTCGACTTCATCGAAGACTTCACCGCGCGCTTCCCGAAGTGTGTGGACGAGTACGAGACGCTGCTCACCGACAACCGCATCTGGAAGCAGCGCACGGTGGGGATAGGCGTGGTGTCTCCCGAGCGCGCGCTGGCGCTCGGCTTCACCGGGCCGATGCTGCGCGGCTCCGGCGTGGAGTGGGACCTGCGCAAGAAGCAGCCCTACGAAGTCTACGACGAGCTTGGCTTCGATATCCCGGTCGGCGTCAACGGCGACTGCTACGATCGCTACCTCGTTCGCATCGAGGAGATGCGGCAGTCCAACAGCATCATCAGACAGTGTATCGACTGGCTGCGCAGGAATCCCGGGCCGGTCATCATCGACGATCACAAGCTGGTCCCGCCGCGGCGCGAGGAGATGAAGGGCGACATGGAATCCCTCATCCATCACTTCAAACTCTTCACTGAGGGCTATTGCGTGCCGGAGGGTGAAGTATATGCGGCCGTTGAACACCCGAAAGGCGAGTTCGGCATCTACCTGATCTCGGACGGCGCCAACAAGCCGTACCGCGTCAAGATCCGCGCTGCGGGGTTTCCGCATCTGGCATCGATCAATGAGATGGCCAAGGGGCACATGCTCGCCGACGTGGTGGCGATTATAGGCACGCAGGACATCGTCTTCGGCGAAATCGATCGATGAGCCTGGTCTTTCGCGTCGATGCTGTTTTACTCGCTCCTTCGCGGTCCTCACATACTGCCGTGCATGCTCCGGGCCGCTCACGGCCTCGCGCCTTGCCCGGACGCGACATACCGGCTCGATAGCTCTCTGTAACGATGGAAACGACAGCGAAAGTCAGCAAGCTTTCGGAGCACGCGCGGCACGTCATCGACGAGTGGCTGACGCAGTATCCGCCGGAGCACAAGCGCTCCGCGGTGCTGGCCGCGCTGCAAGAGGTTCAGCACGAGAACGGTGGCTATCTCACCGTCGAACTGATGGACGCGGTGGCCGAGTATCTCGAACTGCCGCCGATCGCTGTCTATGAGGTGGCCAGCTTCTATTCCATGTTCGAGACCAGACCCGTCGGCCGCCACAGCATCTCGGTGTGCACCAATGTTTCCTGCTGGCTCTGTGGCGCCGACGAGATCGTGCGCCACATCGAGCGCAAGCTCGGCATCAGGATCGGCGAGAGCACATCCGACTGTCGCTTCTATCTAAAGCAGGAGGAGGAGTGCCTCGCCGCGTGCTGCGGGGCACCGATGATGCAGGTCGATCACAAGTACTACGAGCATCTGACCACCGCCAAGGTCGACGAGATCCTGGACTCAATGGAATGACGGATCTGCTTCTGAATGCCTGCTGCTACGAGACGCTGCAGTTTGAGCAGCCCTGGACATTGGACAACTACCTCAGAATCGGGGGCTACAAGGCCTGGAAGAGGATCCTTGCCGGGGAAACCCCGCCGGAGAAGGTGGTAGAGGAGGTGAAGGCGTCCGGGCTGCGCGGCCGCGGAGGTGCCGGCTTCGCGACCGGAGTGAAGTGGAGCTTCATGCCACGCGCGGCGCCAGTGCAGAAGTATCTCGTCTGCAATTCCGATGAGAGTGAGCCGGGCACCTGCAAGGACCGCGACATCCTGCGCTTTAATCCGCACGCGCTCATCGAGGGCATGGCGATCGGCGGCTACGCGATGGGCGCGACGGTTGGTTACAACTACCTGCGCGGAGAATTCATGGACGAGCCCTACCAGCGTTTCACGCAGGCGCTCAAGGAGGCCTACGGGCTCGGCCTGCTCGGCAGGGATATCTTTGGCTCGGGCGTGGACTTTGACCTGTACGTGACGCTCGGCGCCGGTGCCTATATCTGCGGCGAGGAGACAGCTCTGCTCGAGTCGCTTGAGGGCAAGAAGGGACTGCCGCGCTTCAAGCCACCGTTCCCGGCGAGTTTCGGTCTCTACGGCAAGCCGACCACCATCAACAACACCGAATCGCTGGCCTCGGTGCCGACGATCATGCGCAAAGGAGCGAAGTGGTTTGCCGGGCTGGGCAAGCCGACAGCGGGCGGTACCAAGATCTTTTCAGTGAGCGGCCACGTGGCCAGACCGGGCAACTTCGAGATCCCGATGGGAACGCCGTTCCGCTCCCTGCTCGAACTGGCCGGTGGCGTGCGCGCGGGGCGCGCTCTCAAAGCCGTCATCCCGGGCGGTTCCTCCGTGCCGGTGCTGCCGGGCGAGATCATGATGCAACTCGACATGGACTACGACTCCATGGCCAGGGCCGGTTCACTGCTCGGCTCCGGCGCGGTCATCGTAATGGACGAGACGACCGACATGGTGCGGTTGCTGCAGCGGATCTCGCGCTTCTACTTCTCCGAGTCCTGCGGCCAGTGCACGCCTTGCCGCGAAGGCACGGGCTGGCTCTACCGCATGCTCACGCGCATCGTCGAGGGCGAGGGCGCCAGGGAGGATCTCGCGAAGCTCGACGACGTGGCCTCCAAGATCGGGGGGCGCACCATTTGTGCCCTGGGTGATGCGGCCGCCATGCCCGTGCAGAGTTTCATCAGGCACTTCCGCCACGAGTTCGAGTACTACATCGAGCACGGCCGCAGCGTCGTCGACAGCGAGGCTGCCAAGGCGGCATGAATAGACGTGACCGGTAATGCGTGATGGTGATTCGAAAGCAGTTGCCAGCCAGGGATCACGGGTAACGAACTACAAATAACGATTCACGAGCGCATGAACGAACACCTGGTCAACATCGAAGTGGACGGCGTGCCCCTCAAGGCGCGCAAGGGCGCCATGATCATGGAGATCACGGATGCCGCTGGCATCTATATTCCACGCTTCTGCTATCACAAGAAGCTGTCCATTGCCGCCAACTGCCGTATGTGTCTTGTGCAGGTGGAGAAGGTGCCGAAGCCGCTGCCCGCCTGCGCGACGCCGGTGATGGAAGGCATGAAGGTATACACCCGCTCCCCGGTGGCGCGCGAGGCACAACAGGCGACGATGGAGTTCCTGCTCATCAATCACCCGCTCGACTGCCCCATTTGCGACCAGGGCGGCGAGTGCGAACTGCAGGACCTGGCCATGGGCTACGGCTCTGACGTATCGCGCTACACGGAGCGCAAGCGGGTGGTGAAGGACAAAGACATTGGGCCGCTCATCCAGACCGACATGACACGCTGCATTCATTGCACGCGCTGCGTGCGCTTCGGCGAGGAGATCGCGGGTCTGCGGGAACTCGGCGCGACCGGCCGCGGCGAGCAGATGGAGATCGGCACCTACGTAGAGCGCGCGGTCACCTCGGAATTGTCGGGCAACGTCATCGACCTCTGCCCCGTCGGCGCGCTGACCTCCAAGCCTTATCGCTACACCGCGCGGGCCTGGGAACTTCGCGCCAAGCCGGGCATCGCGCCCCACGACTGCGTTGGCTCCAACATCGAGCTGCACGTCAAGGGTCAGATCGTCAAGCGCGTTGTCCCGCGCGAGAACGAGGCCGTTAACGAAGTCTGGCTCTCGGACCGCGACCGTTACAGCTACGAGGGTCTCAACAGCGCGGGCCGGCTACGAGTGCCGATGATCAAGGAGCACGGGCGGTGGCGCGAGGTGGATTGGGAGACCGCACTGAAGGTCACCGCCGCGCGCGTCAAAGTGACCGTCACCGACCACGGCGTCGAGCAGATCGGCGCGCTCGCCTCGCCATCGGCGACCGTGGAGGAACTGTACCTTTTTCAGAAGCTCTTGCGCGCCCTCGGCGTGCCTCACATCGATCACCGTCTGCGGCAAGGGGATTTCCGTGACCAGGATCGCGCACCAATCTTCCCGTGGCTGGCCCAGGGAATCGCCGAGCTCGAAAGGGCGGACGCCGTGCTGCTGGTCGGCTCCAACGTGCGCAAGGAGCAGCCCATGGCCAACCACCGACTGCGCAAGGCCTCGATGCGTGGCGCCAAGCTGATGGTCATCAATCCCGTGGACTTTGACTTCAACTGGCATGTCAGCGACAGGATCATTTGCCGGCCGAGCGCCATGATCGCGGCCCTGGCTGGCGTGGCGCGAGTGCTCGCCGAGGAAGGCCGCGTAACAGACGTGGCCGACCGCCTGCACGATGTCAGGGTCGAGCCTGTCCATCGCGCGATCGCCACGCGCATGAAGTCTACTGCGCGCGCAACGATCCTGCTTGGCAACCTGGCCATCGCTCACCCCAACCTGTCCATCCTGCGCACGCTCGCGCAGACCATTGCGCGCCTGAGCGGGAAGTCTGTCGGCTACCTCTGCGAAGGCGCCAATGGCGTCGGCGCGTGGTTGGCGGGCGTGCTTCCGCATCGCGGGCCGGCCATGACGCGACTCGCCGCGCCCGGTCTCGACGCCGCCGCCATGCTCAGGAAGCAGCTGCGCGCCTATTTGCTGCTTGGCGTGGAGCCCGAGCTCGACTGCTGGGATAGTCACACCGCCCTGCTGGCCATGCAACGTGCGGGGCTGGTGGTGGCGTTGACAGCCTACCGCAGCGCGGCGATGGAGGAGTATGCGCACGCGATGCTGCCGATCGCACTGTTTGCGGAGACCGCCGGCACGTATGTGAACGCGGAAGGCCGGTGGCAGAGCTTCGATGCGGCGGTGAAGCCGCCCGGCGAGGCACGGCCGGCGTGGAAGGTGTTGCGCGTCCTGGGCAACACCTTCGGCGTCGCCGGGTTCGATTACATGACCTCCGCCGAGGTGCGCGAGGAACTGCGCGCCGCCGTGGGAGATGCAAGGCCGGATAACAGCGGCGATGTCGCGCACGGCGCGCTGCTCTACAAGGTGCCGGCGACCGGTCTGGAACGCGTGACGGTTGTGCCCGCTTATTCCGGCGACCCGCTGGTCCGGCATGCGAGGGCATTGCAGGATACCGGTGAGGTCGCCGACGGCTATGTGCGCGTCAGTCCTGGCGTCGCAAGCAGCCACGGCCTCATCGGTGAAAAGCTGGTCCGGGTCGAACAGGGTGAAACAAGCGATCTGCTGCCGCTGCGTATCGATCCCACCCTGCCCGATGCTTGTGTGCTCATCCACGGCGCCGGACCGCTGCACAGATTCGGTCCGGCATTCGGATCCATCAAGGTCGAGCGGGCCTGAATATGCTGGATTGGCTGCGCTCACAGATGTTCTTCTGGATGCCGGTGCCGCTGTGGTCGGTGACCAGCATTCTGATACAGATTGTTGCGCTGCTTGTGCCGCTGATGCTGTCGGTGGCCTATCTCACCTTTGCGGAGCGCAAGGTGATTGGCTACATGCAGGTGCGCTTCGGCCCGAACCGTGTCGGACCGAAGGGCTGGCTGCAGCCCATCGCGGATGCCTTCAAACTGCTGGTCAAGGAGATCATCATCCCGGCCGGCGCCAACAGGTTTCTGTTCATCGCCGCTCCAATCCTCGCAATAGGCCCGGCGCTTGCAGCCTGGGCGGTCATCCCGTTCGATGCGACCAAGACCATTGCTGACATCAACGCGGGCCTGCTCTACATCCTGGCGCTCACGTCCATGGGCGTCTATGGTGTCATCATCGCCGGCTGGTCATCGAACTCGAAGTATGCCTTCCTGGGTGCGCTGCGGTCAGCGGCTCAGATGGTGGCGTACGAGATTGCCATGGGCTTTGCGCTGGTGAGCGTGCTCATCGCCGCCGGCAGCCTCAATCTGCGCGCCATCGTCCTCCACCAGGAGGGCAGCATCCTCAACTGGTTCTGGCTGCCGCTCCTGCCGATGTTTCTCGTCTACTTCATTTCCGGGGTGGCGGAGACCAACCGCGCGCCATTCGACGTGGCGGAAGGCGAATCGGAGCTGGTCGCCGGCTTTCACGTCGAGTACTCCGGCATGGCGTTCGCGGTGTTCTTCCTCGCTGAGTACGCCAACATGATCCTTATCGCGACCCTGGCGTCGGTCATGTTCCTCGGCGGCTGGCTGTCGCCGGTGCAGGGTGTACCCGAGCTGCTCGGGCGTTCGTCGGAGGATCTCTACAATGTCCCCTGGATCGGCTCCTTCTTCGCCCCGGGACTGCACTGGCTGATCGCAAAGATAGCGTTCTTTCTTCTGCTGTTTCTGTGGTTCCGCGCCACCTTCCCGAGGTACCGTTATGATCAAATCATGCGTTTGGGCTGGAAGGTGTTTATCCCGATCACCATCGTATGGCTGGTGGTCGTCGCGATACTGGTCATGTGGCGGATCCCCCCCTGGTTCGACGCAGTCTGAGGCGCCATGCGCGCGATCGCCAATTACTTCAGGAGTCTGCTGCTCTGGGAGCTGGTGAAGGGGATGCGGCTCACCGGCCGGTACCTGTTCGATCGCAAGGTGACGGTGCTGTATCCGGAGGAGAAAACACCGCTGTCGCCACGCTTCCGCGGCCTGCATGCGCTGCGCCGCTATCCGAACGGCGAGGAGCGCTGCATCGCCTGCCAGCTCTGCGAGGCGGTGTGCCCGGCGGTCGCCATCACGATTGAATCCGACCAGCGCGCCGACGGGACGCGGCGCACCACCCGCTACGACATCGATCTTACCAAGTGCATCTTCTGCGGCTTCTGCGAGGAATCCTGCCCCGTCGACGCGATTGTCGAGACCCGTTACTTCGAGTATCACGGCGAGCAGCGCGGCGATCTTGTGATGACCAAGGAAAAGCTGCTCAAGGTTGGCGAGATATTCGAGGCACAGATCGCTGCCGACCGGTCCCGCGACGCGATGTTCCGGTAAGGTGAGGATGAGAGAGATGGAGGGGGCGATCTTCTGGATGCTCGCGGCGCTGCTGTTGTTCGCCGGCACCATGGTGATCACCGTGCGCAACCCCGTTCACGCCGTGCTGTTCCTGGTGCTGGCGTTCGTGGCGAGCAGCGGCCTCTGGTTGCTTCTCGAGGCCGAGTTCCTCGCCATCGCGCTCGTTCTCGTTTACGTGGGCGCGGTGATGGTGCTGTTCCTGTTTGTGGTGATGATGCTGGACGTCAACATCACGCAGTTGCGCGAAGGCTTCGCCCGCTACCTGCCGGTCGGTGCGGCGGTGGCGCTGCTCACTGTGGTGGCGATGAGTCTGGTCGTCGGGCCGCACCATTTCGGCCTGGAGCAGTTCGCGGCGCCGCCCCGCAGGGCTGCCGGTTACAGCAACACCGCCGAGCTGGGGCGCGCGCTATACACCGACTACCTCTATCCGTTCGAGATCGCCGCGGTGGTGTTGCTGGTCGCCATCATCGCGGCCATCGCGCTGACTATGCGCGGCATCCGGCAGGGGAAGACCCCGAAGCCCGAGGATCAGGTGAGTGTGCGTCGCAGCGAGCGTGTGCGGCTGGTGAAGATGCCGGCGGAGAAGCGTCCGTGATCCCGCTGTCGCATTATCTGTTGCTCGGCGCGGTGCTGTTCTGTCTCAGTGTCGCCGGCATTTTCATCAACCGCAAGAACGTCATTGTGCTGTTGCTGTGCATCGAGTTGATGTTGCTGGCGGTAAACATGAACTTCGTCGCCTTCTCGCACTTCCGCGGCGACATCACCGGCCAGGTGTTCGTGTTCTTTATTCTGACCGTCGCGGCCGCGGAGTCAGCCATCGGGCTCGCCATCCTGGTGGTGCTGTTTCGCAGCCGGCGCACCATCAACGTCGACGACCTCGACGCCATGAAGGGCTAGACGGAAGCGATGACTACATTCGCGCTCATCGTAGTGCTTGCCCCGCTCATCGGTTCCATGGTGGCAGGTCTTTGCGGCAGACAGATCGGCCGGGCCGGCGCTCACTGGGTGACCATCATCGGAGTGGCGGTGTCGACTCTCGTCTCGTTCTGGCTGTTCAAGCGGATCGCCCTCGATGGCCTACCGACCCACAACGCGCATGTTTATGACTGGGGGGTGGTCGGCGGCGTGAAGTTCGAGATCGGATTTCTGCTGGACAAGCTCACCGTGACGATGATGGCGGTGGTGAGCTTTGTGTCGCTGATGGTACACATCTATACCATCGGCTACATGCATGGCGATCCTGGTTACCAGCGCTTCTTCAGCTACATCGCGCTGTTCACCTTCAGCATGCTTATGCTGGTCATGAGCAATAACTTCCTGCAGCTCTTCTTCGGCTGGGAGGCGGTGGGACTGATGTCCTACCTCCTCATCGGTTTCTGGTACACACGACCCTCTGCGGTCTACGCGAACCTGAAGGCCTTCATCGTTAACCGGGTCGGCGATTTCGGCTTTCTGCTCGGCATTGCCCTGGTGCTCATGTACGCCGGGTCGCTCGATTACGCGACCGTGTTCGGCAAGGCTCCGGAGCTGGCCGTCAGGACGATCACGGTTTGGGACGGACAGGCCTGGCAGTTGCTGACGGTCATCTGCCTGCTGCTGTTCCTCGGCGCGATGGGTAAGTCGGCGCAGATGCCGCTGCATGTATGGCTGCCGGATTCGATGGAAGGTCCCACGCCCATCTCGGCGCTGATCCACGCCGCGACGATGGTGACCGCGGGCATTTTCATGGTCGCGCGCATGTCGCCGCTGTTTGAGTACTCCGACACGGCGCTCAACGTGGTGCTCATCATCGGCGCCGTCACCGCATTCCTTACGGGCTTGATAGCATTGGTGCAGAACGACATCAAGCGGGTGATCGCTTATTCGACCCTCTCGCAGCTCGGTTACATGACGGTGGCTCTCGGCGCCTCGGCATACAGTGTGGCGATCTTCCACCTTATGACACATGCCTTCTTCAAGGCGCTGCTTTTCCTCGCCGCCGGCTCAGTGATCATTGCTCTGCACCATGAGCAGGACATACGCCATATGGGCGGGCTGCGCCGCTACATGCCGATCACCTGGATCACCGCGCTGGTCGGGTCGCTGGCGCTGATAGGCTTTCCCGGCATGGCGGGCTTTTACTCCAAGGACGCCATCATCGAAGCGGTCCATCATTCCAACCTGCCGGCGGCGACGTGGGCGTACTACGTGGTCCTTTCCGGTGTCTTCATCACTGCGGTGTACAGCTTCCGCATGTTCTTCCTGGTTTTCCACGGCCGCGAGCGCATCGCCCTCCCTGCGAAGGAGCACCTGCACGAGTCACCGGCAGTGGTGACCGTTCCACTGATCCTGCTCGCAATCCCCTCGGTTGCCATCGGCGCCATCGCGGCCGAGGCGATACTAAAGGAAGGCTTCTTTGGCAGCGCCATCCATGTGTTCGCCAGCCATGAGGCCGCGCAGCACCTGGCCGAGGAATTCCACGGCTGGAGGGAGGCGCTTGAGCACGGGCTCACTGCCGCACCCACGATATTTGGGCTGAGCGGCATGCTGGTCGCATGGCTGCTCTACTGGTGGTGGCCGTCGCTGCCTGCAGCGCTCGCCCCGGCCTTGCGCTGGCTGCATCTTGTGCTGGAGCGCAAGTATGGGTTCGACGAATTCAACGAGATCGTATTTGGAGGAGGGGCACGCGGGGCGGGGCGGGCGCTATGGCGGGTCGGCGACGAGCTGGTCATCGACGGCGCGGGCGTGAACGGCACGGCGCGCCTGGTTGGTTGGGTCGCCGGCAGGCTGCGCCGGATCCAGTCGGGGTATCTGTATCACTACGCCTTCGCCATGATCATCGGAGTTCTGCTGCTCCTGGGCTATTTCGTACACGGGTTCGGACACTGAATCCGGTCACTGGCAATTCGTGACTTGTTCCCAGTGAAGCGGCCGCAGTTGCATATACCGATTACGGGATCACGAGCAACGAATCACGAGTCACCGATCACCAAGCCAGGAACAACGAATAACAAGAATGCCTGATCTGCCATTGTTGAGTCTCGTTATCTGGGTGCCGACCCTCGGCGGGCTGTGGGTGCTCTTTGCCGGCGGCCGCGTCACCGACCGGGCGGTGAAGATCGACTCCCTGCTCATCAGCCTCGCCACACTGGGGCTCTCCATACTTTTATACACGCGCTTCAATACCTCCACCGCGGCAATGCAGTTCGTGGAGGTGCGGCCCTGGATCCCGGTTTTCGGCATCAACTATCACCTCGGCATCGATGGCATTGCTTTGCCGCTCATTCTGCTCACCACTCTGACAACGGTGCTGGTGGTGCTGGCCGGCTGGGAGGTCATCAAGGACAGGGCCTACCAGTATTTCGCCGCCTTCCTCATCCTCGAGGGACTGATGCTGGGCGTGTTCTGTTCGCTCGATGCCATCCTTTTCTATGTCTTCTGGGAGGCGATGCTGGTTCCGATGTTTCTCATCATCGGCATCTGGGGCGGGCCTGAGCGCGTGTATGCGGCGGTGAAATTCTTCCTGTACACCTTCCTCGGTTCCGTCTTCATGCTCGTCGGACTGCTGTACCTCTACTTCAAGGCCAACAGCTTTGCAATCGCCGACATGCAGGCGCTGCCGATCACCCTGACGGCGCAGAAGTGGCTGTTCATTGCCTTCCTGCTTGCGTTCGCGGTGAAGGTGCCGATGTGGCCGGTGCACACCTGGTTGCCGGATGCCCACGTCGAGGCGCCGACGGGCGGTTCCGTCATCCTCGCCGCCATCCTGCTCAAGATGGGCGGCTACGGCTTCCTGCGCTTCAGCCTGCCGATCCTCCCCGATGCCGCCCGCTACTTCGACGGCCTGATGATTGTGCTGTCGCTCATTGCGGTGGTCTACATCGGTTTCGTGTCCTTGGTTCAGCAGGACATGAAGAAGCTCATCGCCTATTCGTCCATCTCGCACATGGGCTTCGTCACGCTGGGCTTCTTCACGATCTTCCGCATCATCCAGAACACCGGCACGGACGATGGTGCCGTGATGGGCGTGGCCGGTGGCATGGTGCAGATGGTCTCCCACGGGTTCATCTCGGGCGCGCTGTTCCTCTGCGTGGGGGTGCTCTATGACCGCCTGCACAGCCGGCAGATCCGCGACTATGGCGGCGTGGTCAATACCATGCCGCGCTTTGCGGCGCTGATGATGCTCTTTGCGATGGCTAACTCCGGCCTGCCCGCCACCTCCGGTTTCGTCGGAGAGTTACTGGTCATCCTTGCGAGCGTGAAGGCGAACTTCTGGGTGGCATTCCTGGCCGCCACTACCCTCGTCCTCGGGGCGGCCTACACACTGTGGATGTACAAGCGCGTCATCTTCGGCCCGGTCGCCAACCCCGGCGTGGCCGCATTGCAGGACATAGACCGGCGTGAGTTCCTCGTCTTGCTGACACTGGCCATTGCGGTGCTCGTCTTTGGCGTGTGGCCCGCGCCGCTCCTCGACACCATGCGCGCGAGTATCGAAAACCTGGTGCAACACGCCGCCGCGTCCAAACTGCCATGACGCCGGAATCTATCCAGCTGGCGCTGCCGGAGATCCTCGTGCTGACGATGATCTGCCTGGTGCTTGTCGTTGATGTCCACAGCCGCGATCCCGAACACCGGGCGGCCTACTGGCTGACACAGCTTACCCTGCTCGCCGCGCTCAGCGCCGACACGCTAATGGGTCCCAAGGGTGTCGCCACGGCGTTCCACGGCATGTTCGTGCGCGACCCGCTGGCGGTGGTGCTTAAGAGCTTCGTTCTCGCCATGGTCATCTTCGGCCTGATTTACGGGCGCGATTACCTGCGCCTGCGACGGTTGCTGAGCGGGGAATTTTTCGTGCTGGCGCTGATGGCGGTGCTGGGCATCATGGTGCTGGTGTCTGCCGGCAGCCTGCTGACCATCTACCTGGGGCTGGAGCTGCTGTCGCTTTCGCTCTACGCGCTGGTGGCGATGCATCGGGACTCGCCGGCGGCCTCCGAGGCGGCGATGAAATATTTCGTCCTTGGCGCGCTCGCCTCGGGAATGCTGCTCTACGGGATGTCCATGCTCTACGGCGTGACCGGCACGCTCGACCTCGTGGACATGGCGAACGCAGCGACTGCGGCCGGAAGCGACCGCCTCCTGATGGTGTTTGCGCTCGTCTTCATCGTGGTCGGCGTGGCCTTCAAGCTGGGCCTAGTGCCGTTCCACATGTGGGTGCCCGATGTCTACGAGGGCGCGCCCACCGCAGTGACCCTTCTCATCGCCACGGCGTCGAAGGTGGCCGCTTTTGCCATGGCAATGCGGCTGCTCGCCGACGGCCTGCAGCACCTTTCGGGGGACTGGCACCGCATGTTGATTGCGCTCGCCGTGGCCTCGATGATTATCGGCAACGTGGTCGCCATTGCCCAGTCAAACATCAAGCGCATGCTGGCGTATTCCACCATCAACCATATGGGTTTCCTGCTCCTCGGCCTGCTAGCGGCGACACCGAGCGGCTATGCCGGAGCCATGTTCTATGCCATCGTCTACGCGCTGATGAGCCTGGGCGCCTTCGGCGTAATCATCCTGATCGGTGACGCGGGCAGGGAATCCGACCGTCTCGATGACTTCAAGGGTTTCACCCGCCGCAGTCCCTGGTTCGCATTCGTGATGCTCATCATGATGTTCTCGCTCGCCGGCGTCCCGCCCTTCGCCGGTTTCTGGGCGAAGTGGTTCGTGCTCAAGGAAGTGATTAATGCCGGACACGTGTGGCTCGCCGCCGTGGCGGTCCTGTTCTCCATCATCGGCGCGTACTACTACCTGCGGGTGGTCAAGCTGATGTACTTTGATCCGCCCGCAAGCGGGGCGGCACTCGCAGTGAGTGCCGACACGCGTCTGGCATTGAGCGTTAACGGGCTTGCGATATTGCTGCTGGGCATCATGCCGGGCCTGTTGATGGCCGTCTGCATCAGCGCAGTGCGCTAGCCTGGTCGTACGCTCTGATTGTGCAGCCTCCCCAGAGGCATGCCGAGGCGCAGCGCCATGCCGGGCGGCCACACGGCATCCCAGCGAACCCGGTCCCTGCCGAACAGCAGGATGACAGTAGAGCCCATGTTGAAGCGGGCGATCTCCGCCCCGCGTCTGAATGCGTGCGCCGATGCCCCGTAATCCCATCGCCGGCATGTCTGTCGGCCGCCTGGCCCGATTACGCCCTCCCAGACGGTCTCCATGCTGCTGACGAAGATCGCGCCGACCAGCAGTACTGCCAGTGGACCCGCAGCGGAATCAAACAGGCAGATCAGCCGCTCATTGCGCGCGAACAGATTGTTTATGACGCGCGTGGTGCGGGGGTTAACGGCAAACAGCTTGCCGGGGACGTAGATCATTTCTCGCAGCGTTCCGTCCACCGGCATGTGCACGCGATGGTAATCGCGCGGGGACAGATAGAGCGTGGCGTAGGCGCCGGACTGAAACTGTGCCGCCAGCGCGCGCTCCCCGCCGAGCAGCGCCGAAAGCGTGTAATGACGGCCCTTGGCCTGGATTAGCAGGTCTGCATGGAGGTAACCGATCTGGCTAATATAGCCATCGACCGGACTTGCCACGACATCGCCTGACTGGGGAAAGGCACGGACGCCGGGACGCAGCGCGCGGGTGAAGAAGTCGTTGAAATGCGCGTAGCGACCGAGGTCGGGCTCCAGGGCCTCATCCATGTCGACTCCGTAGTGCCGGGCGAAGCGGCGGATGAGCAGATCCTTCCACGTCCGGCTGCGTGTCGCCGCATGGATGATGCGCGAGAGGAGGCGCTGGGGCAGCAGATATTGCGGCCAGGTCTGCAGGCGATCGGTCCAGGTCGCTCCCGCAGGAGCGGTGTCGGGCGCCCGCTCGTTCACCTTGTCGCCCTGATTACGGCGCCGCAGAGACGCGGCGGACCTCGGCCCTGGCCTTGACCTTGTCGCCAGACCCTAGCTGCAACTCCAGATTGACTCTGTCGCCCGCGCCGGGCGGTTTCCCGACGCCGAAGATCATGAGGTGGTAGCCCCCCGAGGCGAACGCGAGCTTGGCCCGGGGCATGAGCGTCAGCTCCGGGATCCGCCGCATCGTCGCAGTGGTGTCGGTGATCTCGGTGCGATGGATCTCGACGCGTTCGGCGATCTCGCTGGTTACCCGTGTAACGCGGACCTCCTGGTTGGTTGTGTTTTCCAGCGTCAGGTAGCCGGCGAGGACCGGTACGGAAGGTGGTCCCTCCTGGATCCACGCCTCGGTGACGCGCAGGACCTCCGTCGCCCATGCCGGCATTGCCATAAGCAGCCCGGCCGCGACCGCGAGCAGCCTGCGGTAGCGACGCAATCCCATCAACCCTCTCTCTCCACCAACTCGCGGACCTGCCGGTACCGGCGCTCCAACGCCCCGGCTGCCAACGGCGGGGAGAACAGGCCGACCAGACGCAGCTCAGGATCGACGAGGAACAGCGACACCGTGTGGTCGACAGTGTACTGGCCGGTGTCACTCTCGGCATTCCTGATATTCACGACTCCGATCTGTGCGGTCAGTGCATTCACAGCCTCCCGGGACCCGCCCACGCCGAGAAAGTCAGGGTGAAAATAGGAGATGTATTCGGCGAGTCGTTCAGGAGTATCACGCTGCGGGTCGACCGAGACGAAGACCACCTGCGTGTCCGCCGGCAGCTTCGGTACCACTTGGTTCAGCATCTGCAGCGTGTTCGGACAGACATCGGGACAGTGGGTATAGCCGAAGAAGAGCAGCGACCATTTCCCCTTGAGTTTTTCGTCGTCGAACGGCTGGTTGCGATGATCCGTCAGCGCGATCCCGTGCAGTGTCTTGGCGGCGGGCCAGAGCAGCCCGGGAACCGCAGCCGGCAGCCTGGTCCGGGCGGATTCCATGGGGTGCCGCAGATAAGCAGCAAGGGCCACTACCACCAACACCACGACCGCCGCCGCGGCGACTTTGAAACGAGACAGCGTCGAATGGTGGTCGGTCATTAGCGCAAGCACTTGAATGCCCGAATTATACGCCTGTTGCGGCAGGGGAGCCCCGCGTGTGTTTCTGCGCGAAAGTGCGCGCCGGTCACCCCCGGCCGCAGTTTCGCGGCTCGCCGGCGGTGACCGGTGATCCGGTTCTCTACCTAAGGAACCTCTGATTAAGTCAGAGGTTCCTGCGGCACAGGGATGTGCCGCCATCTTCGAAGGCTGCAAGCCGTTGAAGATGAAGCAAAGCAAAAACCACGCTTTTTGCTTTGCGTGCTCTGAAAAGTCCAGGATGGGCTTATTCAGAGCTTCCCTAAAGCGGCGCTGTTTCAGTAACATTAGGCAGTACAAGCCCATGAACACCGCCCTCTACGCACCCCTGGCGCCGGACGCCACGCCAAGCAAGCTCGGCAAGTACGACGTCATCAAGGCCATAGCCCGCGGCAGCATGGGCGCGGTGTACCGGGGCTACGATCCCTTCGTTGCGCGCCCCGTGGCCATCAAGGTCGCCCTTGCCGAAGCGCTGCGGGACCAGGAATCCGGTGAGTCCTACCGCCGGATGTTCTTCAATGAGGCGCACACGGCCGGCATGCTGCGCCACCCGAACATCCTCGACATCTTCGACGCCGGGGTGGAGGGCGAGACCTGTTACATCGTCATGGAGCTCGTCGAGGGCGGCGACACGCTTAAGTCCTACGTCCGCGCCGACAACCTGCTGCCCGTGCACAAGGTGGTGGAGATCGTCTTCAAGTGCGCCAAGGCCCTCGACTACGCCCACCGGCAGGGCGTGATCCATCGCGACATCAAGCCCTCCAACATGTTGCTGACGCACGACAAGGACCTCAAGATTGGAGATTTCAGCATCGCCTATGTGACGCGCCGCGACGCCTCCAAGACACTGCCAATGGGTTTTGTGGGTTCACCGCGCTACATGTCTCCGGAGCAGATCCAGGAGGAGAGCATCACCAGCCAGACCGACCTGTTTTCGCTCGGCGTGGTGATGTACGAGCTGCTTACGGGCCGCCATCCTTTCGGAGGCGAATCGTTCTCCAATCTGGTCTACCGCGTGGTGAACGAAGAGCCGATCCCGATACACGAGGTACGGGTGGATCTGCCGGAAAGCATCGCGCGGATTGTCAACCGCTGCCTGGCCAAGGACCCGCAGTACCGTTACAAGATGGGCATCGAGCTCGCCTCCGACCTCAGCACATCCTTCAGCCAGCTCGAACGCCCGCAGGAGGACCTTTCGGCCAAAGAGAAGTTCCTGAGTGTCAAGCAGCTGGATTTCTTCCGCGGCTTTCCAGACGCCGAGGTTTGGGAGATCATCCGCGCCAGCGTCTGGGAGCAGTACGACCAGGGCGATGAGATCATCGTCGAAGGTGAGATAGACGATTCCTTCTACATACTCATCAACGGCTCGGTCACGGTGAAGAAGGGCGGCGTCATCGTCGGCCTGCTCAAGCCCGGTGACTGTTTCGGCGAGATGGGATACATCAGTCGCCTGCGCCGCACAGCCACCATCGTGGCGAGCGCGCCGGTCACGCTCATGAAGGTCAATTCCACGCTCATCGAGCAGGTGTCGAAGGACTGCCAGTTACGGTTCTGCAAGGTGTTCCTGCGGATCCTGATCGAGCGCTTGTCGACGACGACGGCAAAGGTTGTGAACAACGCATAGTGTCTTTGCGGATCCGCCGTAGCCGCGACATCATGGCCTGGCGCGATGCTGATCATCCTGCACAGACGAACTGCCGCTCCGCGTCGGCTGCGGTTTAATCAGTGGTTCCCTGGCGGGGGCGGCCCCGAAAACGCGCGATCAGGCCGCTCGTCGACGCGTCGTGTGCCGGTGCATTGTCGCCACGAAACTCGCCGAGTATGGTCGTCGCCAGTTGCTTGCCAAGCTCCACACCCCACTGGTCGAAGGAATTGACACCCCAGATGACGCCCTGAACGAAGACCTTGTGTTCGTAGAGGGCAATGAGCTGGCCGAGCACTCGCGGCGTGAGCTTGGAGTAGAGCAGCGTGTTGCTGGGGTTGTTCCCGGGGAAGACGCGATGGGGGGCGAGCAAGCGGACGCGGTCTGATGCCATACCCGCCTTAAGCATTTCGGCAGCGGTCTCTTCGAGCGTGCGTCCGCGCATGAGCGCCTCCGACTGCGCGAAACAGTTTGCCCCCAGCAGGTCGTGCTGCTCGCCGAGCGGGCACGGACTCGCCAGTCCGAGCAGGAAATCGACGGGAATGACGCGTCCCCCCTGGTGCAACAACTGAAAGAAGGCGTGCTGGGTGTTCGTGCCGGTGCCGCCCCAGATCACGGGGGCCGTGGTGACCGGCAGTAGATGGCCATCGCGTTGCGCCCGCTTGCCATTGCTCTCCATGTCGAGCTGCTGCAGATGCGCGGGCAGGTGCTTCAGCAACTCCTCGTACGGCACGACACAGTGGCTCTCCGCGCCGAAGAAGTTGTGATACCACACGCCCAGCAGACCGAGGATGATGGGCAGGTTGGTCTCAAGCGGCGCGGAACGGAAGTGATTGTCCATCTGCCAGCCCCCCCTGAGCAGATCGAGGAATGCATCCATTCCGACGGCTAAGGCGGTGGAAAGGCCGACGGCGGACCACAGCGAGTAACGGCCCCCAACCCAGTCCCACATCTCCAGCACGTTGGCGGTGCCGACCCCGAATGCGCGCGCCGCCTCCAGGTCGCTCGACACAGCGACCACATGATCCGCGATAGCGCGCTCTTCCCCGAAGCGTTGCATCAACCACGCCTTCGCCACGGCGGCGTTCGCCGATGTCTCCAGCGTCGTGAACGTCTTGGAGACAACGATGAAGAGGGTGGAGGCCGGGTCCAGTCCCGCAAGCGTGAGAGCAATGTCACTGGGGTCGGCATTGGAGACGTAGTGCACCCTCAGGCCGGCCTGATGATGGGGACGCAACGCCTCGCTGGCCATGAACGGCCCAAGGTGCGACCCGCCGATCCCGATGTTCACCACGTCGGTGATGCGTGCGCCATTATGGCCGCGCCACTGACCGCTGGTGACAGTCTCAACTAGCGTGCGCATGCGGGCCAGCACGCCGCGTACCCTTGGCATCACATCCTCGCCGTCGACATGTACCGCCTTGTCGCCAAAGTTGCGTAGCGCCGTATGCAGGGCGGCGCGGTGCTCGGTGTGGTTGATCGTGTCGCCCGCAAACATCGCTTCGCGCGCCGCCTCGACCTCTGCCGCACGCGCAAGCGCGAGCAGCCGTTCCATGGTCTCGGGGACGATGCGGTTCTTGGAGTAGTCGAGGAACAGATCGTCGCACTCCAGAGCGAAGCGCCCGTACCGCTCTGGATCCGATCCGAACAGTTCACGCATGTGCAGACCGACCACGCGATCATGGTGTTCGCCGAGCCGCTGCCACGCCTGGCTGGTGGTGATGTCCATGAGGTTGGTCCCGCCGGAGTGGTTCTGGTGGCGGCTTAAGTGCGCCAGATTCCTAGGCGCGGCTGTTGACGAAGTGCTTATAGATCGCGACAAGCTCTTCGGCTGAGAAGCGGATGATGAGGAGTTCCTGGCCGGGGCGGATCATGTTCGGATTGTGACCCATGCGCCCCTTCTCAAAGTTGTAGACGTAGGTGTCGCTCGACTTGGCATGGATCATCTTGCCAAGGAATGAGCTGGTTTGCCCGTTGACCATCTCATCGGCGTCCCGGGGGATGTCGACGCGGTAGGTGTCGATGTCCTCGCCGCGACGAATGGCGATGCCGGTGGCAAAGTTGTCGACGAGGCCATACTGGATGATGCCCCAGATACCCTGCTTGTCGGTGGCTTTCACGGTGCGAATGTAATAGATGGCATCCGCGTCGCTGCCCTCCTGACTGGGCATCAGCTCAGCCACGGTGGCCTCATCGAGCCGCTGGCGGCCGCGCACGATCTTGATCTTCTCGTCAGCGGCCAGCGACGGGTCCTGCTGGATCTCCCTGGCCGTCATCGCCCGCACCTCCTCCACCTCCTTGACGAGCGTAATCGGCGCATCACCGGCCGCGCCATGCTGGTCGAGCACCTCGCCGACCGTGGTCTCCTTGATCAGGTCCCCCTCCAGCACCTTGATGGGCTGATCTGGGTCGCTGGGGTTCCTCTCGCGCAGAGTGTCTGGGGTCACGATCTCGATCTGCTCCACTTCCTTAATCACGGTCAGCGGCGTGTCCGGCTCGAGGTTCGGGTCGGCGAGAAGCTGCCTGGGCGTGACTTCCTCCACTTTGGTTTCGGGAAGCAGCCGGATAGTCTGATCACGCTGCACGAAGTTGTCCGCGTTCTGCGCCGAGAGCGGCTGCTGCTGCAGCGTGGTGATGTCGCGGATGTAGTCGCGAGCCTCCTGCTCCAGTTTCTCCTCAGCGGCAGCGGACTGGTCCTGCACCGCCGGGTGGGCATCCGCGACCTGCTCGGGACTGGTTTCGGCCCGCTGCGGCCCCTGCTGCAGGTACAAGTAAACTCCTGCAACGACGAGCACGACGACGGCGAGAGTGCCTAGGAAGGAGCGCATACCGGGGAGCGTTCGCACCTCCGGACGGAGGGACGGACTCCTTCAGCCCGTCCCGGTAATGTAGTGTTCCAGTTGTTCGATGAGAGTCTGCTTTTCCGCGATCATGATCTTGAACACATCCTTGGTGGAGAGCATGCCGACGACCCGGTCACCATCGACCACGGGCAGGTGGCGGATTCTGTTCTCCGACATCAGCACCATGCACTCGTCGATGATGTCGTCGGGCGCGACGTTGATGACCTTTTCAGTCATGATCTCGCGCACCTTCGTTTCCCGCGACAAGCGGTTGTTGAGGACGATCTTCCGGGTGTAATCCCGCTCTGAAATGATGCCGACGAGACGATTGCTCCAGTCCACTACCGGCAGAGCCCCAATCCCTTTCTCCGCCATGAGCGCCACGGCTTCGTACACGGTTGCTTCCGGGCCGATGGACCAGACACCGTAACCTTTGTCGTGCAACACCTGTTGTACCGTCACCATAGTGGCCTGCCTCCCGCGCGTCCACTTCACGCGTTGCGTATAGGTTCTGGTTAACAGCTAGACGTAGTTTGGCACCCAAAAAGACGGATCACAACCGAAGGCCGTACCGCCGAACCAAACTATCATGGGCTACACATGCTGCACCTGCACAACCGTGAGCTATGCTGTAAAACATATCATTTGCCTGTCGTAGCCAGCCCTTTCAGGCTAGCATTAAATACTCGCCTTCAACGCGATACCCTCCACGTTTCGATAAGACTGGACCAATGGCCAATCCGGCGCCGAAGAAGCTAGGCAAGTACGAGGTGTTACGGGAGATAAGCCGGGGTAGCATGGGCACTGTGTATCTGGGCCACGACCCCTATCTCGACCGCCAGGTCGCCATCAAGGTCGCCCATGCCGAACAGCTCAATGACGAACACTCGGGCGCCCAGTACCGCAAGATGTTTTTCAACGAGGCGCACACCGCGGGCCTGCTCACCCACCCCAATATCGTCGCCATACTGGACGCCGGGGTCGAGGAGCAGTGCTACATCGTCATGGAATATGTCGAAGGCGGGACCACGCTCAAACCCTGCTGCAAGCCGGACGCGCTGCTGCCGATAGAGAAGGTGGTGGAGATCGTCTTCAAGTGCGCCAAGGCGCTCGACTACGCTCACCGCCAGGGTATCATCCACCGCGACATCAAGCCGAGCAACATCCTGCTCACCCCGGATCTCGACGTCAAGATCGGTGACTTCAGCATCGCCTATATCACCAAGCTGGACGCGACGGGCACCATGCCGCTCGGCCTGGTCGGCTCGCCGCTTTATCTCTCCCCGGAGCAGATCAACGAGGATGCGCTGACCGCTCAGACCGACATCTTTTCCCTTGGCATTATCATGTTCGAACTGCTGACCGGCAGGCACCCGTTCGCCGCGGAGAGCTTCTCGCGGCTCATCCAGCGCATCCTGAACGACGAGCCGCCACCCATCGACGCGCTCCGGCGTGACCTGCCAAAAAAGCTGGACCGGATTATGCGCACGGCGCTGGCCAAGAACCAGGCCCAGCGGTATCTGACCGCGCTCGACTTGGCCGCGGACCTGAGCCGTGCCTTCGAGCATCTCCTCGAGCAACCCAGGGAGGATCTCGCCGTCAAGGAGCTGTTCACAACGATACGGAAGCTGGAGTTCTTCCAGACCTTCCCCGACAGTGAGCTGTGGCAGCTGGTGCGGGCCGGTACCTGGCTGCAGTTTGAGCCTGGCCGGGAAATCATCGTCGAGGGCGAGATCGACGACTCGTTCTATGTCATCGCCGGTGGTGCTGTCACCGTGCGCAAGGGAGGCAGGGATCTGCGCATGCTCGCTCGCGGCGACTGCTTCGGGGAGATGGGCTATCTCACGCGCACCCGGCGCACGGCGACCATCGTCGCCTGCGAACCGACCTCGCTGCTCAAGCTCAACTCCACCGTCATCAACCAGCTGTCCATGAGCTGCCAGGTCCACTTTCTCAAGGTGTTCGTGCGCACGCTGATCCAGCGCCTGTCGGTCACCACCGAGCGAGAGAGTCAGCAGGGAGAAAAGGCCGACGCCACGCACGCGGCCAGCACCGGCTGAGGGCCGGCAAACGTCCGCCCACGGGTCCTGGACGCGGCCGCGCGCGAAGTCGGATACGGCCGTCCCGGCCAGAGGACCGTGACGGGACTAATCATGGCTGAGTTGCAACGGTGGTGTCGGAGGCTGGTCTCGTTACATTCAGCACTGCCAGCAGGCCGCGGAGGGGGACCTTCACCCAATCGGGGCGGTGGGCGAGCTCGTAGCGCAGCTCGTAGAGCGCCTTTTCCAGCATGAACAGATCGATAAGTGCGCGCGCGGCCGCCGGATCGGCGGGATCGGCGGCGGCCTCGAGGTAACCCTGCAGAAACGCTTCGCCGGTGCGAGTTTCCCAGCGCGCGAGAACCGCAGCGATGCGTTCCCGTTTGGCCGTATGTTCGCCTGCCAGGCGTTCCTCCGTCGTGGCCGCCGCGTAGCTGAACGAACGCAGCATGCCGGCCACATCGCGCAGCGGACAGTGCTTGCGCCGGCGTTCGGCAAGCGGCCGTGCAGGCTCGCCCTCGAAGTCGGTCACGATGAAATCACCGCCGGCGATCAGCGCCTGTCCGAGGTGAAGATCGCCGTGGTAGCGCGTTTTAACCATCTCCGAGTCGCCGGCGGACGCGGGTTCAACGGCACGGCGGATCCGGTCAATCCGGGAAACAGTTTGTCGATGAGCAGCGCGGTCGCTTCCGGAAATTCTTGGCGGCGTTGCGACAGCGTTCCCACCGTCTGTGCCGCTTTGTCCATTGCTGTTTGCGGCCACTGGCGGATATCCTCGGGGGTCACCGGCTCGGGATCGAAGGCCGGATCGCCGGTTCGCCGCGTGAAGGCGCGGTGCAACTCCGCCACGCGCCGGCCCAGTGTTTTCATCAGAGTCATGTAGTAGTCGTATTGCTTGACCTCGCCGAGTTGCGAGACCTCCGTGTTAATGACCTGCTCAGTCAGGATCTGGTCGAGAAACTCCAGCGATGATTCCTGGCGCTGCCCTGGTTTTCGACATACCGTTGCAACGGCGCGAGCGCCATCGTCGTGCCGTCGGGCCCACGTATTCCACGGCGCCGAGCACGGGGGCAATGTTGGCGTAGGGTGAGATCTCAGTGAGAAAGCGGCCGATTTCCAGCTCCGTGTTGATGCCGCGCGCAAGTCGGTGCCCTTGAGATAGAGCTTGTCGCCGAAGAAGACGCCCGTGTTGCTCTGCTCGAGCGCCGGGTGCCGGATGTCTTCATGGTGTCAACTCGTCTGCCGAAGTCATGCTGCCATGAAAGAAAATGATCGACCCACGGCATCGACTCGAAAGGTGGCACGCCAGCGTCGAAGCGGGTCGCCGCATCCCTGGCCGCGGCTGCTCGCAGTTCAGGATCCAAGCGAGCGCCGTTCATGACTGTTGCACGTTCCTGAAGTACACGGTTGCCAACGGGGGCAGCGTGACGGCCACCGAGTGATGGTGGCCATGGGAAGGAACGGGCGAGGCCTCGACGCCACCCATGTTGCCCGTTCCGCTCCCGCAGTAGGTCTCTGCGTCACTGTTCAACACCTCCTGCCAATGGCCGCCGCGAGGTACGCCCAGCACGTAATTGCTGCGCGGCACGGGCGTGAAATTGCAGATGACGAGCATGATGTGACTGTCATTGCGGGACTTGCGCATAAAGCTGATGACGCTGTTCTCGGCATCGTGGCAGTCGATCCATTCAAAGCCGGCAGGACCGACATCGGCGTCGTGCAGTGCCGGTTCTTCGCGATACAGGCGGTTAAGATCGCTTACCCACCGCTGCAGTCCCCCGTGTTCGCCTTGACCGCTCAAGTGCCAGTCCAGGCTGGCTTCGTGGTTCCATTCCTGCCACTGGCCGAATTCCCCGCCCATGAAAAGCAGCTTCCGGCCGGGGTGACTCCACATGTAGCCGAACAGCAGCCGTAAGTGAGCAAACTTCTGCCAGCGATCGCCTGGCATCTTCCCGATGAGCGAACCCTTCCCGTGCACCACCTCGTCGTGCGAGAGCGGCAGCACGAAGTTCTCGGAAAACGCATACCAGATGCTGAAGGTGAGGGTTTCATGGTGATGCCTGCGATAGATCGGATCCAGCGCCATGTAGCGGAGACTGTCGTTCATCCACCCCATGTTCCATTTCATGCCGAAACCAAGGCCGCCGAGATAGACCGGCCGGGAAACCATGGGCCAGGCAGTGGACTCCTCGGCGATCACCTGCGCGTCCGGATACTCCCGGTAGACGGCCTGGTTCAACAGCCGCAGGAAATGGACGGCTTCCAGATTCTCTCTGCCGCCATGCACATTCGGGATCCATTCCCCTGCGGCTCGTCCGTAATCAAGAAAGAGCATAGAAGCAACGGCGTCCACGCGCAGGCCGTCGACGTGATACTTCTCCAGCCAGTACAGAGCGCTGGACAGAAGAAAGCCGCGCACCTCATGCCGTCCGTAGTTGAAGATGTAACTGTGCCAGTGCGGGTGATAACCCTTCTTCGGATCGGCGTGCTCGTAGAGGTAGGTGCCGTCGAAGTAGCTCAAGCCAAACTGATCATCAGGGAAGTGCGACGGCACCCAGTCGAGAATCACCCCGATATCGTGCTGATGCAGGACATCGATGAGATACATGAAGTCCTGTGGGGCGCCATAGCGTGAGGTGGGTGCAAAATAGCCGGTGCACTGATAACCCCAGGAGCCGTAGAAGGGATGCTCGGCGACGGGCAGGAACTCAACGTGCGTAAAGCCCAGGTCCCGCACGTACTGCGCCAGCGGTCCCGCCAGCTCGCGATAGGAGAGAGAGCGGTTGCCGTCCTCTGGCACGCGCTTCCAGGAACCCAGGTGGACCTCGTAGATGGACATTGGCGCACCGAGCGCATTGCGTGCACCGCGACTCCGCATCCACTCATCGTCCTGCCACTGATAGTCCAGACGCCATGCACGCGATGCGGTGGAAGGCGGCGTCTCCGCGCAGCATGCGAACGGATCAGCCTTGTCGACCTGATAGTCGCGGTAAGCGGAAAACACCCGGTATTTGTAGGCCTGGCCGCGCGATACACCGGCGACAAATCCTTCCCAGATGCCGGACCCGTCGCCACGCGTACTCAGAGGATGCTTCGCATCATCCCAGTCGTTCCAGTCGCCGATCACGGACACGGCGCGGGCATTTGGCGCCCACACCGCAAAGCGGGCGCCTGCGATACCGTTGCTCTCAGTCGGGTGACAGCCCAGTTTCTCATAGAGGCGGCCGTGACTGCCTTCCTTGAACAGATAGATGTCGTGGTCGGTCAGCATTAGCGAAAACTCTAGCGCACAGCGATGAATTGAGCGCCGACTGCAGGACTACAACACACATACCACGTGTAACCGCGACAGCACAACAAATATCAGCGCTGACCATCGCACGCTTTGCGTGATTTCACCCGCAGTCGTACCGCCGGTATCTCCGCCGTGATTCAACGCAGCCCAGGCTTCCATCCACGTTCCGCCCCTCCTGGCAAGTGGCAGGCGGACCCGCAGGGCCAGGACCACGGATGGTCCTGGAAACCGCCGACGCAGTCGGCCGTAAATTAAATGAAGATAGCAAGGATCGCCGCAGAAGCAACGGCGATGTGGCGCCCTGGGGCGGACTCGAACCGCCGACCTACCGCTTAGGAGGCGGTTGCTCTATCCCCTGAGCTACCAGGGCGCGTGTGGCAGTGATGATTGTAAGGTTTTGCTTCCGTCCATGGAGCCTCCTACCGGCCTCGCTTGCATCGCTTCGCAGTCCTGCTCCGCTCGCAAGACAGGGCAAGCCATCCTTAGCTTGCCCGTTCGGCGGGGCGGCCGTTCACCGGACGGCCGTCTTAAACCGCCTCACCCCTGTCTCGGCGTTCGCTGGGCCTCGTCCGATTGAAGATGAGTTACCGTCCTGGCTACCGGCTGTCGTCGGGGATCCCCGGCCCTGCCATCCATGGCAAGGCGCTCGTCGGGCCAGTCATTCACGGCATGACTGGCTATGTCCGACTCGCCCACCTCGCTCGCTGAGCTAACGAGGGCGACCATATTCAATCCTAACAAACGGGCAAGAGACTACCAATGTGGCTGCTTGAAGGGCGGCCAGATGTCCGTAAGTGCTGGCCTGCACACCTCAAGTCAGCCGACGTCGATAGACTTCAAGACATCCAGTTGTTGCTGCAGCGTGTTGGACAACCGGCGCACGATGATCGCAGAGGTCTCGTCGTCGTTGGCCCTGAGATCTGCGATGAGTTCTTCCAGCTCGACGATGTGTTCGAGCAACTGCCACCACCGCGTCTGACACTCGGCGCCTGACCGATCCCAACCCGGTGCGGTGTGACCGTAAAGCCGTTGCAAGTTGCTGTGTGTGTTAACGTGATGCATATCGACCCTCCCGGGATTGAAGTCCAAAGACCCAGGCCGATAATTTGCAGGAGTAATGTTGCGGCGATGTTTCAATACCACTAACAACGCGTTGCAGGACGGTTGGAGGGCTGGATGAGCAACGGAATCAACGCTGTCGTCAATCCGGAGGGCAGCCTCGAGGTATTGTCACAACGCGAGGTCAACGAGTTGTGCGACACGGGCAGCGGGGGCCTCTACGAGATCTTCCGCCGCTGTTGTCTGGCGGTGCTGAACAGCGGCAGCGATGCCGACGACACGCGCGCAGTGCTCGCCGCGCATGCGGATTTCGATGTCAGGCTGGTGCAGCAGGAGCGGGGCGTGAAGATGGAGATTGTGAACGCCCCGGCGAATGCGTTTGTGGACGGCAAGATGATCCGCGGCATCCGCGAGCACCTCTTCGCCGTGGTCCGCGACATCCTGTATGTGCACAATGAAGTCCAGCGCAGTGGCCGCTTCAACCTCTCGACCTCGTCGGGCATCACCGATGCCGTATTCAGCGTTCTGCGCAATGCGCGGATCTTGCGCTCAGGTGCGGGCTCCAAACTGGTGGTCTGCTGGGGCGGTCACTCCGTCAGCCGAGAGGAATATGATTACACCAAGCGGGTTGGCTATGAACTTGGCCTGCGCGGCGTGAACGTGTGCACGGGCTGCGGCCCCGGAGCCATGAAAGGGCCGATGAAGGGCGCAGCGGTCGGCCACGCCAAACAGCGCTTTCGCCACGGCCGCTACATCGGCATCTCGGAGCCGGGCATCATCGCCGCCGAGTCGCCGAACCCCATCGTCAATGAGCTGGCCATCATGCCGGACATGGAGAAGCGGCTGGAGGCGTTCGTGCGCCTGGGCCACGGCTTCATCGTGTTCCCGGGGGGCGTGGGCACCGCGGAGGAAATACTCTATCTGCTGGGCATCCTCATGCATCCGGAGAATCGTGATCTTCCCTTTCCGCTGCTCCTCACTGGACCGGCGTCGAGTGAGGGGTATTTCCGGGATCTGGTCGGTTTCATAGAAGCGACGGTGGGCGGCGAGGTCAGCTCGCGCCTGCGTCTCATCATCGGCGATCCCGCCGAAGTGGCGCGCAGCGTCCTCGCGGAGATAAACGAAGTGATGAGCTACCGCGAACGCTACGACGAGGCCTATTACTTTAACTGGCATCTGCGCCTCGACCTGGAGTTCCAGCAGCCGTTCAGGGCGACCCACGAGAACATGTTGCGCCTTGCCCTGCACCGCGATCAGCCTGTGCACCAGCTCGCCTGCAACCTGCGCCGTGCCTTCGCGGGGATCGTCGCCGGTAACGTCAAGGAAGAGGGCATGCGCGCCGTGGAGAAGCATGGACCGTTTGAGATCCACGGCGAGCGAAGGATCATGGACCCGCTCGACCGCCTGTTGCGCGCCTTCGTTGCCGAGCAGCGCATGCGGCTGCCCGGCCGAGAGTACGTGCCCTGCTACCGGCTGGTAGCGTAACCCACCAGTTCCGCATAACCCACGCCGGCGACGGACTTCCCGTTGCCCGCGCCCACGAACCGGATCGCCCCCTCCCAGTAGCGCACGGAGAGGTCGAGTTCCTGATCCGCCAGCAGCGGTTGTATCTCCACGTCCAAATCCGCTGAGGGGACGCGCAGGCGCCAGCGCGCCGGATACCGCACGCCACTGCGCGAGCTGCGCCAGGTCGACAGCTCATCGGTAATTACCGCGTTGTGACTGACGGGCGTCGTCGAACCATCCGCTCCCACCAGAACACCAGCGCTGTGCGGATCAACGCTGCCGTCGCGGCGGCGCAGCCGGTAGAACATCAGATCGCGCCCATCCTCGAATTGCAGGGCAAACCAGTCCCAGCCGACCTGTTCGGGCTCGAGCGCGGAAGTCGACCATTCGCGATCCATCCAGCTCGCGCCTTCGACGTGGAACACGCGGCCTGCAAGCGTGACCGTTCCTGAGGTCGGCATGCGGGTGAGCGAGTAGTAGTACGAGGCGTCGCCGGGCCGCACGCCCTTGCGGCTCAGGCCCCGGTCGCCCTGCAGCACCACGGGCTTGCCTGGCGAAAGTTGCAGATCGATGCGAGCATCCTCCGCAGCCGCCCGCAGTCGCGGTGCGAACGCGCCTGCATCGCTGCGGGCCGACCAGTTATCGAGCCAGACGGCGAACGGCTCGGCGCTGGCCCCCGCGATCTCCAGCGCAGTGCGGCTGCTGCGCTCAAAGGCATGGAAGCGGCGGCCCTCGATGTCGGTGAGCGCAAAGTGGGCGAGGTACAACTCGTTGCTGCGCCAGGAAGAGCGGGCAGACGTTACTGGATGCGGCGACAGCGCAAAGCGGAAGAAGGTCAACTGATAACCAAATAGGCGTCCATCACCCGTGCGCAAGTTGCCGGTGAAGTACCACCACTCACTGCGGAACCGTGGATGCGCGCCGTGATCGGCGGGGAAGCGGAACTCCCGTAGCTGTTCTGCACGCGCGTAGCCATGGTCAAGACCGGCCGCACCAAGCAGGCGCGTCACCGGCACGGTCGTCGGCGCTGCCGGCTCGTCGCAACCGCTGAGGCAACCTGCGAGCGACGCCGCGATGATAAGCGGCCATGCTTTGTGCGCGAACCGATCCGTCAAGGCGATCACTCCTGGCGGAGGGATTGCGCGGGGCGCCGGCGCGAGGCGGCGAGCGCGGCGTAGGCGCCGGCCAGGAGCGCCGCTATGGTCGCCAGCAGCAGGCCATGGGCCAGCACGGCCGGATTAACGTGCAGGCTCATGCTCCAGCCGAAGGCGCGCACGTTGATGACATACACCAGCGCGG
Source organism: Chromatiales bacterium (assembly GCA_052388435.1). Lineage (GTDB taxonomy): Bacteria > Pseudomonadota > Gammaproteobacteria > JAJPIJ01 > JAJPIJ01 > JBQTIC01. The sequence goes on along the minus strand of JBQTIC010000054.1, from coordinate 14,779 downwards.
CCGCCATGCCGATGCCGACCGGCATGGCAAGCAGGCCCGCCAGCAAGCCCATGAGTGCCGCCTGACCGACGATAAGCGTCGTAAGTTCGGTGGGCGTGACGCCGATCGCGCGCAGGACACCGTGCTCGTAGCGCCGCTCGAGCTGCAGGGCAATGAGACTTCCGGCCACGCCGATGAAGGCGATGATGCCGGCGATAACGCGCAGAACCTCGGTGACGGTGAAGGTGCGATCGAAAATCTGCAGCGATGAGCGGCGCAGCATGTTGCGCGAACTCACCGACACGTGTGGCAGCGGTCCGATGACGGATTGCACGCTGCGGGTGAGGGCGGGTAGCGTGACCTCCGCGCGGCCGTACACACCGATGCCGGTGATCGCGCGATCGCGGAAGTGACGGTCGTAGGTGCGCCGGCTGATCGCGATCGTGCCCTGATCAGAAGCGTAATCGCGGTAAATTCCGGCGAGGGCGAACGGGTGAGGCCCGCGATCCGTCCGCAATGCGACGATGTTACCCACTGCGAGGCCGTGGCGGATCGCGTACGGTTCGGACACGATGACCGCATCGCTGGATTCGAAGGCGGTCCATGTCGCCGCGCCGCCGCCGGAGAGAAAGCGGAAGCCCGCGTAGGATTTCGGCGCGAGCGCGTAGACAACCAGTTGCTGGCGACCTTCCCGTAAGTCAAGCACCAGGCGGCGCGCGGTGCTGATCGCTTTCACTTCCGGCAGCGCGCGTATGCGCCCCGCCAGATCCGCGGGCAGCGGTTGCGCCGCCTGTCCGGCTCCGGTGGCGGAGACGTACAGGTCGGCACGCAGCAATTGCGCCAGCCACTCATCGACAGCGCCGCGGAAGCTGGTGATCATCAGGCCGATGCCGACGGTCGCCGCCACCGCTAGCATCAGCGCGGTGATCGCCGGCGCGGTGCGGCTCAAGGATCGCACGATGCTTCGCGCGGCGAGATCGCCGCGCCAGCCGAACAGGCGGGCGAGCGGCGGCGCGCCGCTGCTTAAGATACGCGTGCACACTGCCGGCGTGAGAGCTGTGCAGCCAAGCACGAGGAGGGCGAGACCGAGAAAGCCCCAACGGATGCTGCCTGGCATAGCGAGCACGAGCATCGCGGCGATCAGAAGGATCACCGCCGCTCGGGTCAGGGCACGGGTGACTCGACCTGTGGTCGCCTCGGCTGCCTCGCGCCGCATCGCCATGCTGGGCACCACGCGGGCCGCGTCAGTGGCGGGTGCGAGGCCAGCGACCAGGGTGCTGATCAGGCCGACGCTGGCAGCTTTGAGGAGGAGCCAGGGAGACACCGCGAGGCCGCGCACCGTGAGCGCATAGTAATGGTCGCTGATCGTGCGTGCGACCAGACGTGTCAGTCCGCTTCCGAGCACGATACCGGCAAGGATGCCCAGCAGCGTGCCCGCCAGCGCCAGGCAAAGCGACTCGACGATGATAAGCAGGAACACCTCGCTCCGCGTCACGCCGAGCGCGCGCAGAGTACCAAGCACTTCGCGTCGCTGCAGGACAAGGAATGTCATCGTGTTGTAGATGAGGAACATGCCAACAAGGACAGCGAGCAGGCTCAATGCCTGGAGCTGGGTTGTGAAGGCGCGCGCCATCTGTTCCAAAGCCTCCCCCTGCCGCGCGCTCCCGATGAGTTCAACGTCCCGCGGCAGGATCCGCCGGATGCGCTCCGCCGCCGCCTCGTCGCGGGCGATGACATCGATGCGGGTGAGGCGGCCGAGCACGCCAAGCAGTTCCTGTGCGGTGGCGATGTCGGTAACGAGAAGGTCACGGAAACGTGGAGAGTCGGGATCATCGCCGTCAGCGAGCCAGCCCACGATGCGGAGCGCATGACTGGCGCCGCCACGATCCACACGCAGAGTGTCATCAATCCGCAGACCGAGCGAGGCGGCCATGGCCCGCGAGACAAGTGCCGTGCCCTGCTCCGTTATCAGAGCGGCGAGCAACGCTGACCCGCTTTCGCCTCGGGCCGCAGTCCCTTCGCGGAACGACGATTCAGCGAGCGGGTCTACACCGAGCCATCTGAGCAGGACACCCGGCTGGCCGGTGACGGTCACCTGCGCTTCTACGATCGGTGCGAGGGGGTGTATGCCCCGGCCGCGCAGCCGGGCGTAAAGCGATTCATCGACCCCCTCCGGTCCGCCGACGATGTGATGTGTCGCTTTGCCCACGACATCGTCGATGGCGAGCTCGAAGCTGCGCTGCGCGCTGGCCCTGGCCAGATCGATGCCGACGACCACCGCGACCCCAAGGGTAATCCCGACGAGTGCCAGCAGCATCTGAGCCGGGTGCCGGGAGACATGGCGCAGGCTCTGTCGCAGGAACGCGGCAACGGCTGCGATGCGGGATGGTTTCATCCGATCGCTATGCATCGGGGTGATCCAAGACCGGCACGGCCCTGCCGTCGACCAGCTTGAACATGCGGTCGCAACGGCCGACAACCTCCTGGCTGTGCGTGGCCATGATCAGTGTTTTGCCCGCTGCGCGCGTAAGCCGGCAGAGTAGCGCGAGGACGTGGCGGCCGGTTTCCAGGTCAAGGTTGCCGGTCGGTTCATCGGCGAGGATCAGCAACGGCTCATGCACGAGGGCGCGCGCTATTGCCACGCGCTGCTGCTCCCCGCCGGAGAGGCTTTCCGGATAGCGCTCGCCCTTATCGGCAAGCCCGAGCTCGCCGAGCATTTGCAGGGCCTTGCCGCGCATGCGTGCCGGCGACTCGCCGTTGAGCTGCAGCGGCAGCAGCACGTTCTCCAGCACCGACATGGTCGGGATCAGACTGAAGGACTGAAACACGAATCCCATGTGCCGCCGCCGGAACAGGGTGCGCTCGCGCTCCGGCAGCCGCGTCAGCGGAGCCCCGTTCACGATGACTTCACCCTGTGTGGGCGTGTCCAGGCCGGCGATGAGATTGAGCAGGGTGGACTTGCCGGAACCACTGCGACCAAACAGTACAACGAATTCGCCGGCGCACACGGTCAGATCGACATTGCGGAGCACGGGCGTTACCACGCCGTCGCCGTACTGCTTGGCGAGCTGCCGCAACTCCAGCACTGGTTGGTTCATGGCCCGTGGCCAGCCTTACACTTGTTCGATCTTGAAGCCGTGCGTAACCGTGCCCATCGCAACGCCCGCGGCGTCGAAGGAGCGTTCCGCCAAAGTAACCTCGCCGTCGTGACTCAGCAGGAGCACAGTCGAGCAGCGGGTGCCGTAGTCCTCACCGCGGACGCAGATGGGCGAGAGAGAGCGTTCGTGCTCTAAACCCACGCCCGTGTGTGGCAGCAGGTCATCCGCAGCCGGAGTGCCGTCGGCAAGGATCCCGAGCAGCTCCTCGACGTCAGGGGCACCCTCGCGATCGAGGGCGCGTTGCAGGGCCGCCTTGCCGCGCCTCACCTTCGGCCAGGGCGTGTCCAGCAGGTGGTTGCTCAGACCGTAGAGACCGGGGTCGAGATCGCGGATGCCGGTGCCACGGTTGGAGTAATAACAGATCCGCCGGGTATCGCCGACAAAGAGACCGAAGCCATTGTAGAGTTCGGCGCGCGACTGGACTTCGCGGAGATAGTCGCCGGGCGCTTCCGTGCCGAGCAGGAACTCCTGCACCAGCCAGCCGCGCGACAATGCTGGGGAGACGGGCGGACCGGCTTCGCGATAGTTGGTGACGGCGGCGACGCGTCCACCGCGGCTGATGCCGAGCCACGTGCCGCCCTGCTGCAGATCGCGTCCGCCGAGGATGTCCGGCCTGTCGCTCCAGAATCTCACGGCGGCTGAAGGCCGCGCACGGAACTCGTCGCGGTTAGCGGCAATGACCAGAGGATATCGCGGGTGGTGCCGCCACGCGAGCAGGATCAGGCACATTAATAATGAATGAGCGTATGCACGCGGTACTTTGTCAGCTTATCGCGTCCTTTCAGGAAATCCAGTTCCACCACGAACGCGCATCCCGCCACCTCGGCGCCAAGCTTCTCGATGAGCTCGCAGCTCGCCAGCGCCGTGCCGCCGGTGGCGATGAGATCATCGACGAGCAGCACGCGATCGCCGGGGCCGAAGGCATCAATGTGCACTTCCAGCGAGGCCGACCCGTACTCCAGATCGTAGGAGATCGCCTGCACGTCGTAGGGCAGTTTGCCGGGCTTGCGCAGCGGCACAAAGCCGACACCCAGCTCCCAGGCCACCAGGCTGCCGAAGATAAAGCCGCGCGCTTCCATGCCCGCGACCGCCGTCAGGCGCTCGCCCAGGAAGGGATGCAGCAGCTGATGGACGGCGAGCCTCAGCGCGGCAGGGTCCTTCGCCAGCGGCGTGATGTCCTTGAAAACGATGCCGGGCTTCGGAAAGTCGGGAATATCGCGGATTTTGGCCTTGAGTCTCTGCACTCTGGCTCTCCCTGGTTGTTGTTGCTGTCATCTTAGCGGTTCGGGCTTAGGGGGTCCGTTCCTTCCAGGACGCTCTTCAGAGTCCTCAGATCGCGCTCTACCAATCCGATATCCTCGGCATACTTCTCATCAGACATATCGGGCAACTGGAACAGCGTCAACATTACCTCGCTGCCAGAGCCGTTGGGAACCACACGCATCGGAATCGAGATCTCCAGACCGGGCGCGAGACTCACACAGTGATCGAGAACCCCAAACTCATTTTGTTGAGCGAACTTGATTCTCATTGGACCGTCCGGAGTCTCCACGATCCACTTGCCCTCCGACTTCTGATCGACCGACAGAATGCTGTCGCCCATCTCGGGAGATTCTCAGGGTTGGAAACGAAGCCATACACGTGGCTCGGCGGACACTGAATGGAGACACTCAGAGTCCTGGCTCTCAGAGCCCGAGTCATTCAGAGTTCTCCTCTGGCGCGCCCGATCGCCAGTCGCCTCACGGTAGCGGGGCTCCGGCGCGCCGCTCGCGCGGGCCGGTGCAACTGACCGTCACCCGGGTTAGACGGGGTGCTTTGACGTCATGAATTCCGTGCGTCAAATGGCTCATCATCCCTGATGAGGAACTGGTTGAACTGGATACCGTACCCGGGATGGAACGTTGAGATCCGATATGTATCTCGCGCAATTTCGGTCACTTTGCTTTGCATGCCATGCTCCCTGTGGCGTGGACCGCCGTCTAGCGGAGGCGGGAGCTGAGCGCCTCCCTTGAGCGAGGAGCATCACGTAGTGATGTGAGCAGGTCAAGGGCCGCAGTGGCTTGAGCGGGCCGCTCCGGCGACAGTTCGGCCACGCTCGCGCCGCACCGAAGGCTCCAGCGAAGGCGATGTCACCACAGGGCTCCCCTTGTAGCCGAAAGCGTCCGGCGCGAGGAGTCAACTGGCGCTGCTCCCGCTCACGCCCAATCCTGCCAGCGTGGCGCCCCTCCGTCGTGCCCAGCACCAGGTTGTTCCGTTATCTTGCGTTCCTCAGAGTCACTTCCGTCCGAGCGGGGCTGAACGTGAAATCAGCCGGCGGGCTGCTTCTTTTGGCGCGTCCGGTGTTGAACGATGGGGCACCTGCGCAGGTTTGGTCAGGCGCGAGGGGTGACCCGCCAGGCTTTATCCTTTATCCTTCAAAATCAAGCAGGCCCCAACGAGCCCAACATGCATATGGAAGGGGAGGCAGGATATGAAAATGCTACTCGCAGCGATCCTGGGCGGCGCTGTGGTCTTTGTGTGGGGTTGGGTGTCATGGATGGTATTGCCATGGCACGCGCCGACGCTGAAGGTGTTTGCCAGCGAAGAGCAGGTCACGCAGACCCTGACTGACAACGCGCCGACCTCGGGCGTCTACGTCCTCCCCAATCCGGAGCACATACAGAGCAACACCCTGCCTGAGGTGGCGCAACAGGCCAAAGAGGCGGCGAGCGAGCGATTGCGGAAGGGCCCCTTTGCCTTCGTGGCATTTACTCGCGAGGGCATGGACCCTCGCATGACTGTACAGCTGGCTGGCGCGCTTGCCCTGGATGTTGCAGTCGCGTTCCTCATCGTGCTCCTGCTCAGAACCACCGACGGGCTGGGTTATGTATCGCGGGCGTTATTTGTTACCGTGATCGGCTTCATCGTCGCCCTGGCCGGGAACGGGCCGTACTGGATCTGGTGGCGCTTTGCCACTGACTACACGCTGGTCAGTTGCGCCGATGCGGTCATCGGCTGGTTCCTGGCCGGACTCATGATCGCTGCCTTCACCGGCGAGGAGCGTTCTCGCCTCGGCGCGTCTTACCGTCGCGTCCGTCTCTGAGTTGCTGCAGGATCGCCATGTCGCCGCGCCGGGGTGTGCTGGTCGCCGAGGCGGCATGGCCCGCAGTAGAACAGGCGCTCGCAGCCGGCGCCACTGCTGTGCTGCCCATCGGCGCGGCCGCCAAGGAGCACGGCTATCACCTGCCGCTCAGCACCGACTACCTGCAGGCGGAATGGCTGGGGCGAGCGATCGCTGGTGCGGCGGAAGTCACGGTGTGGCCGCCGTTGAGTTACGGCTATTATCCCGTGTTCATCGAGTATCCCGGCAGCATCAGTCTGTCGCGCGACACTTTCTGCGGCGTCGTGCGCGAGCTGCTCGACGGCATTGTCCGCGCCGGCGCGCGCACGGTGGCGCTGCTCAACACGGGGATCAGCACGATCGAGCCGCTCGATGCAGTGGTTCGCGAGCCACCGCACGGAGTCGCGGTCGGCCTCATCAACGTGTATTCCGGTGCACGCTTCACGCAGGTGGTAAGGGAAGTGGAGGAGCAGAGCTTTGGCGGTCACGCTGACGAGATCGAAACGTCCATCATGCTGGCTCTGGCTCCTCACTACGTGGTCATGGGTAGGGCGGAGCCGGCGAGGCAGCGGATAGAGCGTGGGATATTCAATCGCAGTGACCCGGCTGCGCCGAACTACAGTCCGAGCGGTGTGAACGGTAACCCTACGCTTGCCACGGCTGCGAAGGGCGAGCGTCTGGTCGCGGCCATGCTTCAGGACGTCCTTGAGGCGCTGGCGGCACTGCGCGGCGCATGCTAAAGACGCTGCGCCTGGCCTGCACGCACAGCTTCGATCTCACGCCCCGCGAGGCGATCGAACTGCAGGAGGCATTGCGCGCCCGCGTGCTGGTCGAGGATCGGCTCGGAAGCATCCGCACTGTCGCCGGCATCGATGCGGGCTTCACTGACGGTGGACGGACCACGCGCGCCGCCGTCGTGGTCATGACGTTTCCCGGCCTGGAGCTGCTCGCGCAAGCGGTCGCGACCCGGCGCACCCGATTTCCGTACATCCCGGGATTGCTGTCGTTTCGCGAAATCCCCGCTATCCTCGCGGCGCTGGCAAAGCTGCGTGAGTTGCCCGATCTGATCCTTTGTGACGGCCAGGGCTATGCTCACCCCAGACGCTTTGGGCTTGCCTCCCATCTGGGGGTGATGCTCGACCGGCCGAGCATCGGCGTGGCAAAGAGCCGGCTCATCGGCCGCCACCGCGACGTGGGCGCGAGGCGAGGGCGGTGGCAACCGCTCAAGGATGGCGATGAAACAATCGGCGCCGCGCTGCGCACGCGCACGGCTGTCCGACCGGTGTATGTATCCGTCGGTCACCGGATCTCGCTTGCCACCGCTATCGACCATGTCCTGCGCTGCGCGACGCGTTACCGCCTGCCGGAGCCGAGCCGCGCTGCCGATCGCATTGCCTCTGCTCGCGATGCACCCCGGCACGGCGACGCAGCACAGCAAATGCGGTCTATTCGCTACGGAGCAGGCGTGCGCGTACGCGGTAGCGGCCGCGATCGGGCCGCCGTTCTGCGTGCGCACGAGAGATAGAGTTATGAAGAGCCAGGCGCCAGGCGCGAGAGCATTAGTTGGGATACTGCTGGCTGGCACGATTGCGGTCTGCCCGCTGCGGGGCGGTGCTGATGAACAGTCGGCAAGGCACGCACTGGTGGATCACATTGCCGCCGACATCGGTCAGGTGGCGGACCTCGATCCCCGCGGAGAGCCCGTCGCAGCGACGCTGGATGCGCTGCGCAAGGTGCCGCGCCACGAGTTCGTGCCGGATGCCCAGCGCACGGATGCCTACCGCGATCAGCCTTTGCCGATTGGTCACGGCCAGACCATCTCGCAGCCCTTCATCGTCGCGATCATGACCGCGCTGCTGGAGCTTGAGCCGGGTGACCGCGTCCTGGAGATCGGCACCGGCTCCGGCTATCAGGCCGCGGTGCTCGCCGAGCTGCGGACCCATGTCCACACCATCGAGATCATCGAACCACTCGCCCAAGGGGCGCGCGCACGCCTGGCGCGGCTTGGGTACGACGCAGTGCAGACGCGTGTAGGCGATGGCTACTTTGGGTGGGCGGAACACAGTCCCTATGACGCCATCATTGTCACCGCCGCCGCCAGTCACATCCCGCAGCCTCTCGTCCGTCAGCTCAAGGCGGGCGGCAGGATGGTCATCCCGGTCGGCGACCGCTTCGTGACCCAGCACCTGGTCCTCGTGACCAAGGCATCCGACGGTTCGGTGCAGCTCAGGCAACTGCTACCCGTCCGCTTCGTGCCACTTACGGGTGACCACTAAGGAGGCTCTGGCATCGTTTCTGAGGTTCGTGGCCGACAAAGGCGCCTGGAGCGCATTTGAGCGAGCATCCGCGAGTCCGAAGGACGCGACATGGATGGGTCGCGCAATGCAGTAGAAACGATCTTCTACCGGATGCCGGCGGGCCGGCATCCAGACGCCTTTATATTGCTCACGGGACTCCTGCTTTCGCCGGAGTGGCGAAGATCGCATCATCAACCATCAGATCTGCGAGCGTAGAGGACACGCGAATCGACCAATTTCATGGCTGCCAGCGATCGACCGAGTCGTTACCTCCTCTTTTCCGTGTTCGCGATCTCGGGCGCCGCGCTGGGCACCGAGATCCTGCTCGTGCGGCTGTTCTCCATCGTGCAGTGGCATCACTTCGCTTATCTCATCATCAGTGTCGCCCTGCTTGGCTATGCGGTAAGCGGCACGGTGCTCGCCATCCGCCCGCCGCCGTCGGCGCAGACCGCTGGCCGGCTCTACGTCGCCTGCGGTCTCGGCTTCGCCGTCAGCGCCTGCGGCGCGTTCCTGCTCTCGCAGTTGGTCCCGTTCAACCCGCTCGCCATCCTGTGGGATGGGCGGGAGTGGCTGCACCTGCTCGCGACATACCTCATCTTGGCCGTGCCCTTCTTCTTTGCGTCGAGCTGTATATGCTTGATGCTGGCGTGCTTCCGCCGGCAGCAGCCGGTCGTCTACGGCTGCGATCTCGCCGGTGCCGGGTGTGGAGCAGCCGCCACCGTCGGGCTGCTCTGGTGGCTGCCGCCGGTGGCGTGCCTCGCCACACTCGCTGTGGTGATTGCGGTGGCGGTGCTGCTCGGGTGGCGCGGTTTTGCCGGGCGCTTCGAGGCCGCTCCGGTGCTGATCGTGCTGGTCATCGCAGCGCTGGCGTTGCTCGCGGCGCAGGTTCCGGTACGCATGAGCGAATACAAGTCGCTCAGCCGCACGTTGCAGATCCTCAGCGCCGGGGTCGCCGCCGAGCGAAGCAGCCCGCTTGGGGTGGTCACCGCCGTGGAAAACTCCGAGGTGCCGTTCAGGCATGCGCCCGGCTTGAGCCTGAATGCAACCGCGACGCCGCCGGCACAGATCGCGCTGTTCACTGACGGGGAGGGGATGTCCGTCATCACGCGCTACGACGGCAATTCCGCCACGGTCAAGTATCTCAAGGATCTGCCCTCGGCACTCCCTTACGCGCTCGCGCCTGCGCCGTCAGTGCTCATCCTCGGTGGCGGCGGCGGCGTAGACGTCCTCGACGCATTGGTGCACGGCGCGCGCCGCGTGGACGTGGTGGAACTCAACCCGCAAGTGGTCGAGATGGTTCGCCACCGGTTCTCGAAGTTCGCCGGCAATCTCTATGCGGACCCGCGGGTGCACGTTCATGTGGCCGAGGCGCGCCAGTTCGTCTCCACGACGCCGCATCGTTTTGACCTCATCGAGCTGAGTCCCCTCGATGCGCTGAGCACCGCCGCCTCCGGCGTGCACGCGTTGAGCGAGAGCCATCTCTACACGCGCGAGGCGGTGCAGGAGTATCTCGGAAGACTCGCACCGGGCGGCCTGCTGGCAATGTCGCGCTGGGCGCAACTGCCGCCGCGCGACGACCTCAAGCTCTTTGCCACCGCGGTCGAAGCGCTGAGGCGTCTGCACAGGCAGCCGGAACGTCATCTCCTGTGGTTGCGCAGCTGGAACCTGAGCGTCATTGTCGTCGGCAACGCACCGCTGACGCCCGCCCAGATCGAGACGGCAAAATCATTTGCGCAGTCGCGGTGGTTCGACCTGGCGTGGTACCCCGGGATGACCGCGACGGAGGCCAACCGCTACAACGTGTGGCCGGAAGCCTACGATTACCTCGGCGCTGCGGCGCTGCTCGGCGAGCGTGCGGAGGCGTTTATCGCCGATTACAAGTTTAACGTGCGGCCGGCCACCGACGACCGACCGTATTTTTTCCACTTCTTCCGCTGGCGCGTGCTGCCCGAAGTGTTGAGCCTGGGTCGCGAGCGCGGCATGGCGTTACTGGACCTCGGTTACTTTGTGCTCGTGGCGGCACTGGCGCAGGCGCTGCTCGTCAGTGTGTTACTGGTGGCGCTGCCCGTGTGGTGGTGGCAACGGCGCCTGCACACCGCGGACCGTCCAGGACGGGAACCGCGCATTCCGCTCTATTTCGGCGCCATCGGGCTGGGGTTCATGTTTGTCGAGCTGGCATGCATCCAGAAGTTCATGCTTTATCTGCATCATCCGCTCTACGCCATCGCCGTCGTGCTCACGGGCATGCTGCTGTTCTCAGGCCTGGGCAGCCTGCTTGGCATGCGGGGCGGCGCATTCACACGGCGCGCCGTGCGCCGCGCAATTGGCGTGATCATCGCCCTGCTCCTTTTCCACATGGCCATATTACCGGCGCTGTTTGATTGGAGCGGCGGTATGGGTGACGGGGGACGGATCCTGATTACGCTCAGCCTGCTCGCACCGCTCGCCATGGCGATGGGACAGCCGTTTCCGTTGGCCCTGCGCGCCGTCGGCGAGCGCGACAGCCGGCTGATCCCCTGGGCCTTCGCGATCAACGGCTGCGCATCAGTCGTGGGTGCGATGCTGGCGACACTGACCATGATGCACGCCGGTTACATCGGGGCGGTGGTCGCGGCCGCCGTCCTATATCTCCTCGCCGCGTGGTCCGTGCCGGCCAGCACGGGGTGAAGCCGGGGCCGGCGGGTCTATACTTCGATCGAGATTAACATCCAGGCGGGCGGGCCCGACAGTGACAAGCATCCGGTGGCCGGCGGTCGCCGGCCAGTTCTACCCCGATGACGCAGCGACGCTGCAAGGGGAGGTGGAGCGCCACGTGGGCGCGGCAGGCAGTAACGTGCCCGTCCCCAAGGCCATCATCGCCCCCCATGCCGGCTACGTTTATTCCGGAGCGGTGGCCGGTTCCGCCTATCGCGTCGTGCGACCGGCATGCGGACGGATCAGGCGCGTTGTGCTGCTCGGCCCCGCGCACCGGGTGTATGTACAGGGTATAGCTCTCTCCAGCGCCGGGAGTTTCAGCACGCCGCTGGGCCTTGTTCCGATTGACCGTGATGCTTACGCACAGATCGCGGACTCGCCCGGCGTGGTCGTTGCCGACCAGGCGCATGTCTACGAGCACAGTCTGGAAGTCCATCTTCCGTTTCTGCAGGCCGTGCTGGATGATTTCACGCTGGTGCCGCTGGTCGTCGGCGACACTGCGCCGCCGCAGGTCGCCGACGTACTGTCGAAGTTATGGGGGGGGCCGGAGACGCTCATCGTGGTGAGCACGGACCTCAGCCACTATCACGACTACCGCACCGCTCAGCGCCTCGACAACGAGACCACGCGATCAATCGAAGCGCTGCGGTACGAGGAGATCGGACCCGAGAACGCCTGCGGCTGCATGCCGCTCAACGGGCTGCTTTACTTCGCGCGCCAGCGCGACCTGCGTGTAGAGGTTCTCGATGTGCGTAATTCCGGGGACACGGCCGGACCACGCGATCGCGTGGTCGGTTACGGGGCCTATGTGTTGTACGAGGACGGTCGGCGGGAGTTTACTGACGATGAACGCCGCCAACTGCTGCAAACGGCCCGCGAATCGATCGCGCACGGATTACAGACAGGCGGACCTTTGCACGTCGATCTGCAGCAGTTACCGGCGTCGTTACGCGAACAGCGGGCGACGTTCGTCACGCTTCAAGCCGGGGGACAGTTGCGCGGCTGCATCGGCACGCTCGAGCCATACCGGCCGCTGGCCATCGACGTCGCGGAGAATGCCTATGGGAGCGCCTTCCGCGATCCGCGCTTTCCGGCCTTATGCTCGGAGGAGCTGGCGTCCCTTGACGTGCATATCTCCGTGCTCGGCCGGCCGGTTCCCATCGCGTTCAGCGACGAGACCGCGCTGATTGCGCAATTGCGGCCGGGGATCGACGGCGTGATCCTCCGGCTCGGCGATCGCCAGGCCACCTTTCTGCCATCGGTGTGGGAGACGCTCGGAGAGCCAAGCGGCTTTCTTCATGCACTCAAACAGAAAGCGGGCATCCCTGTGAGCGATGACGTGCGCGGCCTGAGGGCCTGGCGCTACGTCACCGAATCCTTCTCCGATCACGCTGCCACCATCAAACGAACATTCTTCTTCGGTTGATTTTCAGATTTCGCACGGTTCCGTTAAGCACTCATCGTGCTTGCGGATTCAACTCTGAACAGCAGTGGTCAGGGACGCGGACATAAGCAGTTGCCATGCGAGCGCAACCTGGCACCCGAAGCCAACGAGGAACGCCAGTGTGCGAACCCACGGAACGCGGAAAGTGTAGGCCGCAAAGTGAACAACGCGCGCCCAGAAATACGTTACGCAGGCGAGAGCGGTGGCGTCGCTCTTGACGCCTGCGACATGCGCGATCAGGACCAGCGCTGCGAAGACCACCAGGTTCTCCACAGCGTTGTAGTGGGCCCCCTGCATTCGTGTCGCCCATGGCGCCATCGGCTTGGGATTCTCCGGATAGCCTACAGCGTCCAGCAAGCCCCGGACTTTAATCATGTTGAGGATGTATGGGATCCACATCAGCGCCGTAAACGTCGTAACCAGCGTGAGGTATTTGAGTTCAACAGTCACGGGTTTCTCCTCCGGGGTCTGCTGCCAGACTAGTCGCCGTCTGAACGATTTCACGCGTCTTCCCAGGCACGACCATCTCTCCTGCATCCCATGTCTATTTGAATTCGATCCTTGCGAATTGCAACCCTTCGTGTTTGTCCTGGTCGTGGGCATCACTATCTGCCTGCGCACGTTCTGCGGACGATCGCCATTCCCCCGTGTACGCGCCACTTCCATCTTCGTGGGCAAGGTGGCAATAAGCTCGGAATGATGTCCATTTGGAAGTGGACTGCATCATGGCTTCCTGATCTGATTGTTCTTTCTCGCTCATGGTGGATGTTTCCTTTCCTCGAAAACTTCATCGCGTTGCCTGGCGGAGCGCCGCAGAGCAGCACCCCTTGAAGTAAAGCGTAGCGCAGGTGCGCGAATCGTCATAGGGGGTGGCAGCCCGCGAGCCAAGCAAGCCCTGCGACCGACGTGCAAGCCAGCCACACGCGGCCCAAGTCCCCGATTGCTCTTTCCAGAAAGCTTCCAGAAGTGGCCACATACACGGGGACAGTTTTTCGTTTCACATACGTCCCGCATCACCCGACCGGCAAAGAGCGTTGCAACACACGTGATGCTCGCTTGAGTGACTCCGGCGCGGGTGGTTCTCAGGTTGTGATGTGCGTACCCGAGTGTCGGTTCTCTTGCTCACGGCGCCTGTCTGGGTACGAGAGCTACGATGCGCAGCGGACCGCCGCTGCCTCCCTCAATTTTCATGGGAAGTGCAATGATCTGTGCCCCTACTGTCGGCACTTTGTCCAGGTTCGCAATATTCTCAAATGCCGGGATGTTATGCTCCATTAGAATGGTATGGCTATCGAAGGTCTGCGATTGCCCGTAGTCAATGCTGGCGGTGTCCAGTCCTATGGCACCGATGTGTCGATTCCTGACTATCCAATCGGCCGCTTCGGGATGCAGCCCTGGAAAGTGTAGCTCCGCTACGCCTTCGTTACCTCGCTTCTCGGTGCCGAGGTATTTTGCCTTGTCAGGCCAATACTGTCCGAACCCTGTTTGTAACAGCACGATATTCTTATCCGGTATCTTGCCATGCTGAGACTCCCACGCTTCGAAATCTTCTACAGAGATCAGGTAATCCCTGTCGGCCGCTACCTTTTCGGAAACGTCAATCTTGACAGCCGGAGCAATAAGCTGCGTTAGCGGAATTTCATCGACCGTCTTGCGGCCTTCAGCAAAGTGGACTGGTGCATCGATATGCGTTCCACCATGCTCTGCAGCACAGAACTTGTATGCCGAATAGTAGAACCCCTTGTCCGTCTTTCCGGCGAAAACTGTGTCGAGCACAAATGGCTCGGCCGTAGGCCAGTAGATCGTCTCGGAAGAAAAGCCGTAGGAAAGATCTACCCACTCTCCCGGCGGAAAGCCGCCGGGTTTCTGACACGAAGTAGCGAGAGCAACGCCAAACGATAAGGCGAACAAAGCTTGTTTTGAAAACATGATTCCCTCCAGTTCGGGCGTACTCATGCCCTGAGCCGGCATACTGAACACGCTAAGGAACCTCTGATTAAGTCAGAGGTTCCTGCGGCACAGGGATGTGCCGCCATCTTCGAAGGCGGCAAGCCGTTGAAGATGAAGCAAAGCAAAAACCACGCTTTTTGCTTGCGTGCTCTGAGAA
>JBQTIC010000053.1:0-22465 GCA_052388435.1 Chromatiales bacterium | reverse complement strand
ATGAGTACATCGACCGACGTCATCGAACAGCTCGCAAACACGGAATACAAGTACGGCTTTGTCACCGATGTCGAGCAGGACATCGTGCCCAAGGGCCTCAACGAGGACGTCGTCCGCCTGATCTCCGGGAAGAAGGGGGAGCCTGAGTGGCTGCTCGAGTGGCGGCTGAAGGCGTATCGCGCCTGGCTGAAGATGACCGAGCCGACCTGGCACAACGTCAAGTACGACCCGATCGACTACCAGGACATCAGCTACTACGCTGCGCCGAAGGAGAAGAAGACGCTCGGCAGCATGGACGAGGTCGATCCGGAGATTCGGGCGACGTTCGACAAGCTGGGCATCCCGTTGATCGAGCAGCAGTTGCTCGCCGGCGTCGCGGTGGACGCCGTCTTCGACTCGGTGTCGGTGGCGACCACGTTCCGCGAGAAGCTCGCCAAGCTCGGCATCATCTTTTGCTCGTTCTCCGAGGCGGTCCGCGAGCATCCCGAGCTGGTGCGCCAGTATCTGGGGTCGGTCGTGCCCTACGCCGACAACTTCTACGCGACGCTCAACTCCGCCGTGTTCAGCGACGGTTCGTTCGTTTACATACCGGAAGGCGTGCGCTGCCCGATGGAGCTGTCGACCTATTTCCGCATCAATGCCGCCAAGACCGGCCAGTTCGAACGCACCCTCATCATCGCCGACGCAGGCAGCTACGTGAGCTATCTGGAGGGCTGCACGGCGCCGATGCGCGATGAGAACCAGCTGCACGCCGCCGTGGTGGAGCTCATCGCTCTTGAGGACGCCCGCATCAAATACTCCACGGTACAGAACTGGTATCCCGGGGACGAGAACGGCAAGGGCGGCATCTTCAATTTCGTCACCAAGCGCGGGGAATGCCGCGGCAGGAACTCACGCATCTCCTGGACACAGGTGGAGACCGGATCCGCGATCACCTGGAAATATCCGAGTTGCGTGCTGACCGGCGATGATGCCGTGGGTGAGTTCTATTCCGTGGCTCTGACTAACCACTACCAGCAGGCAGACACCGGCACCAAGATGATCCACATCGGGCGCAATACGCGCAGCACCATCATCTCCAAGGGCATCTCTGCCGGTCGCGGGCAGAATGCCTATCGCGGTCTGGTGAAGGTGGCAAAGAGCGCGGAAGACGCGCGCAACTACACGCAGTGCGATTCGCTACTCATCGGCGATCGTTCAAGCGCCCACACCTTTCCCTACATCGAGGTAAAGAACCCCACCGCAAACGTCGAGCACGAGGCGACCACCTCCAAGATCGGCGACGATCAACTTTTCTACTGCCGCACCCGCGGGATTGGCGAGGAGGACGCCGTCAACATGATCGTAAACGGCTTCTGCCGCGAAGTATTTAAGGAGCTGCCGATGGAGTTCGCGGTGGAGGCGCAGAAACTGCTGGGCGTGAGCCTCGAAGGAGCGGTCGGATAGAGCGATTGGAAACAAGGCGGGAGCGCGAAAGATGAGTGCGAATGGACAAACGATGTTGAGCGTGCGCGATCTGCACGCGAGTGTGGAAGGGAAAGCCATACTGCGCGGCGTCGAGCTGGAGGTGAAAGCTGGCGAGGTGCACGCGGTCATGGGGCCCAACGGATCGGGCAAGAGCACGCTGGCGCATGTCCTCGCCGGTCGCGAGGGTTACGATGTTACCGAAGGCTGTGTCACTTACCTCGGCAGGGACCTGCTGGCGATGGCACCGGAAGAGCGCGCACGCGAGGGCGTTTTCCTCGCCTTCCAGTACCCAGTCGAGATCCCGGGCGTCAACAATGTCTATCTGCTCAAGGCGGCGCTGAATGCCATTCGCAAACACCGCGGCGAATCGGAGCTCGACGCTGTGGAGTTCCTCAAGCTCGTGAAGGACAAGCTCAAGCTGGTGCATATGGATGACAGCTTCCTTGGTCGTGCCGTGAACGAGGGCTTCTCCGGGGGTGAGAAAAAGCGCAACGAGATTTTCCAGATGGCGGTGCTGGAACCGCAGCTCGCCATTCTCGATGAGACGGATTCGGGACTGGATATCGATGCACTGAGGATTGTCGCCAACGGAGTCAACTGGCTGCGCAGCCCGAAGCGCGCGATTGTCCTTATCACGCACTACCAGCGGCTGCTCGACTACATCGTCCCGGATGTGGTCCATGTGCTGTCGGAAGGTCGCATCGTCCACACGGGGGGACGCGAACTGCCGAAGCTGCTGGAGCAGCGTGGCTACGACTGGCTCAAGGAGGTCGCGGCGTGAGCGCGACGCCCGTCCAGACCGGCAACTTCGTAGCGGAGTTCGAGCGCGTTGCTGCGAGCCTCCCCGGCGACGCCGCGATGTCTGGCCGCCGCCGCGGTGCCATCGAACGCTTCCGGGCGCTCGGCCTGCCTGATACTCGCCGCGAGGCGTGGAAGTACACCAATGTCACGCCACTGGCGCGGACCGCCTACCGCGCCGCCGCTCGCGAGGATGCTGATGTCCCTGCCTCTGACCTGGTCCCGCTGCGCTCAGACGCGCAGGACGCCATCCGTGTTGTCTTCGTAAACGGGCATCAGCGCGATGATCTGAGCGTGCAGGGACCCTTGCCTGCGGGCTTGACCATCCGTTCTGTTGCAGCCGTGCTGCGGGAGACGCCCGATGAGGTCGTGCGGGCTGAGGCTGACAAGGCACCGCCGTTCATCGTGTTGAACGAAGCTTTCTGCTCCGAAGGTGCCCTGATAGCGATCGCGGACGGCACGGCCGTGGAGCTGCCGATCGAGCTCATCTTCATCACGGCCGGTGATGCTGACAACCTCGCTGTTTACCCTCGTGTGCTGGTGCAGGCCGGCGCTGGCGCGCAGGCGCGGATCATCGAGATCTATCGCGGCAGCGTCCAGACCGCGCGTTTCACTAACGCTGTGACGCAGATCCGCGCGGGGAACGGAGCCCGTATCGAGCACTACCTGGTGCAGGACGAGGCCGCGAGGACCTTCCATATCGGACATCTCGACGTCGAGCAGGCGCGCTCCAGCGTCGTGGTCTCCCATTCCATCGCTCTGGGAGGGCTGCTCGCGCGCCGTGACATCGAGGTTCGTCTGCAGGCGGAGCAGGCGGATGTAACCCTGAACGGTCTCTACCTCGCCGGTGGCAGGCAACACATCGATCACCACACGCGTATCGATCATCTTGCGCCGCATACCCGCAGCGAGGAATTCTACCGCGGCATCCTGAGCCAGCACGGGCGGGCGGTGTTCAACGGCAAGGTCGTGGTGCATCCGGGGGCCTTCAAGACCGACGCCCAGCAGGCCAATCACAACCTGCTGCTGTCCAAGGACGCCGAGATAGACACCAAGCCCGAGCTGCAGATCCATGCCGATGATGTCAAGTGCGCGCACGGCGCCACCGTCGGCCAGCTCGATGCCGACGCGCTTTTCTATCTGCGCGCGCGCGGACTGGATGAGCCCGCCGCCCGCGGGCTGCTGACCTATGCCTTCGCGGCTGACGTCATCGCTCGCATCGGCGTGGAGTCGCTGCGGCGCGACCTTGCCCGCCGCATTGCCGGCCAGCTGCCGGAGACCGGGTTGGTCAGGGAGTTCCTGTGAATCGCGCCGTTAACTTCAACACCGGGCAGATCGCGGCAGCGGCGCTTCCGCTACAGCGGTTGCGCGCCGATTTCCCGGCGTTGAATATTCGGGTGCACGACAAACCGCTGGTGTATCTCGACAACGCGGCGACGACACAGAAGCCGCGTGCGGTGCTCGATATCGAGCGGCGTTACTACGAGCAGTTGAACGCTAACATCCACCGCGGCGTGCATACGTTGAGCGAGATGGCGACGCGCGAGTACGAGCAGGCGCGTGACAAGGCGCGGAGTTTCCTCAACGCTCGATCGAGCAGGGAGATCATCTTCACGCGCGGCACGACCGAGGCCATCAATCTCGTCGCCTCCAGCTTCGGGCGCAGCCGGCTGCGTGCAGGCGATGAGATCCTGCTCTCCGGCATGGAGCACCACTCCAATATTGTGCCGTGGCAGCTCATCGCTGAGCAGACCGGCGCGGTTATCAAGGTGGTCCCCATCGATGACCGCGGCGATCTCGTCATGGAGGAGTTCCATCGCCTGCTTTCCCCGCGCACTCGGCTCGTCACGGTGGTGCATGTCTCCAACGCCCTTGGAACCATTAATCCCGTGGTCGAGATTATAGAGGCGGCGAAGGCTGCGGAGGTGGCGGTGCTCCTGGACGGCGCCCAGGCGGTTGCCCACACCACCGTGGACGTGCAGGCGCTCGGCTGCGATTTCTACGCGTTCTCCGGGCATAAGCTGTTCGGCCCGACGGGCATCGGCGTGCTCTACGGCCGCGAGGCGCTGCTCGAGGCCATGCCTCCGTATCAGGGCGGCGGCGACATGATCAGGGCGGTGAGCTTCGAGAAGACGCTCTACAATGACCTCCCGTACAAGTTCGAGGCGGGCACGCCCAACATTGCCGGTACCATCGGGCTTGGCGCGGCGATCGATTACGTTCGCAGCATAGGGCTGGATCGCATCGCCGCCCATGAGGCCGATCTGCTCGGCTATGCGACAGAGCGCGCGCTGGCCACGCCCGGTTTGCGGCTTATCGGCACCGCGCGGCACAAGGCGGCCGTCCTCTCCTTCCTGTTTGCGGACATCCATCCGCACGATCTCGGCACGATACTCGATCACGAGGGTATCGCCATCCGCACCGGCCATCACTGCGCAATGCCGGTCATGACCCGCTACGGGATCCCCGCGACGGCACGCGCATCGCTCGCGTTCTACAACACCCGCGAGGAGGTCGATGCGCTGTACGCGGCGTTGGAAGTGGCGAGAGGAGTGTTCCTGGGATGATGGACCTGAACGACCTGTACCGCGAGGTGATTGTGGACCACAACCGCAGCCCGCGCAATTTCCGCAAGCTTGCGGATGCGACGCGCCGCGCCGAGGGCTACAACCCGCTATGCGGCGACAAGCTGACACTGTATGTGCGGACCAGCGACGGGGTTATCAACGATGTTGCCTTCGAGGGCAGCGGCTGCGCGATATCCGTAGCCTCTGCGTCGCTCATGACGGAAAGCCTGAAGGGCAAGACCGAGGCCGAGGCGGAGTCGCTATTCGAAAAGTTCCACGCGCTGGTGACCGACGCTGGGGACGAGAACGACCCGGCGCTCGGCAAGCTCACGGTGCTCGCCGGTGTCAAGCAGTATCCGTCGCGCATCAAGTGCGCAACGTTGTGCTGGCACGCCATGCATGCGGCGCTGCACGGCGAGCAAATCGCGTCGACTGAATGAGTTTCATCATCGCGCCAATGGAAATTCAGGTTCGCTCTGCTCCGCTTGCCTCACTACGCTCACTCCCAGGGGGAGAGGGGGCAGGGAAGAAAGACCACGTCTCATGAGCATCATGGTGAATCCGTACCAGCCCGTCACGGTGGCGCGCGACTGCGATGCCGTGCTCATTCCGAGCGGGACTCCGATCCTTATCCAGGGGGGCACGACTGTGTATGTGACGCAGGCGCTCGGGGGCAGTGTAACCGTCAACGTCAACGGCAATCTCGCCCGCATCGCCGGTAAAGACCTCGACGCGCTCGGCATGGAGTCCGAGCTGGAGCTGGTGGGCGCCGGGGATCGCGCCGACGGCAGCGTCGACGAGAACCTCGTATGGACGCAACTGCGGACCTGCTACGACCCGGAAATCCCGATTAACATCGTCGACCTCGGGCTAGTGTACAGGTGCGACATCAGCCCGCTGCCAGATGGCAAGGGCAATCGCGTGGACGTCGTCATGACGCTGACCGCGCCGGGTTGCGGCATGGGCCAGTTCCTCGTCGAGGACGTTAGAGCCAAGCTCGAACAGGTGCCCAACGTGAACGAGGTCAACGTGGAACTGACCTTCCACCCGCCGTGGAACCAGGAGATGATGTCCGAGGCGGCCCGCCTGCAGACAGGCATGTACTGATCGCGACGTAGGCGACGCCCTCCAGGTGCCACTGACCCGCCGTTGCTCTGCCGCACGCGAAGATGTCCGATTGGGTAGATGTAGCTGGAGTATCCCAGTTGGGTCCCGGCGACCGTCGGGTAATTGACGTCGAGGGGGCCCAGATCGTCGTCGTCAACGTTGGGGGCGAGTACTTCGCCGTGGAGGATGTCTGCACGCACGATGGGACGCCGCTCGGTGACGGCGAGGTCATTGACCATGAGATCGTTTGTCCCCGTCACGGGGCCCGCTTCTGTTTGCGCACCGGCAGGGCCCTGTGCGCCCCCGCTTACGAACCCGTTGCGACCTTCCCGGTCAGGGTCGAAGGCGGCGTTGTTCAGGTTCGCGACGCCCGCTTCGACTGAGCCTGTCAACCCGGATCCCGGCACTAACCCCGCGCCGCAATACAGGGTTTTCTGCTGCGCTGCCGCATGGTTTTCAGAATCCGGTGATATACCTATAATTGCGCGATTTTTCAGCATGTTTGTTAGACTTCAAGGAAAGAATTCTGGATGGCTATCGAGCGGACGTTTTCGATCATCAAACCGGACGCGGTGGCGAAAAAGAAGATCGGCGAAATATTGGCGCGCTTCGAGCGGAATGGGCTCCGCCTACTGGCCTGCAAGATGTTGCGACTGACCTGGGAGCAGGCGGAGGCGGTGTACGGCATACATCGCGGCAAGTCGTTCTACAACGACCTCATCGCGTTCATGACATCGGGGCCGGTAGTCGTGTCGGTCCTGGAGGGTGACGACGCCGTGCAAAAGCACAGGGACATGATGGGGATGACCGACCCAAGGCTCGCGGAGGCCGGCACCATACGCGCCGATTTTGCGGAGAGCATCAGCCGCAATGCCGTCCACGGATCGGACTCGATCGAGAATGCCAGGTACGAGATAAGCTGTCTGTTCAGTCCAGAGGAGATCTGTCCGTGACCCCGATGACTGAGGCCGGCGCCGACCGCATTAACCTGCTTGAGTACAACGGCCCCGGACTTGTGGGCGTTCTGGCTGATTTGGGCGAACAGCCTTTCCGGGCCACTCAATTGGTGAAGTGGGTGCACCAGCACGGCGTGAGCGACTTCGATGCGATGACCAATCTGAGCAAGTCTCTGCGACAGCGGCTCGCTGCGAGAGCGGCCTTCGATTTCCCGGAGGTCGTCAGCGAGCAGCTTTCGCACGACGGCACGCGAAAGTGGCTGCTGCGCGTGGCAGGGGATCAGGCCATCGAGACGGTATTCATCCCCGAGGGCGATGTCGAAGGGAGGGGCAGCGACCCCGACGAGGACTCCCCCGGCAGCGCTCGCGGGCGTTATCGCGGCACCCTGTGCGTATCCTCGCAGGTTGGCTGTCCGCTGGAATGCACTTTTTGCGCGACCGGCAGGCAGGGCTTCAATCGCAATCTCACTACCGCGGAGATCATCGGCCAGCTATGGATCGCGGCACGGTCAGTGGGACAGTTTCCGCGCGCGGGAGTGCGGCCCGTCACCAACATCGTATTCATGGGCATGGGGGAGCCGCTGCTCAATTTGGACAACGTGCTGCGGGCCATTGATTTGATGCTGGACGACAATGCCTACGGCCTGTCGCGTCGGCGCGTCACTGTCAGCACGGTCGGAGTGGTGCCGGCGATGGATCGGCTCAGACAGGCCAGTCCGGTGAGCCTTGCCGTGTCGCTGCACGCGCCGAATGATGCGCTGCGCGATGAGCTGGTGCCGATCAACCGCAGTTACCCGCTCGCGGAACTCATGGCCGCGTGCGAGCGTTTCGGCCAGGATTACACCCATGAGCACATTACCTTCGAGTACGTGATGCTGGACGGCGTTAACGACACACCGGCGCATGCGCGCGAGCTCATCCGCCTGCTGCGGAAGGTACCGGCAAAGGTGAATCTCATCCCGTGGAATGCGTTTCCAGGAGGCGCGTACCGTCGATCGACCGCGCAGTCCATCGATTGTTTCCGCAGTGTGCTGCAGGAGGCAGGCCTCATCACGATCACGCGCAAGACACGAGGTGAGGATATTGATGCGGCCTGCGGGCAGCTGGTGGGGCGTGTCAGGGCGCGCGCGGCGCGCCACCGTCCGATGTCCCCGCTTCCATCCTCCACGGAGGAGGTACGCCCATGAGGTCTCTGCTTCACCTCAACCCATTTCTTGCACTGATGCTGCTGCTCACAGCCTGCAAACCCGGTGCGGTCGTCGATCAGCCGGTCACCACGGAGGCGGGCACGTCCACACGACTCGCCGAGATCAACACCCAGCTCGGCGTGGAATACATGAAGGCCGGGAACAACGAGACGGCGTTGAAGAAGTTGCAGAAGGCGCTGAACGCCGATTCGAGCTATCCCCGCGTCTACGACGTGCTGGGCCTGCTCTACGCCAGGCTCGGAGAAAACGGCAAGGCGGAGCAGAATTTCAAGCGCGCCCTCCATCTCGCGCCCAATGATGCGAGCATATTGAACAATTACGGGCAGTTTCTCTGCCGGCAAGGCGACCCGACGCGTGCCCAGCAGCTCTTCGCCAAGGCGGTGCAGAACCCGCTCTACCAGACACCGGACATCGCGTATACCAACGCCGCCATTTGCGCACTTGAGCGCCAAAAGGACAAGACGAGCGCGGAGACCTACCTGCGCGAGGCGTTGTCGAAGAATCCTGAGATGCCGGTAGCCCTGTTGCAGATGGCCAGGTTGAGCTTCGAGCAGCAGAAGCACCTCGCCGCGCGCGGCTACCTGGAGCGTTACGGTCAGGTAGCGAATCACACGTCGCAGAGCCTCTGGCTGGGAGTGCAAATCGAACGCAAGCTCGGCAACGAGGATGCCGCCTCCAGCTATGGCATGGCGCTCAAGGGAAAATATCCGGATGCGGAGGAGACGCGCGAGTTTATGAAGACCGAACAGTGATGGCGCGCATGCGGTCCGAGGTGGAAGCGGAAGCGTCGGCCCTCACCCCGCCGGAGATCGGCGTGCTCTTGCGCAAGGCGCGCGAGGCGAAGGGCATGAACGCTGAGGATGTGGCGGCGCGGCTGCGATTATCCAATTATGTGGTGCGTATCCTGGAGGACGGACGCTTTGAGAGTCTGCCCGCTGCCACCTATGCCCGTGGTTATCTGAGGGCCTACGCCAAGCTGGTCAGCATCGACGCGGCGCCGCTGGTCGCCGCCTACGACCAGTACGCCGAACTGCCGCCGGATATCGACCCCTACGCCAGTGCTCCGCAGCCGCAGGTACAGGCGACCGATTTTCCGATCAGGGCCGTCACCTACCTGGTGGTCGCGGGGTTGGTAGGCCTGCTCGGCACATGGCTCTGGCAGACACACGAGGTCAGCTCTATCGCGTCATTGACCATGCCCAAGTGGGGCGCAGAGCAGGCGGCCAACGCGGGGGCGGACGTAATGAACGTGCCGGGTACGCCAAGCCCGGGCACCCCGCCACCGGAGGTCGTAGCCTCGGCGCCGGAGAGCCCTTGGCCCGGGGATACTTATCCTGTCATCGAGGGTGAGGAAGGCGCGCTGCCCGCGCTTGCTCCCACAGAGCCTGGCATTGCCGGCGCGACGGCAGATAGCCGCGCAGTTACGCCTGCCCCGGAAGCGGCGACGGGAGGAGCCTATGGGGCAATCAGCAATCTTGCGGAGCCCGCACCTGGCGTGCCGCGTGCTGAGGCCGGTGCGCAACCGCCCGCAGCCGCCGATACGCCTACGGTGCCAGTCGATAGAAATGTGCCGGCTGCCCAGCCACCCTCGCAGAGCGAGCTGTCCACCGCATCGTCGACACCCCTGCTTGCAGCAGCGTCCCCTGGTGACCGCGTTTTGACGCTTGAGCTTGCCCGCGACGCTTGGATCGAAGTGATGGACGCCGACGATAAGCGGCTGTACTACAACTTGGGCAGGCAGGGCAGCCGGATCTCCGTGCAGGGAGCGCTGCCGTATCGCGTCAAGATTGGCAATGCGGAGGCTGTTGCGGTCAGCTACGAGGGCCGGCCGCTCGAAATATCCACGTTCTCCACAAACTCCGTTGCCCGTTTCAAGGTTACCGCTGACGGTTTTCTCGTCGGGCAATGACAGAGTATTGACCGCGTTCCACGTGCCGGAATTCACGGGTCCGTAACTGGCAGGCTCACACGTGGCGACTCCGCTCCGAGCCATCCGCGGCATGAATGACGTGCTGCCCGCCGAGACGCCCCTGTGGCAATGGTGCGAGGGCGAGGTGCGCGCGGTGCTGGAGGCCTACGGCTACCGCGAGATTCGCCTCCCGATCGTGGAAGCTACGCAGCTCTTCGAACGTTCCATCGGCGATACCACCGATATCGTCGAGAAGGAGATGTACACTTTCAACGACCGCAACGGCGAGTCGTTGAGCCTGCGCCCCGAGGGTACCGCCGGCTGCGTGCGTGCGGGCCTGCAACATGGACTGCTGCACAATCAGACACTGCGGCTGTGGTACGTAGGGCCGATGTTTCGGCACGAACGGCCGCAGCAGGGGCGCTACCGGCAATTCCATCAGATAGGGGTGGAGGCTTTTGGATTGCCGGGTCCCGACATTGACGCCGAACTCATACTCATGACTGCGCGTTTGTGGCGGCGGCTTGGACTGCAAGAGCTCGTTCTTCAAATCAATTCGCTGGGCAGCCCGTACGCCCGCGCGGCGTTCCGCGACGCGCTGGTGGCATACTTCGCCGCGCACGAGGATGAGATTGACGCCGACAGCCAACGGCGCCTGCGGACGAACCCCCTGCGCATACTCGACAGCAAGGAACCTTCAATGCAGGCGCTGATCGCCGCCGCGCCCGCTTTTGACACATACATCGATCACGAGTCTGCCGCTCACTTCGATGGCCTCAAGCAACTCCTGACGGATGCCGGTATCGCGTTCACCTTGAACCCGCGGCTGGTGCGCGGGCTGGACTACTACACCAGAACGGTGTTCGAATGGGTCACGACGAACCTCGGCGCACAGGGCACGGTCTGCGCCGGCGGCAGGTACGACGGCCTGGTGGAGCAGTTTGGCAGTCGCTCGACACCAGCGATCGGCTTTGCGATGGGCATGGAGCGACTCATCGCATTGCTGCAACAAAGCGGCAGAGCGCTCCCGCTCGACGGCAGTCCACATGTGTATCTCATGCCGCTTGAAGCGGCTTGCATCGCGCCAGTCATGCAGTGGGCGGAAACGCTGCGCGAGGCAGTGCCGGCGCTGCGGGTGCTGACGCATTGTGGCGGCGGCAGCGTCAAATCGCAGATGAAGCGTGCCGATCAGAGCGGCGCGCGCTGGGGGATACTCATCGGGCCCGATGAACTGGAGCAGGGCACGGTTACGCTGAGGCCGCTGCGCGGCGACGGCGAACAACGCACGTTGCCTCGCGACGCGGCGGTGGAATGGCTGAAGCAGAGGGCAACCACCGTCAGCTAACCCTTTACGGGGACAGGCGTTTATAATTCGCTGCTTTTCGCAGATTTTCGGGAGCCGGATGTGGACATCTACACCAGTGAGCAGGAGCAGGTCGAAGCGATAAAGAAGTGGCTGAAGGAAAACGGCGTGCCCATCGTCGTCGGCTTGATGCTGGGGCTGGGCGGCATAAGCGGCTGGCGCTACTGGCAGGCACACAAGGAGGATCGCGCTGAGGCTGCCTCAGCGCTGTTCGCGCAAGTAACTACCGCGATCAGGTCGGAGCAGACAAGCCGGGCGGGGGAGATCGCGAAGCAGGTGGTGACCAACTACGGCGATACCACGTACGCCGCCTTTGCCGCGCTGACGCTGGCTAAGCTGGCGGTACAGGAGCAAGACCTGCCGTCGGCGACGCAGCACCTTGAATGGGTGCTGGAACACAGCAAGCAGGAGTCGCTGCGGCGCATTGCAAGGATGCGTATGGCGCGGGTGCTCCTGGCGGCGGGCAAGCCGGGTGAGGCTTGGGCGCAGCTGGAGAAGCTGCCGGCCGCTGACCCCTCGGCGGCCCTCGCCGAGCTGCGCGGCGATGTCCTGCTCGCCCAGGGCAGCAAGGATGGTGCCGGCCAACAGTACCTTAAGGCTTACGCCAATGCCGAACCGCAGGAGCAGCACAACGAGTCAGGCGCGCTGGCGCTCAAGCTCGGTAATCTCGGCATCGCCCCCTCCGGCGGGGCCATTGCCGCACGCCAGGGCGCACCATGATGCCGGCGGCGCTGCCACGCGGCCTGTTGGTCATGGCGATCGTGTTCGCGGCGGCAGGTTGCGGCGCCGCCAAAGGTATCGGGCAGGGCGTTTCCAAGAGCGTCTCCAACTGGATGGGTGGGGAGGACAACGCCGCGCCACCGGCGCCGCTCGTGGAGTTCGTGCCGACGCTCAACGTCAAGGAAGGCTGGTCAACGCGTCTCGGCAAGGGCACCGACGAGCAGTTTCTAAAGCTTGCACCGGCAGTGCTCGGTGATCGAATCTACACTGCCGAGCGCCACGGCCGGGTAGCCGCCTACACCGCCGCCACCGGCAAGGTCATCTGGGAGAAGGATACCGACGCGCTGATATCAGGTGGACCCGGCGTCGGCGAGGGTCTCGTACTGCTGGGCACCAGCGAGGGCGAAGTCCTCGCGCTGAATGAGGCCGATGGCGCGCCCTCGTGGCGCACCGCCGTCTCCAGCGAGGTGCTTGCCGCGCCCAGGGCCGCCCACGGTGTCGTGGTCGTGCATACCGGAGACGGGAGCATCACCGGCTTGGGCGCCGCGAGCGGCGATCGGCTGTGGAGTTACGAGAGCTCAACGCCAACGCTCACACTGCGCGGCAGCAGCGCCCCGCTGCTGGTCGATGATCTCGCCATCGCGGGCTTCGCCAATGGCCGTCTGGTGGCCCTCGATCTGAAGACAGGCAAACTCGTGTGGGAGGCGGTGGTCGCGCTGGGCAGCGGTCGCTCTGACCTCGAGCGCATGGTCGACATCGACGGCGAGCCGCTGCTGATGGACGACACGGTTTATGTTGCGACTTACCAGGGGCGCGTGGCCTCCGTGTCGATTGCCAGCGGCGAACTGCTGTGGGCGCGCAATTCCTCTTCCTACGCCGGTCTCGGTGTCGATGAGCAGAACGTGTATCTCACCGACGCGGAAGGCGTTGTGTGGGCCTTCGATCGAGAGTCGGGCACCACCATCTGGAAACAGGACAAGCTCAAGGCGCGCGCCGCCACCGCGCCTGTCACCATCGGTGAGCACGTCGTGATCGGCGATGTGGAGGGTTATCTGCACTGGCTGAGCCGCGTGGACGGCCGGTTCGCCACCCGCGTCCGCGTCGATGAGACACGCATCATCGCCCCGCCGGTTACGGAGAACGGGGCACTGTATGCATACAGCGCCGGTGGCGTACTCGCCGCGTTCTATCCCCAGTGAGAAACTGTGCAACACGCTGCCGCCCCTGGCATCACCTTGCTGCTCGCGGACTCAGAATCATGTACCGCCCGTGTAGTGCTCTGATTTTTCCCCCGCTCGCGACGTTTTTGAACCGTTTCTGAGAGTTGTGGGTCGAGCAGGCCCCAGTCGTGAAGCCCGTCGTCGCAATCGTCGGCCGCCCGAACGTCGGCAAGTCAAGCCTCTTCAACCAGCTCACACGCAGCCGTGACGCCATCGTCGCCGATGCGCCGGAGCTGACCCGGGATCGGCAGTTCGGCCACGGCCAGATAGGGGACAGACCCTACTGGCTCGTCGACACCGGGGGCATTACCGACCGCCATGATCCGCTGTCACGATTGGTGACCGACAGCTCCCTGCGCGCGGCGCGCGATGCCGACGCCATCATCCTGGTCGTAGACGGCAGGGCGGGTCTCGCGCCACAGGACGAAGCGATTGCGGGGAGACTGCGCCCGCTTGGGAGGCGGATCCGTGTGGCCGTCAACAAGGCGGAGTCGCTCAATGCAGACCTGGTGACCGGCGAGTTCCATGCGCTGGGCCTGGGCGAGCCGGTAGCGGTCTCAAGTGCACACGCGCTTGGATTGCACGATCTGATGGACGCGGTGCTCGCGGATCTGCCGATCATCGAACAACTCGATGCCGACGGCAGGGGTCCGCATATTGCCGTGATCGGTCGTCCGAACGTGGGCAAGTCCACGCTGGTCAACCGCATGCTCGGCGAGGAGCGCATGCTTACCTTCGACGTCCCGGGCACCACGCGCGACGCCGTCACGGTGCCGTTCAGCCGACGCGGCAGGCCCTACACGCTCATCGACACCGCTGGCGTGCGCCGACGCGGCCGCGTCGAGGAGAGCGTCGAGAAATTCAGCGTCATCAAGACGCTGCAAGCGATCGACGCCGCCAACGTGGTCATACTGGTCATCGACGCCCATGAAGGGGTAGCGGACCAGGACGCAAGCCTGCTCGGTGAGGTGGTCGAGGCGGGTCGCGCGCTGGTCATCGCCGTCAACAAGTGGGACGGTCTGAGCGAGGCACAGCGCGAGCAGGTGATAGCCGACATCGAGCGGCGTCTTGATTTCGTTGATTTCGCCCGCGTCCACTACGTCTCGGCGCTGCACGGCAGTGGCGTCGGCAATCTGTTCGGGTCGATCGATCGCGCCTACGCTTGCGCGTTCATCGACCCGCCAGCGTCGCGGCTGACGAAGATACTCGAGTACCTGGTCGAACTGCATCAGCCGCCGCTGGTGCGCGGTCGCCGCATCAGGCTGCGCTACGCTCACCTGGGCGGACACAATCCTCCCCGGATCGTAATACACGGCAGTCAGACCGAAGCGGTCCCCAGCGCCTATCGCCGTTACCTTGAGAAGCAGTTTCGCGCGGCTTTGGATATTGAAGGCACGCCGCTGAAGCTCGAGTTCCGCACGGGCAGCAACCCCTACAGGAGTAGACGCAACCTCCTGACTCCGCGTCAGGTCTCGAAACGCCGTCGCCTGAAGCGCTTCTCAGGAAGGGGCCGCTAAAGCGGGATCCCGCCGGCGAAGTAGTGCCTCTACGAACGGCGCCATTTCCGGTACACGGACCCATGAGCTCAACGGATCTCCGCATCGGCCGTGTCACCGTGCAGGTAGCGCTCGACACTGCGGAACAGGATCTCGAATTGTTCGCGTGCAGCCTGGCAGCGCTCGCACCAGTCGAGATGGCCCCTGAGCTCGTCGAGTTCTACAGCGGTAAGCGCGCGTTCGCGCGCGGCGCTCACCAGGATGGTTGTGTCGCGACACGTGAGTTCATCACTCATCGCGAACGCCCTCGCGTCCGGGAGGCGCATGCGGCCGGCGCCTCGTACCAGTTTTTGTCGAGGCATTGACGCAGGCTCATGCGCGCGCGGTAGAGCAACGCACGCGCGTTGCCGGGAGTGACGCATGCCCGTTCGCAGATCTCGGATGTATCCAGTTCGAGGAACTCGCGCATCATGAACACGCGAGCCGTGTTCTCCGGCAGCCTTTCCATGCAGGTCTCGAGCACGCGAAAGAACTCGACCTCCTCATAGTCCTCCTCCGGCCCGCGCCAGCATGATTTTGGCTCGGCCCAATTCCCATCCTCGTCGAACAGGGCGTCGAAGTCGCCGAGGTCCGCCTCTGCCTCCGCACTCCTCGAAAGCGCACCCATGGCGCGCGCTCGCAGGCTATCGATGATCTTAAAGCGCAGGATGGCGAGCAGCCACGTCTTGACGGAAGACCGTCCACGGAATTCGGCGAAGCCTTCGATGGCCGCTAGCAGCGTCTCCTGAACGGCATCCTCCGCCGCATCGTGGTCGCGCAACTGCAGCAGCGCGAGCTTGTATAGCGTCGGACGACAGTGCTGGCACTCGGCGTGCAGCGCATGCGCATCATCACCGTGAGTTGCCGGAGCGGTCATCGCGAGTCGCCGATCATGGACAGGCCGACAGTATAACAATCTGCCGTCTCGTCCGACTAATAGGACATTGCAGGACGCAGCGACAGCGTCGCGTGACTCCACGGCGACTAGGGGCAATGTGTCCTGCAACTGCGCACAGCAATCCATTCACATTGGGAGAGAGTCGTATGCACATGTTCCAACGTATCGGTTTAATCTGCGTCGTTTCCCGCGCACTGTTTGGCGCTCCTGCGGCTGCCGAGGTAACGGGTAAGGATCTGGTCGACGCGCTGAACGGCATCTTCGGCCAGCATGCGGGCAAGCGGGCCTCGCATGCCAAGGGTGTCTGCGCGGCAGGAACGTTCCAGGCCACGAGTGACGCTGCGCAGTTGTCAAAGGCGCCGCACTTTGCCGGCGAGTCGGTACCGGCAGTAATCCGCTTCTCGATGGGTGGCGGCAACCCTGCTATCTCTGACAAGACCAACACCGCCCGTGGCATGGCGATCCGTTTCGCGCTGCCCGATGACGAGATCACAGACCTGGTGATGATTTCAGCGCCGATGTTTTTCGCGCGCACCCCGGAAGACGCCCTGCAGTTTCTGAGGGTGCGCAAGGCCGATCCGGCAACCGGTGAGCCGGACCCGGTCAAGGTCGAGGAATTCAGCAAGGCCCATCCTGAGACCACACTGCAGGGCGCCTGGCTCAAAGCGCATCCGCTGCCGAACAGTTACCTCACCACACCACACTTTGGTGTCAATGCCTTCAAGTTCACCAACGACGCGGGACAGTCCGTTTTCGGCCGCTGGCAATTCGAGCCGGTAGGAGGTGTGGTCGGCTTGTCGGAAGAGGAAGCCAAGACGGTATCGGATGACTTCCTGACGGAAGACCTCCGGAAACGTCTGGCGGCTGGGCCCTCGGACTTCGATGTGCATGTCCAACTTGCCGAAGAGGGTGATCCCATCAACGATCCGACTGCGGTGTGGCCTGATACTCGCGAGCGCGTTCATGTCGGCAAGCTGTCGGTCACCAAGGCCGCCGGCCAGGAATGCGACGGCATCATGTTCAATCCAATCGCGTTACCGGCCGGTATTGAGCCTTCCGACGATCCGATCCTGAGAATTCGGGCAGCGGCCTACGCCGAATCGTTTGTCCGGCGTCAACAGAATTAATACCGTTCCCATAAGGGTCGTGCTTTCTTCAGGGAGCGGTACGGGGGGAGTGCGGCATGAACACCCGGCCACGCGGTGAGCAGCCAATGGATGCGCCATGTGAGCACCAGCAGATCGTGCGGCGGCTCGTCTGTTACGAGTTCCCGTTCGACTTCACGCGCTCGCTCGAGTTCGCGTTGTTTCGCACCTTCTGTGTGCCCAGCATTTCAGGTCTGCTTGGCCGGACCGGCGAGTTCGTGCGCCGGCCCCAGAAGCACTACGACGACACCGATCTCTTGGTGAGCGAGATCCTGGAGCACGGCTACGACAGCGGGCGCGGGCGCGCGGCCATCGAGCGCATCAATGCGATTCACGCCCGCTTCCGGATCTCGAACGAGGACTTCCTGTACGTACTGTCCGGTTTTATCTACGAGCCGATCCGCTGGATCGCCCGCTTCGGCTGGCGGCCGCTCAACGAGCGCGAGCGCGTGGCGCTGTTTTATTTCTGGCGTGAGGTGGGACGGCGCATGCACATCCATTCAATCCCGCGCGAGTACCACGAATTCGAGCGGTTCAACGCCGACTACGAACGGCCTCCAGAGCGCGGTCACCAGGGACGGGATGGATCACTGCGTCCAAAAGCGGGCGGGCTGCGTATATTGCTGTAGCAAGAACTTAGTTCAGACAGGGAG
Source organism: Chromatiales bacterium (assembly GCA_052388435.1). Taxonomy (GTDB): domain Bacteria; phylum Pseudomonadota; class Gammaproteobacteria; order JAJPIJ01; family JAJPIJ01; genus JBQTIC01. Next base: position 4,919 of record JBQTIC010000053.1, on the reverse strand, counting down.
ACCCAGTGCTATCCAGTTGGCCACATCTGCCGGGTTCAGTGAGCGCAAGACCTCGAAAAACCGCGGCGCCCGGTGCTGCAGTGCTGATATGGTTGTCAACGCTGGGCGGCTGCAGCACTGACAACGAGACTTCCACTGCGGCGAGAGGCACTGAGCGTGCAGAGGCGTCCGGCATTGTAAGCGAACCCTGTGCGGTGGCCCTCGCGCCCCACAGCGGCGCAGACCGCGCCGATCGAGAGATCGATCGCTGGCAGGGGGAAGCGGGTCGCGCCGCGGATTCCGTTGCGCCTCTTGAGCGGCTCGGTTGGGCCTATGTGGCCAAGGCGCGTACGAGCTATGACCTTGGGTTCTACAAACTGGCCGAGCAGACGGCGTTGTGTCTCGATGCGAAGCAGCCGCAGAGCCCCGAGGCACTCCTGCTGCGGGGCCATGTCCTGCACAACCTGCACAGATTCATGGAGGCAGAGACCCTTGCGCGCGAACTTGTGAAGACCCGCGGCCTGTGGTTCGACTACGGACTGCTCGGCGATGTCCTGATGGAGCAAGGCAAGCTCGATGAGGCAGTCGGGGCATACCAGAGCATGATGGACCAGAAGCCCGGGCCGCAAGCCTACAGCCGCGCCGCGCATATACGCTGGCTCAGAGGCGATCTGGCAGGAGCGATCGAGCTGATGCAGATGGCAGCAGGCGGGGGCAGCTCGCGCGACCCTGAATCATCCGCCTGGGCATACGTGCGTCTCGCACGCTACGAACTGCAAGCAGGCCACACGCAGAAGGCGTCGGACCAGATCTCGGCGGCGTTGGCCTTGCAACCTGATTACGCCCCGGCGCTGCTGGCGCGCGGGGAGCTGTTGCTGGCGGAGGAAAAGAACACCGAAGCCGTCACGTTGCTGAGGCGTGCCGCCGAGCTGAATCCACTGCCCGAATATCGGTGGGCCCTGATAGAAGCGCTGCAAGCGGCAGGTCGTGCCGAAGAGGCGAAAGGTGTGCAGGGGCAGCTCATGCAGCGCGGTGCTGCGGATGACCCGAGGACTTATGCACTGTATCTGGCCACGGTTGGTGACAACATCGATACCGCGCTTCGGCTGGCGCAGCAGGAGCTGAAGGTACGCGCCGATGTCATCACACTGGATGCCCTGGCCTGGGCGCTCAGGACCACAGGAAACATCGAAGCAGCGCGCAAATACAGCGAGCGCGCGCTGGCAGAAGGCACCGAGGACGCACGCCTGTTCTATCACGCAGGCGTGATTGCGGCAGCATCGGGCCAGAACGGGGAAGCTCAACGCTGGCTGGACAAGGCCACAGCCATTCAGCAGATGCTGTTGCCTTCGGAACGGGCGCAGCTCGCCAAAGAATCTGCGGCGTTGCAGTCGCAGGAAACCGGTCTGGCGTCGGATGTTTCGGTACGCCAGGAACAATCCCCACGTTAACAGGAGGGTGTTATGAAAGCCATCATCAAACAACTGATCGTCGGGGCAGCGACCGCTACGCTGACGATCGCGAGCGGTTCCTCATTCGCCTCAAGCCATATGGACGCCCCGCTGATTACACTCGATGACGCGGCCAACACCACGGATGTGTATGCCTTCGTCGATGAAGACGCTGGCGAGAAAAGCCTCGTTGTGGCGCTAGGAGTATATCCGTTCGAGGAACCGGGTATCGGTCCCAACAAGTTCAACTTCGACGACAACGTGCTCTACGAGATCCATGTCGCGCTGGGCGACGATGTCGCTACCGGACGCGCGACGGTGAGCTACCAGTTCAGGTTCAAGACCCGGTTCAAGAACAACAGAACCATCCTGCAATCCTACCTGGGCGTGATCAATGACGTCGATGACGCCAATCAAAACCTGACCCAGACCTACACGGTGACCAAGGTCGATCACCGCACGGGGAAACGAACCCGGCTTGGCCGCGGCGTGGTGCCTCCGAATAACCAGGGCATCGCCACGCCTTTCTACAACGAGGGTGACAACGGTGAGAACCCCGCCAGGCAGGGTGTGGCCACGGAAGGGGAGTTGGACAAATACACGAGCCAGACGATCTTTGAGTTGGACGACGGCTACAAGGTGTTTGCCGGACAGCGCGATGACGGTTTCTATGCCGACATACAGGCCATCTTCGATCTGCTGCAACTGCGCGACCCTGGAAAGGACTCCCAGGGCGGATTCAACCTGCATTTGATGGCCTTGGAGATCCCCATAGACGAACTGGGCGGTGATCAGCAGATCGCGGGGGTGTACGGGACAACCAGCCGCCGTAAAGTCACGATCTTGAGCGATGATCGCAGTCCGAGACGCGGCGGAGAGTTCGTCCAGGTCGCGCGCCAGGGCAATCCGCTGTTCAATGAGGGGCTGGTTGCGATCAGGGACAAGGATCTCTACAGCCGCACGAGCCCCACCCAGGATCGCCGCCTGTTCCGCAGATATGCCTTGAATCCCGAGCTGGCGAGGCTCATCAATCTGCTGGTAATCCCAGGCTCCGGTCTGAACGCAGCTGTCGAAACCGATCGCACTGACATTGCGGCGATCTACATCCCCGACCTCATCAAGGTAGATCTCTCGACCGGCGCCATTCGGTTCGCGGGCAACGGGATCTCGAGCGGCACCAACCCTGATGATCCGGGCTTCTCGCGCTTGAGCGTCTTTGGCGGCGATGTACTAACCAGCACGGTACAGCCTGGGCTGCCCGGATTTCCTGCAGGGACAATTCCCGGCGGTTGGCCGAACGGCAGGCGGTTTGGCGATGACGTCGTAGACATCGCCGTCACGGCCCTCATCAGTGATCTGCGCGGCGATCCGCTGATCATTCAGGGTCCTGCGGGCGACAATGTCGACTTCAACGATATGGCGTTCAACAAGGTATTTCCCTATGAATCGACCCCGCAGAACGGGCGGATCCACGGTCATCACGGCGCTGCGCCCTGATACAGCTTGGGCTTAAGGGGGGCGGGTTTCGGCCTGCCCCTTTCTGTTTGCCGGGCTGACTGACATGTTTACTCGGGTTCGTGGCGTGGTGGCGGGTCTGCTGCTAGTTCTGGCGTGCCCTGCGCATGCTCACGACCCCGGACTGAGCGCAGCGGAGCTTAAGTTGGGCGACGCCGAGCTCGCGGTGCACTTCACCTTCGCGCGACGCGACATAGAAGCCATCATTCCGATCGACGCCGATAACGACGGGGCGGTCAGCGTTGCAGAATTCGCTGCCGCGCGCCCGTATCTGGAGAAGCTCGGCAACGCTGCGATCGAGGTCAGCGTTGATGAACAGCGCCTCAGCGCGGAGCCTCCTGCGATTGAACTCGACGACAGTGACGCGCTGCATTTTCGGCTCGGTTTCGCGCAAACGGCCGGATCCCGGATCGGCATAAGCGTACCGATAGTCGCGAAACTCGCGCGCGGCCACCGGCAGTACCTCGCTGTGCGCGACGGAGACGGCCAACTCCTCGCCGACCAGTTGTTGAGTGCCGCAGCTTCGCAATTGCACGTCGATCTTGCGAAAAGCCCGTCACGCGATTCTTTTCCGAACTATCTGGCCCAGGGGGTGTGGCACATCTGGATCGGCTATGACCACATCCTGTTCCTGTTGACCCTGCTGCTGCCGGCGGTGTTGCGCCGCGAGCTCGGGCGCTGGCTGGCAGTGGAGCGTTTCGGGCAGGCGTTCTGGGAAGTATTCAGGATCGTCACCGCCTTCACTGCCGCACATTCCATAACATTGAGCCTTGCAGCGCTGGGCGTCGTGGAGTTGCCGTCGCACTGGGTGGAGTCGGCCATTGCGCTTTCAGTTGTGCTTGCTGCCCTTAACAACCTCTGGCCACTGGTGGATAAGCGGCGCTGGCTGGTGGCATTCGGTTTCGGCCTCGTCCACGGGCTGGGCTTTGCTAACGTGCTGCGCGATCTGGGTCTGCCTCAGGACTCGCTGGTGTTGGCGCTGTTTGGCTTTAATGTGGGCGTGGAGGTCGGTCAGGTCGCCATAGTCTCCGCATTACTGCCGCTCACTTACGCGGTGCGCAGCACCGTGGTTTACCGGCGCGTCGCGCTGGGTCTCGGTTCCCTCATCATCGCGGTGATGGCCTCCGTCTGGCTTGTGGAGCGTGCCCTAGACGTGAAGTTGCTCGGAATATGAGCGCAACACAGGAGGGACGTGTGTGGATCGTAACCCTCAATATTTCGGTTGCCGGTAAGGCTTTCCTTTTGCAGCGGCCATCGATTCGTGGCCCGCGCGGCGGCGCTCGCCGGTCTCGCGGCGCGCAGGATCTGGCCCACGAGGGTGAAGAAGTCGAACAATTGGAAGAGACTGTCGCCGAGGCTACTCTTTTCCACACGACGATGCGCGTGGCACCTTCATCGGTGTCGATCCGCAGACGGCGATCCGGCAGTGCCCGTCGATGCACTCGTGCGCTCGAAGGACGCGGAGGTGTGGTTTACGCAACACGCTAATCCCCGCCCTTAGCTCGACCCTGTCATTCTGGCACCTCGATCTCAACTCGGAACTTTTGTTCGTGGACGATGCGGGACCATGACATCGACTACTTCTTCGCCTCGCGCCTCGCGGGCGAGCCGGCCGGCGGTGTCGATGACATCCATTTCCATCCTGTGGCGCCAAGAACAATACGGGGCTACGTAAGCTGGGCCTTTTATGAAAAGCGCGCGGCGCGGGACACAGTGCAGCGTACTCCCTTCGGTCAGTCGCAGAGGATAGAGAGACAGCGGCACCAACCACCTTCGGCGCACCGTCACTTCTGGCCTCGTGGCATGGGATTGCGGCCACCCGCTAGCCTGACTAGGTGTGACGGCCGTCGCATCTGAATTGTATGTTCAGGATCGTCGCTTGTGCTCCGTCACCGAAATAGGATAAGAACGCTTTGTGCACCGTCCAGAGTTCGAACCAAGTTAAGGAAGCTCTGAATAAGCCCATCCTGGACT
>JBQTIC010000052.1:0-7327 GCA_052388435.1 Chromatiales bacterium | reverse complement strand
AGTACTTCGCCGACGGCATCACCGACGGCCTGATCACGGAGCTCTCGAGGCTTTCCGAGCTTTTCGTCATTTCCCGCCACTCCTCGTTCGTCTACAAGGGGCTATCGAAGCGGGCCGAGGAGATCGGCACCGAATTGGGCGTCAGATACCTGCTCGAAGGCAGTGTGCAGCGCTCGGGGGAGCGTGTGCGCATCACCACACAGCTCGTCGACACCACTTCAGACGCATACCTGTGGGCAGAACGTTACGACCGGGAGCTGAAAGACATCTTCGCGGTGCAGGACGATGTCACGCGACGCATCGTTGCCGTCTTGCAGGTGAAGCTCAGCGGCACTGAACAGGAACGCATCGGCCACGAGGGTACGGTGAGCATCGAGGCGCACGATGCGCTGCTGCGCGGCTTGGAGCGCTTCTGGGTGTACACGCCAGCATCCGTCGAAGAGGCGCGGGCACTGTTAGCGAAGGCGATCGAGCTCGACCCGCGTTACGCCTTTGCCCACGCCTGTCTTGCACGCACCCTCGCCTTTCAATGGATCTTCTTCTTGGACCCCCGTGATGAGACCCTCGAGCGCGCCTTCGAGTGCGCCAGAACGGCCGTCGATCTCGACCCCCAGACGCCTTCTGCGTACTCCGTGCTCTGCTGGGTGCAGCTCTGGCGCAAGCAGGGCGAGGCCGCCATCGCCGCCGGCTGGCGGGCAGTTGCCCTGGACCCCAACAACGCCGACGCCTACCTCTTCCTTTCCATGACCCTCGCGGCGGCAGGCCGCGGCGAGGAGGCGCTGCACTCCATCGAGACGGGGATGCGGCTCAATCCCCATCCGTCCGCCTTCTACCAGTTTGCGTTGGGCTTCTGCTATTTCGTGTTGGAGGAGTACGACAAGGCCATTGCGGCATTCAAGCGCGGCACCGGGTTGACAGACGTGTTCATCCCCAATCACTTCTGGCTCTGCGTGGTCTACACGTTACTCGAGCGCGAGGAGGAGGCGCGCATCGAGCGCGAGAAGGTGCTGGCGCTCAGCGGCGGCCGCAAGCCTGCGGTCCAGGGAATCTGGCTTGACGAAGACCTGCGGCTGCGCGAGCAAGGGCTGATACAGCTTGCGGGGCTCGCGTAGCGCATGGATTACTGTGGGTCGGGCGTCACCACCGGGATGAGCTGTCTTCCATGCCTGCGGTAGCGGCGAAAGTCTCCGTCACACGTCAAGACCACGCTATCGGCCAGAAGCTCCGCCATCCGCACCAGGCACGCATCGGCCAGCGACATCGGCACATTGGCGTAGCGCTTCATCAAGCGCTGTACAGCCACTATTTCGGCATCCAGACGAAAGGAGGTCATCAGCACTCCGCGCCTCACGAGCTCCAGGACGGCTTGACTCGCCTGCGGCCAACGACGAAGCAGGAAACACGTTTCCGATATTACCGCCTCGCACGTGAACAGAGGCGGAGTGAGATCTGCGAACTCCTGTTTTATCCAACTGTGATAGTGGTCCCTGGCGTTGAGATAAGCAACCAACGGTCCGGTATCGATCAGGGCACGGCGTCTCATTCGCCGTAGCCACGCAGGTGCTTGCGATTGGAAGAGAGGTCAGCCGAGCCGCGCACGCAGCCGGCAAGATCGGCGCAGAGATCGAGGACACAGCCTTCCACCGCCTTATGCGAGTCCCGCAGATAGCGTTCAACGGCCTTCCGCACCAGCTCTGATTGGGTTTGTCCTTGCTTGCGCACCGCATGGCTGAGGCGTGCGGCAAGTTCATCCGGCAGCTTTAGCGATAACGTTTTCATGTTCTCGATGCGTTGGTAATACCTTTATGACATAAAGATAATACCAATGCCGGCTGCAACGGGCAACGACTTTGCGCCTGTGTAGACCCGGAAACCCGTCAGCGCGGTTGGCGGTAGCCGGTGACGATTCATTCTGCTATTACGCCTTGCGTAATTGGTGACCCGTATGTCGTCATGCCGGCGGGGGCCTGTCCCGGCATTTGGTAAGCCGGGGCCGGCATCCAGTCTTTTAACTGGATTCCGGGTCAAGGCCGCTTTGCGGCCTGCCCGGAATGACATCCTCAATGGGCTTCCGCGTCCAGGCGCCAACCAGCGAAGGAAGAATGCTGACGCCATCCTGCCTTGTCAGTTCCTCGCGCAAGCGTGCGGCGAGCGTGTCGATGCACACTTGTGCGGCGGTGGCGACGCCGTGCTGTTCCATCATTGGCAACAGGCTTGATACGACGCTCGCGACGTACTCGGGACCGTGAAAATCCGGTCCACCGCCGATGCGCGCATGCAGATTCATCTGCGGACCCGGCAGGCCGGCGCGCCGGAACGTGGCATAGAGCTTCGGTCCCATCTGGATATCGACGCCGGCGCGCTCAAAAGTGGTCTTGATCCAATCACTACATTGCTGCCACAGCGGCGTGTCCGGCATCGAAGAACGCGCGGCGCCGATTTCCATTTCCTGAAAAGCGATGATGCCACCCGCGCGCACATGCTGTGCCAGCCTGCGCAGGACGGCGGCCGGATCCGGCAGGAACATGAGCACGAAGCGGCCGATCAATGCGTCGAATGACTCCGGAAACTCCAGATCGGTCAGATCGGCTTGAAGAAACTTGACGTTCTGCACCTGCTCCGCTTCAGCCCGCCCGCGGGCGAGCGCAAGCGCTTCCAGGGATCGGTCCACGCCGATCACCAGCCCGGAAGGCCCTACCAGACGCGCCGCCAGCAATGAGACATCGCCCGCGCCGCAGCCGATATCGAGCGCACGCATCCCCGTACTCAAGCCTGCGCGACGCAGTACGTCCTCGGTGAACTCCGCGTAAAACGCCGACTGTCTGATGAGCCGCTGCAGTTCGGCTTCGTTGTGCCCGAGAACGTATTCGGTCTGCGCAGGTGCGTTCATTGTGTTCATCCTTATCTTTGCCATCACAAATGCCCCCACCCCCCTTTTGCCAAAGGGGGTAGCGTGTAGCGCCTGGGGATTTGCAGACGCCCGCTGATGTTCCCAAGCGCAGGCCGTGGTGACGACCCGTCAGCCGCACGGGCGCCGTCCGTGACACCGGAACTGGACATGGTCCCAGGAACGCGACCGGGTCGGCACTTCCCAGCCGGGTCTCCGAGAGCATGGCGCAGAAGGGCTCCAGCATGAACAGTGGATCCGCGGGTTGCGACGGATCCAGACCGGACACGAATGTCCACGGCAGCGTCCCCGGCGCGGGGCTGCCGATCTGTTTTACCTGCGCGCCCCCCTTGATGAGCGTTTGCAGGCGATCCTCGGCGCCGGGGTAGTACGCCTTGCGTGGCGGCAGGGTGGCGCATACCTGCTCGATGCCTTGCACGTAGGTGTCGCTGCCGCTCCAGCCCTTGGGCAATACCAGCATCTTGCTCGCGCAGCACATGAAGGAGGCGTTCATGATGAAATAGCTCGCCGCGTCTTCGGCCTGGAAGCGCAGCTCCTTGTCGGTGTACGGACCCGGCACGATGATGACCGGCGAGATGTTGCCGAGCTCGGAGGTGATAGGCTTCTTCAGCAGCGGCTCGTTGCGCTCCATGCGCGCCTCGCGTTCCACGCCGGGCGGTCCCCAGACGATCTGATCGTGGGTCTTGTCCGAGCCGGTGATGTGCACCTCGTCGATGTCGCGGTGATAGACGAGGTAGCGGCCTTCTTCGGCACCGCCGTAAACGACAGCGACGAAACCTTGCTTGATGGCGTCCTTGAACGCCTCCTCGATAAAGGGCCCAAGATAGGCGTTCACCGGGTTCATCTTGAGCAGCACCACCTTGCTGTCGTTGAACATTACCGTGAGGGCATCCATGGGCGCGATGGCGGCGATGTTGCCCGCGCCCAGCACCAGCACCACGCGGCCGTCGTGGGACGGCTTCTTGTAGAAGCCGCCACGGGCGGAGTCGAGCGTCTGCTCGTCCACGCCGGCCTGCATGCGCACATCGACGGTCACATCCTTAAACAGCAGGCCGTCAATAGTGTTGCCGGGAAACACGCGCACGGATAAGCGATCGTCCGCTGTCCGGCTTACCGGGCCGACGGGGGTGTTGCCGCGAGTCTTGATCGCGTGCAGTCCCTCGCGGATAAGACGAAGCTGCCTGATGATTCCCCACGGGCCGGTCGCCCATTCTTCGGCTTCCGCCGGCGTGCCCAGTGCGATGCCCTTGGCGCGGCAACCAGCCTGCACGCTGCGTTCGGCCACGCGCAGATAGCCTTGCTGCATGCTTGCTGCCAGCCGGATGCGCTCGTCGAGGGACAGACGCGCGAACCGCGATGCACCCTCGCGCAGCCGCTTTATGGCGGTGTCCATTTGCGACTGGCTGGACGCAGGCGGTGTCGCTACGGAGGGGTGTACGGGGTAGCTGGAAAACTCACGGAGTTTCATCACCGCGCTCATGGGAACGGTCTCCTCGAGGTCTGTACAAGCTTAGCCCAGTTCCGAGCCGGGCGTCCCTGCCGACCCATTACTGAGCTTTGGTCTGCGACTGACCGGGCGGTGGGATGACGCCAAGCTGGGTCAGGAACGACATGTTGTCGAAATAGTGCCGACCGGCAACGATCCTGTTGTCTTGGTAACGGTAGAACCCGGAGCCGGGTACCGTGAACGACCTGCCGGATGGCTTCGCGCCCGCCAGCGGTCCGCCGGGGAACGGCTGCGTCCAGGTGCCCTTGATCACCCACTCTTCCCTGAGCGTATCGCCAGAAACGTTGCTGCTCAAGATATCGACATGAAGGTCGGGGATCGCGGTGAACAGCGCGCCCAGCCACTGGGCCAACGCCTCGCCTTGCACCTTGCCGCCGGTCGCGGGAGTGTCAAGCGTGCCGCTCTGGCCGTACTGCGCCACGATGGCGCCGACATCGTGGCGGTCCCATGCTTCCTTGTAGGCCTTGTGTGACTGGGCGATGGAACCGGCGCCGGCGCCAGTCGAACCGCCCTGGGTGGCACAGCCGCTCGCGGCGAGCAGGCCGACGGCAAACAACACGAACAGGCTGCGCGTAAACAGAGATGATGTGTTCATGATCATACCTCCTCCACTTTGAATTGATGCCCACGCCGCGTCTGCAGCGTGCGCAGGAAGTGTGGGCGGGAAGGCGCTGCCGGCGTAGTTTCTAACGGTTAGTAACCTGCGGGACGGCGGAGTTCGCTACAGCGCTCCTACTGCCTGTCAATGGAGCTGTCGCCTTCGGGTCGCTGGTATCCGGGATTGAAATGTCTCATGCCGCCTTGAACAGCGGGTGAGTCCGCCGCCACAGCACGGCGAGTCGTAGATAGACGTCCGGGGCCTTGCTGAGCAGTTCATCGAGATTGGAATAGCCGCGTTCGGCGGACTGCTGCGCCAGCCATCCCGCCTGTTCCGTGATATCGCATTCCACAGGATCGCGCGCATCGGACAGCGCCATGGGTGCCTTGATCGCCGCGTTACGGCACAGATCGACCTGGACACGATGCGGGGGCGCCGAAAGCGGGTGAAGGAGTGTGTTAATCATTTGTGCGAGCCTTAATAGTTCAGCCTCGGGCCGCAAATTGGCGCTCCGCCGCCGGGCTGCCGTGCCGCCATATCTCGACCACGCGCAACGCGGCGTCACTCACCAGCCGGGGTTGATCAAGATGGATGTGGTGGCCGCTCTGTCCGGCGATGACTTGGATCGAGCGCGGACTCAACTCGGCAAGTTCATGCTGCAATTGCCGCCACACGGCTTCGATGAGATGGGCGCGGGTTGAATCGTCGTCGCGAAGGCGTTCGCTGACGCCGCGGGTCAGCACCACCAGCGGCACCGGCGGCATGCTGCCGGCGCTGCGCACCTCATCAGCGCTCGCCTGAAAATGGATCAGTTCATTGGCAATCGTCAGGCGGGTCTGCATGCGCGACAGCAATAACCCGGCCTTGATTGCAGCCTCTTGCGGCATGGTCGCCGGCATCACGGGTCGGCCGCTCATAATGAGCAATCCGCCGACGTTCTCAGGCAGCAAGTTATAGCCGATGGGCCGCGCCTGGAAACGTTGAACTTGCTCGTGGTGCGAGGAGTCGACCAGCACCAGGCCGGCGGTAAGATGGGCGTGACGGCGCGCGAACAACTGCACGTTGTAGCCGCCAAACGAATGACCTATGAGGGTGTATGGCCCCGGAATGGCGGCCTTTTGCAGTAGCAGAGAAAGCTCGTCCGCGATCCGCGAACTGGTGCGTGGTAGCGGATCCGGATCGCTCCAGCCGTAGCCGGCGCGGTCGTAGACGCAACTGCGGGTGTGGTTCTTGATGACTCCGTGCACCGGCAGCCATTCGAGCGCGGATCCGCCAAGGCCGGCATCCATAACGACGGTCGGCGTGCCTTCGCCCTCGCAATAAATGTGCAGGCGATAACCGCCGACATCGACAAGCTGTCCCGGAGGATTGACCACGTCGAATTCATCGAAGTCGGCACGCGCCCAAAGCGGTAAGAGCGCGCTGAGCAGAATCGCGCTCGACAGCACGATATGCTGCAGCTTCTGGAGTGCTGACGGCTTGCGTGAAGTTTGCATGGCTGTTTCAAGAGGCGGGGCGCGCCCGGCGCCCGTTCTTCTTAGAGCCTACCGTGTAGTCCGATTCATGCCAGATCACTCGGTAACGGCTTCAGAGATCAGATAATCCGGGCGCGCCCGTTCGGGCCACAGTAGTCGCAGCGTGTTACTGGGCTGCCACCTCCACCACCACCGCCGGGGTTGCAGATGCCGCCCACGGGCGGAAACCGATGTCGCCCACTCCCTCGTAGGCGATGTAAGGTTCCGTCTCCGTGAACTGCGGTGTCACGGGCGCGGCCCACGGGCGGAAACCGATGTCGCCCACTCCCTCGTAGGCGACGTAGGGCCCCGTCTGCGTGAACTGCGGTGTCACAGGGACGGCCCACGGCCGAAAACCGATGTCGGCGCCCTGGGCGGTAGTGATCAGCGCCAGTGACAACGCTGAGGCCTTCACGACGTTACCGAACACAACACGCTTTGCATTACGCATGACTTGATCCTCTATTGGTTGAACAGGCTGCAATTCAGCCTGAGCGAAGTGTGGTCTTTCAAGTGCCTCTGGCGTAGTTTCTGACGGTTACCTAACGGTTAGTAACTTTCCCGTTCGTGGCGCTCTTCGTCCAACGATTCCGATAAGGCTCACATGCGTTTGTCGGTCTAAACTCATATTGTGTATACACGGCATGCGCCTGAAGCGCGTGACGGCAGGATAGACGGTATCGGTTCGATAGCGAGCTATGGCGCAGGGGGTGGATGATGCAGATCGAAGGCAAGACAGCGCTGGTGACCGGCGCATCGGGCGGAATGGGCGCGGCGATCGCGGTGTCGCTGGCGAAGGC
>JBQTIC010000051.1:0-11551 GCA_052388435.1 Chromatiales bacterium | reverse complement strand
ATGGCGCTGGCCGATGAAACCGGCGGCGTGGTGGATCACATGCACAGTACAGGCGCGATGCGCAACTTCCTCATTCTGCAGGAGCAGGGCTGGATCAACACGACGATGACCGAGATCAGGAACCGTGCCGATTTCCTGCTCTTCGTAGGGACCGATGCGGTCTCGGACTTTCCGCGCTTCTTCGAACGCGCGGTATGGACCGAGTATTCCCTGTTTGGTCTGAAGCCGGGCGCGCGCGAGATCGTCTATATCGGCCGTGGCCTTGATATCTCGGCCGGCCGCGGTCCTTCGCGCCGCGAGCCAGGGCTGCTGGAGTGCAATCCCGATCGGCTGGCCGAAGTGCTGTCCGCGATCCGCGCTCTCCTCGCCGGCGCCAGGCTTACCGCCCGTACCGTGGCCGGCATCAAGCTGGCCGAATTGCAGGGGCTGGTGGAGAAGATGAAGGCGGCGCGGTACGGCGTCGTCGTCTGGGCGCCCGGCCAGCTCAAGTGGTCCAACGCCGATCTCATCGTGGACGGGATCTGCCACCTGGTACGCGACCTCAACCACTTTACCCGCTTCGCCGGCTTCCCGCTCGCGGGCAACGATGGCGGTCTTTCCGCAGCCAGTGTCTGCGGCTGGCAGAGCGGCTATCCGCTGCGCACCAGTTTCAGCCGCGGTTACCCGGAATTTGATCCGCGGCGATTCTCCACCCAGGAGCTCTTGAAGAGCGGCACCGTCGATGTGCTGGTATGGATCTCCTCATTCGCCGACCGGCCGCCGCCGGTCACGGACGTCCCGGTGATCGTGTTCGCGGTCCCCCACGCACACTTCAAGACGCGGCCGGAGGTCTACGTGCCGGTGGCCACACCCGGGGTCGACCACAGCGGCCAGCTCGTCCGCTGCGACGGGGTCGTTTCCCTGCCCTTGCGCCAGGTGCGCGATTCACCATTACTCTCCGTTGCGGCCGCGCTCAGCCGCCTGCAAGAGAACCTGTAATCGACACCATCCGATGCTGATACGACTGACCGGTGGCCGCGTCTATGACCCTGCGAACGGAGTGAACGGCGAAGTTCGCGACGTTTACATGCAGAACGGCCGGATCGTCGGTGTGCCGGGCGTCGACGTCGCGATCGACAGGACCCACGATGTCAGCGGCCGCGTCATCATGGCCGGGGCCATCGACATCCACACCCATATCGGCGGCGGCAAGGTCACGATCGCACGCAGCATGCTGCCCGAAGATCATCGCGGCAACGAAGTCCCGCGCACGAAGATCACCCGTTCCGGCTGCGGCCGCGCCGTGCCGTCCACGCTCACCGCGGGCTATCACTACGCGGCTATGGGCTATACCGCCTGCTTCGAACCCGCCATGCTGCCCGTCAATGCCCGTCAGGCGCACATGGAGATGGCGGATACCCCCATCGTTGATAAAGGCGCCTATGTGCTGCTCGGCAACGACGACTTCTTCCTGCGCATGCTGGCGGCCGGCAAGAGCCAGCCCGAGATCAACGATTATGTCGCCTGGACACTGGAGGCGGCTCAGGCGCTCGCCATCAAGGTGGTCAATCCAGGCGGCATCAGCGCCTTCAAGTTCAACCAACGCAAACTGGATCTGGACGAGCAACACAGCCACTACCGGGTAACACCACGGCAGATCCTGCAGACGCTGGCGCGGGCGGTACACGAACTGGGCGTGCCGCATCCGTTGCACGTGCACGGCTGCAACCTGGGCATGCCGGGGAATGTCGAGACCACGCTCAACAGTATCGCCGCCATCGACGGCCTGCCGATGCACCTAACGCACGTCCAGTTTCACGGCTACGGCACTGAGGGCGACCGTAAGTTCTCCTCCGGCGCGCCGCGCATAGCCGAAATGGTGAACGCGCAAAAGAACATCTCCATCGATGTCGGGCAGATCATGTTCGGGCAGACGGTGACCGCCTCCGGCGACACCATGCGCCAGTACGCCGGAAGCGCCAACGCCCACCCGAAGAAATGGGTAGTCATGGACATTGAATGTGACGCGGGTTGCGGTGTGGTGCCCTTCCGCTACCGGGACAAAAGCTTCGTCAATGCCCTGCAGTGGGCGATCGGTCTTGAGCTATTCCTGCTAGCGGACGATCCCTGGCGGATCTTTCTCACCACCGACCATCCAAACGGCGCGCCCTTCTCGACTTATCCGCACCTCATCCGGCTGCTCATGGATCGCTCATTCCGCAACGACATGCTGGCGACGATCAACAAGGATGCCGCAGCGATGAGCACACTCGCCAGTATCGAGCGGGAATACTCGCTCTACGACATTGCCATCATGACTCGCGCCGCGCCGGCCCGCAGCCTGGGCCTCAAGGATCGCGGTCACCTGGGAAGCGGCGCCGTTGCCGACATCACTGTATATCGCGAACACGCCGATCGCGAGAAGATGTTCGCCGCCCCAGAGTACGTGTTCAAGGACGGCGATCTGGTGGCGCGCAACGGGAAGCTGGTCGCGGTGACCCAGGGCGCGACCCACGTCGTGCGGCCGCATTACGACAAGGGCATCGAGCGGCCCCTTAAGGATTACTTCGACAAGTATCACACCGTGCGCATGGAGAACTTTCGCGTCGGCGACGAGGAGATCACGCAGCACGGACGCGGCCGAATCATCGTACACCCCTGTAACACAGGGCGTCGCGCATGAAAAAGATCAACGGGGTTGTCATCGAGGACACCTTCGCAGAGGCCTTCCCGATGCGCGCCACGCGCCTCATCATCACCGCGATGACACATAAGTGGGCGTACCGCGCCGCCAACTCGCTGACCGGCTTTGCCTCCTCGGTTATCGGCTGCGGCTGCGAGGCAGCCATCGAGGCGGAACTCGACATCAACCACACGCCGGATGGTCGGCCAGGCATCTCCGTGCTCATCTTTGCCATGTCCACCAAGCAGCTTGCCGAGCAGGTTCTCAAGCGCGTCGGCCAGTCGGTGATGACCACGGCCACCGCGGCCTGCTATTCCGGACTGAAGACCCCGGACAAGATCCCGCTCGGCAAGAGCCTGCGCTTTTTCGGTGACGGCCACCAGATCTCCAAGAAACTCGACGGCACCCGCTACTGGCGGGTGCCCGTGATGCACGGGGAGTTCATGTGCGAGGAGACCACGGGCATCACCAAAGCCATTGGAGGCGGCAACTTTCTGGTCTTCGCGAAGAGTTCGCGCCACGGACTTGGCGCCTGCGAGAAGGCAATCAAGGCCATGAAGCGGATCGCCGGCGCCATCGCGCCTTTTCCGGGCGGTGTGGTCGGATCCGGATCCAAGGTCGGGTCCAAATACAAGTTTCTTTCTGCCTCCACCAATCATGCCTTCTGCCCGACGCTCAAGGGCAAGGTGCCGGACTCGGCTCTCGGCCAGGAGGTCGGTTCGGTGCTGGAGATCGTTATTGACGGACTGGACGACAGGGCCGTGCGCGAGGCGATGCGCGAGGGCATAATGGCGACCTGCTCAGTGGGCCCGAAGGGCGGTATCTATCGCATCAGTGCAGGTAACTATGGCGGCAAGCTTGGTCCGCATCACTATTATCTGCGGGATATCGTGTGACCGCGCCGTTGACGCTGACGCTTCGCTCCCGTCCGCAGCAACCGGTGGACCTCGCGCCAGTCATTCCTGATCGGCTGCAGGGAATGACGATGGCCGCCATCCGCGCCATGAAGCTCGACGCCGGCAAAGCAAGGATGACCGTGGATGAGTTGTTCCGCGTTAGCGGAAAGGACCCGGCGCACGTCGTCATTCACAAGTCCTGTAACCGGCTTTACAACGTCGGCGCCAGCATGATGAGCGGCACGATCGAGGTGCACGGCCCCGTGGGCGACTACCTGGGCACCGGTATGCGCGGCGGCAAGATCGTCGTCCGCGGGCATGCCGGCGCCTCGGCAGGCACCGGCATGCGCGGCGGACTCATCGAGATCCGTGGCAACGCCGGCGATCGTGTCGGCGCCGCGCGGGCGGGCGATACGCACGGCATGAACGATGGCACCATCCTGGTCATCGGCAATGCCGGCGCCCGGCTTGGAGATCGCATGCGGCGCGGCGCCATCATCGTAAAGGGGGACGCCGGCGATTATTGCGGCGCGCGGATGTCGGGAGGCACTGTCCTGGTGCTGGGGGCGGTCGGGAAGTTTACCGGCCTGGGAATGCACCGGGGAACGATCGTCCTGGGCCGGCGGCCCAAAGAGCGGCATGCCTGCTTCAACAAGTGCGGCACGCTCAAGATGCAGTTCCTGCGCATCCTGTTCCGCCATCTGGCGCGCTCTCACCGGACCCTGGCCGGACTGAAGCGCCACGGGCCGCTTTGCGACCGGTACAGCGGCGATATGGCCGCGGGCGGCAAAGGCGAAATCATGGTGCTGCGCACGGGCTATTCTTACTAGAAGGGTGCGGGACGGCGAATGCGCTCCGCGGGCGTTATCGTGGCATCGACTGGCGGTTGGCAAAGAGGTGCGTGGTGAACCAGCGACAGAACAAAAGGGTGATCGGGCGCGGCCGGAGCGTTGATCCGCAGGCGCTGGAGGAGGTACGTGACCTGCTTGGCGACGCCCCGCGTCGCCGCGATTTGCTCATTGAGCATCTGCACAAGATTCAGGACAAATACAAGCATATCTCCGCCGCCCATGCCGTCGCCCTGGCCGAGGAGATGAAACTGGCCACCACGGAGGTGTACGAGGTCGCCACGTTTTATCACCACTTTGATGTCGTCAAGGAAGGTGAGCAGGCGCCGCAGTCCCTTACCGTGCGCGTCTGTGATTCGATCACCTGCGAGATGCTCGGTGCACGAGATCTGCTCGAGACCCTCAGGACGCGCCTCGGCCCGGGCGTGCGCGTGAAGCCCGCGCCGTGCGTGGGGCGCTGTCACGGCGCCCCAGTCGCCGTCGTCGGCACCAACCCCATCGATAATGCGACGCCGGTCAGGGTCGAAACCGCAGTGAAATCCGGTGCCCATCATGCGCCGCCTCCCGCTTGCATGGGTTACGGCGAGTACCGCAAGGGCGGCGGTTATCAGACACTGCTGAAGTGCGTGCGCGGCGGGCTGACCACGGAGCAAGTGATCAAGACCCTTGAGGACTCCAATCTGCGCGGTCTGGGCGGCGCGGGTTTTCCGGCCGGACGCAAGTGGCGCATCCTGCGCGACCAGCCCAAGCCGCGCGTGATCGCCGTCAACGTCGACGAGGGCGAGCCCGGCACCTTCAAGGACCGGTACTTCCTCGAGCGCGATCCGCACCGGTTCTTAGAGGGGACGCTCATCGCGGCCTGGGCCATCGAGTGCGACGATATCTACATCTACCTGCGCGACGAATATGCTGGCCTGCGGCAGGCCCTCACTGTGGAACTGGAAAGCCTGAAACGCCACCCGCCCTGCCCGCTGCCGCACGTGCTTGAGTTGCGCCGCTGCGCGGGCGCATACATCTGCGGAGAAGAGTCCGCAATGATCGAATCGATTGAAGGCAAGCGCGGGATGCCGAGCCTGCGCCCGCCCGATGTGGCGCAGGTCGGCCTGTTCGGGAGACCTACCCTCGAGCACAACATGGAGACACTCTACTGGGTCCGCGACATCCTCGAGAAGGGCGCGGAGTGGTTCACATCACAGGGCCGCCACGGGCGCAAGGGCCTGCGGTCATTCTCCGTGAGCGGTCGGGTACAGAAACCCGGCGTCCATATCGCCCCCGCCGGCATCACGATCCGGGAGCTCATCGACGAGTACTGCGGCGGGATGGTGCCCGGTCACACGTTTTACGGCTACTACCCCGGCGGCGCCTCAGGCGGTATTCTGCCCGCATCCATGGGCGACCTTCCACTGGATTTCGACACCCTCAATGCGCACGGCTGTTTCATCGGCTCGGCGGCCATCATCGTGCTTTCGGATAAAGACAGCGCTCGCGCTACGGCGCTCAACGCCATGCGCTTCTTCGAGGACGAGTCCTGCGGTCAGTGCACGCCCTGCCGCGTCGGCACCGCCAAGGCAGTAAAGCTAATGGAAAGGGACGCCTGGGATTTCGACCTCCTGGAGGAGCTTGCCAACGCCATGGTCGACGCCTCCATCTGCGGCCTCGGCCAGGCCGCTCCGAATCCGCTGCGTTGTGCCATAAAATACTTCCCCCAGGAGTTCCAGCGAGAGTCGAAGTGACATGGTCGCCATCCCTGCCGAGATCAAAGCTGCTCGAACGATTTCCTTCAAACTCGACGGTCGAAACATCGACGCGTTGCCGGAGGAAACCATCCTGCAGGCTGCCAAGCGCCTTGGCATCGAGATCCCGTACCTGTGCTACAAGGACGGCTACCGGCCCGACGGCAATTGCCGCGCGTGCGTGGTCGAGATCAAGGGCGAGCGCGTGCTGGCGCCATCCTGCTGCCGCAAACCCACCGAGGACATGGAGGTCCTCAGCACCAACGCGCGCGCGCGCCGCTCGCAGAAGATGGTACTGGAGCTGCTGCTGGCCGACATGCCCAAGCAGGGCAAGTCACCATACTCTCCGAACTCCGAGCTCGATCAGTGGGCCCGCCGCCTGGGGGTGGGCAGCCCTCGCTTCCCCGGCCGCCATCAGCCCGCCGCCGACCTGACCAATCCGGCGATCGCCGTCAATCTCGACGCCTGCATCCAGTGCACCCGCTGCGTACGGGCATGCCGCGAAGAGCAGGTCAACGACGTCATTGGCTACGCTTTCCGCGGGCGCCATTCCAAGATCGTCTTCGACCTGGACGACCCGATGGGCGACAGCACCTGCGTCACCTGCGGGGAATGCGTGCAGGCCTGCCCGACCGGCGCGCTGATGCCCGCGAAAAACGTCGCGCTGGCGAAGATCGACAAGCATGTCAATTCGACGTGTCCCTATTGCGGCGTGGGGTGCCTGCTCACCTTCCACGTCGGCGGCGACCGCATCATGTATGTCGATGGTCGCGACGGCCCGGCCAATCACGGGCGCTTGTGCGTCAAGGGACGTTACGGATTCGACTACGTCCACAACTCCGGCCGTCTCACCAGACCGCTCATCCGGCGCCCCGGGATGGACAAGACCGCCGCGGTCATTCCACCCAGCGAGACCATGAAGTATTTCCGGGAAGCCACCTGGGAAGAGGCGCTGGAGGCGGCCGCCGGGCGCCTGAGGGACATTCGGGACCAGTTCGGCAGCGGCGCGCTAGCCGGCTTTGGTAGCGCCAAGGGCAGCAATGAGGAGGCCTACCTGTTCCAGAAGCTGGTGCGCACCGGATTCGGCACCAACAACGTGGATCACTGCACGCGGCTGTGTCACGCCTCTTCAGTGGCGGCGCTACTGGAGTGCATCGGTTCCGGAGCGGTATCGAACCAGGTGGCGGACGGGACCGCCGACGCCGACGTCATCTTCATCATCGGCGCGCGACCCACAATCAACCATCCCGTGGCAGCCACGTTCATGAAGAACGCCGCCAGGGCCGGCAAGAAACTCATCGTGGTCGGCCCGCAGATCCCGGAAATCGCGCGCTACGCGGCCTACATGCTGCAGATCCGGCCTGGCTCTGACGTGGCTCTGCTCAATGCCATGATGAACGTCATCGTTACCGAGGGGCTGCAGAACGACGAGTACATCGCCCGGCACACGGAGGGCTTCGAGGCACTGCGCAAGCGAGTGCTGCAATACACCCCCGAGAAGATGTCTGCGATCTGCGGCATTCCTGCGCACATCATCCGCGAGGTTACGCGGCTCTACGCCACGGCCGGGAACTCGATCATCTTCTGGGGAATGGGCATCTCGCAGCACGTGCACGGCACGGATAATGCCCGCTGCCTCATCGCCCTTGCCCTCATGACCGGCCAGATAGGCCGTCCCGGAACCGGCCTGCACCCGCTGCGCGGGCAGAACAATGTGCAGGGTGCCTCCGACGTCGGCCTCATCCCCATGGTCTATCCGGACTACCAGCCCGTGCGCGTCGCGGCGGCGCGCCTCAAGTTCGAGGAATTGTGGGGAGCAAACCTGGACCCCAATCCTGGTCTGACCGTCGTCGAGATCGTGCACGCTATCCATGACGGCAAGATCAAGGGCATGTACATCATGGGCGAAAACCCGGCCATGTCGGACCCCAATCTCAACCACGCGCGCGAGGCCCTCGCGCGTCTCAAGCACCTGGTGGTTCAGGACATCTTCTTCACCGAGACGGCCGGATATGCCGACGTCATTCTTCCAGCCTCCGCCTTCCCCGAAAAGACCGGCACGTTTACCAACACCGACCGGCGGGTCCAGCTGGGACGGCGTGCCATCGACCCCCCGGGCGACGCGCATCAGGACCTCTGGATCATCCAGGAGATTGCGCGCCGCATCGGCCTGGAGTGGAACTACGATGGGCCCGAGGCCGTGTGGGACGAGATCCGCGTGGCGGCACCCAGCATGGCTGGTATCACTTGGGAGCGGCTCGAGAATGAGGATTCCGTGACCTATCCTTGCCTCAAGGAGGGCGACCCGGGCGAACCGATCATCTTCAAGGACGGGTTCCCGACCGACGACGGGAAGGCACGATTCGTCCCCGTGGACTACACCACGGCCGCCGAGCTCCCCGACCGCGACTACCCCTTTGTTTTTATCACCGGACGCCTGCTGGAGCACTGGCATACCGGCAGCATGACGCGAAATGCCAGCGTTCTGGACGCCATCGAACCGGTGCCGACCGTGCAACTCAATCCGGCGGATGCCGGCAACCTCGGAGTGGGGGCGGGTCAGCCTGTTACAGTCGAATCGCGCCGGGGCCGCGTCACCGCCCCAGTGCGCCTTAGCGGCGACGTCCAGCGTGGTACCGTTTTCATGGCCTTCGCCTTCAACGAGGCTGCCGCGAACCTGCTGACCACCGAAGCCCTGGACCCCTACGGCAAGATCCCGGAGTTCAAGTACTGCGCGGTCCGGGTAACACGTGCCGCAGCCTGACACCAGGCGCGTAGCGCCGGCGTACTGGCCATGGGTCAGCGCAAGGACCGCCGGCCACACCCCGCTACACGCGCTACGGACAGCGCCGCAAGGTAGCGGTGCGCCCGGGCCGGCGTCTGGAATTCCTGGGAGAACTTCCACAGCGTGGGCATCCCTGCGCTGAGACACTCCAGTGTGGCGACCACTTCCGAACATTCCGCATGGTCTGCGGTCAATCGCACGTTTCGGATGCTGGCCATGGCAGGCAATTATGTGGTAAATACGCGCGCAACTGCCTCGTGTAGCAGGCGCGTCAGACCCTAACTGCCTGGAGGATGAGGACCATGGCAAGCTACAACGATACGTTCAAACTGAGCGTCCGGGATATCGAACTGATCGAAGAGGCATTGAGGCACGAGATTAGTGAGTTGTCGGGCCGTATTCAGCAGACTGGGGAAGATCAGGAGGTCAAGACGCTGGGAGATACGATCAGAATGCTGCACCAGGTGCTGGGTAAATTGCACAACCAGAAGATCTGGTACGGCCAGGTTCGTCAGACCGGCGTGCCGCTGTCGGGCTGATCATCGCTGATGGCTGGTGATCGGCGGACAGCGCCGGCATTCGGAGTTCTGTTACTGCCTTGCGGCCCTTGCCGATCGTCGAAGCCGACCCCCTTCCCTCCGGATAACCTTCTGCCCTCGTGATCCGAGAGCGGCACGTCCTCGACGGCCCTTACAGATCCTCAACGGCAACGAGCTTGAGTGACTCCTCCAGCAGCGGCTGTCCGGGTTCCTGTGCGCCCTTGCTTGGCGGCACAATCGTGCGTATCTCGTAGAGGTAGCCGGGGACATCATCGGAAACCGTAACCAGGTATACCTTGTCTTTGAGCTTGTGAAATTTCTCGCTCGTTTCCGCGTGCGGGTCATCGACATAGGGCATTACCTTGACCTGCTTTGCCCGCACACGCCTGCCGTTAAAGTCCACTTCCACCGCGGTGATCTCCGCCGCTTCGGCAAATGCAGTCTTGATCGAACGATGGAAATACCGCCAGCCGCCATCTGTCAGCCGCTTCATCTCGAGCACGTCGCCGTGCAGATAGATGGCGAGCAGCGGATTGCCGTTGATGCTCTCGTAGGGCGGAACGTAATGGCGCCGGGTGCCGGTGAAGAAGTTGACGTTGGCCTTCTTCATGCCGTCTGGTAGCAGGTCCGTAATCTCGAGCTGCACCGAGTCGGTGAAACCCTCCTCCAGCGTTCCTGTCTTCCTGAATTCGTACTTCAACCGGCTCGGCTTTGCGATGTTCTTCAGCTGATCGGTCAGCCAGAGTATGGTCTCCGCCTCGGAGTACGGCTCCGCGGAGCCCTCTACCGTCTCGCCGCCCGCATCATCGGCCGGCCCTGCAGGCCCCACCTCGGCTGCCACCTGCGCGGCGCCCGTGGATTCTTCGGCGGGAGCGGCGGCAATGTCTCCGCCCTGTTCGGCTGCCGTTACCGGCAGTGCGCCGGCCAGCGCCAGCACAGTCAGCACCGCCAAAGAGAGGCGCCACTCGGAAAGACGCATACTCATGACCGCAGCACACCTGTGCTCCGGCAATCACTCGTAATCTGTCTTTTCCTTACCGTCGGCGGCCGCGTCACCGCTGGCGCCGGTCCTATTCCTGTCGTCATCATCGTCGTCGTCCTTCGGCTGATACGGCTCGGAGAGGGGGTCGCTCACCATGGGCATGTTGTACTCGGCCAGGATCGCTCGGATCTCGTCCTTGTTGCTCTCGATCAGCTCGTTGATCTGTTGCTTCCACGCTTCCTCACCGAAACGCACCGCCATTGCGAAACGAAAATCGAACTTGATGCCCGGCTCGGATTGCATCGGGATGACGACGAGTTCCTGATCCTTCATCTTCTTCGCGTAGTACCCCGCCACCGGCCCCCAGACAAAGGTCACGTTTATTTTGTCCTGGAGCAGATCCTCTTCGATGATCCGGCCCGGATATTCATCCGGGTTCGTGGCGAGCATGCTCTGATAGGGCACCAGGTAGTCAAAGAGTCCGTGCTTGAATGCCCAGTCCGTCGCCGGCCCGCGATCGTACAAGCCGATGCGCAGATTCTTTTTCTTCTCCTCGGGCAGATTGACCAGATCCGCCGGGGTCTTAATGTCATCCAGTCCTCTGCCCTTCAGGTAAACCATTGCCCACGTGGAGTGGTAGTAGGGACGCGTGGCGTCCGCCAGTTCAAAGCCTTCGACCACTCCCAAGACTACGTCACACTTGAAGGAGCCGTCTGGTGTCTCGTCGTTCTTGAGAGTTCGCCGGATGAATCCCCGGGCCTTCGGAAACCACTCGTACTTGAGAGGCAACCCGAGATCATCCGCAAACACCTTGGCAATCTTGTTTTCGAAGCCCTCCTCTTTCTGGTTCGAGTCTGGCAGGGAGTTAGGGTCAGCGCAAACCTTGAAGGCGGTGGGGGTGGAGGCACCTTCCTCTTCGCTCATTGCGGGCATCGCCGCAAGCACTAGAGTGATTAACGACAGGCCCAGCAGGGGCTCGTTCGAAATCGCTGCTCGCTTCATCATGCTGCCTACTCCCTTCTACTGCCGGAACGGGCCCTGGTCGCCTGCGGAACTGACCGAGGCACCGGATCATTATTTTCATGTTCAAGAAAAACCCTGGCCGG
>JBQTIC010000050.1:0-8911 GCA_052388435.1 Chromatiales bacterium | reverse complement strand
TCTTCGTCATTCCGGCCAGGGCCGCGCGTGAGCCTTTAGCCCCAGCGAAAGCTTGGGGGGACGCGAGCCGGTATCCCCTTTCCCCGCCTGCGGGGGAAGGTAGGATGGGGGCTCCTTCGAAGTGGATACCAGCCCCCGGCTTACAACCTGCCGGGGCAAGCTTCGCTGGCATGACGATAGGAATAAGGAAAGGTATTTGTGGGACGGGATACTAGGCTGCGCTATGCTAATCGCGGTCGTGGAGAGGTGGCAGAGCGGTCGAATGCACCGGTCTTGAAAACCGGCAACACTTCGGTGTTCGTGGGTTCGAATCCCACCCTCTCCGCCAACCGCCGCCAACCATAAACGTGGAGAGAAACTGGAAGTTGTCCCACCGTGGGTTGCTCGTCCCATCCCTGGGACTCGCCCCTTGGGGGGTGGCGCGCCGTTGCGCTCCGGGCCAAACGCCCGAATCCCATCCTCTTCTCCGCGGGGAGATGCGTGTTTACCGCACTACCCAAACCCCTGCAGGGGCTTTTACCGCCTGAAATTGCGTTAGCCCGCAGAAACATATGGAGAAGCTTCGACTACCGGTCGTATCACTAAGCGCTGAGCATCTTGCCATCGGTTACCTCATGCGCCGGAACGTCCTGGCGTACAAAGCACCCCCGAACAACGAAGGCTACGACCTTATTTGCATACACCCGGATCCCCGCCGCGCTTCAAAGCAGGTCCGAGTTCAGGTCAAGAGTCGATACGCGACCGACCATAACAGAGCATTTCCAGTTAAAGCGAAAAGCCTAGACGCATTTGAGTTCCTCGTCGTGGCGTTCCTCAACATAGGGTACTTCTATCGAAAGCAGCCAACATTAGCGGGTTATCGCGAGCCCGAGTTCTATACACTTCCACGGTCGTTCATCGAGACACACCATCGCATCGGCCGCAGCGGCTGGGAGATGGTCAGAACGAGAGGCGTTGACATGTCACAATATCGCAACGAACGCGGCTTCGACCTCATTGCCAGAAAGCTTGGTGTTCGGTATCCATCACGAACTGCGGGCTAACCAACTGCTCAAGCGGACGCGGTGCCGGCGGGGCGCGGCAGCGCGTTAATTCCGCGCCCCCGAAACGCAACAGGAATAACAGCCATGTCCACCATCCTGACCCTAGCCATCCTTATCGCGGTTGGATGGGTGCTCGCCTACCGCCAGGCGCCGCTGTGGCTGTGGACGGCAGCAGGATTCGTGACGCTGTGGCTGGTGTCACGCATCGCGAGCGGTCCCGTCGCCCTGCTCGTGTGGCTTTTGTGGGTGGCGTGGCTGGTGCTGTTGCTGCTCAACGTCGCGGAATTCAGGCGACATTTCATCAGCCGGCCCGCCCTGCACTTCTTCCGCAACCTGCTGCCCAGGATATCGCAGACAGAGCAGGAAGCATTGGATGCCGGCACGGTGTGGTGGGACGCGGAGCTCTTCTCGGGCCGCCCGAACTGGCGGCGTCTGCATGACTTGCCGCCACCCTCGCTGTCGCTGGAGGAAAAGGCATTCCTTGACGGTCCGGCTGAGGAACTATGCCGGATGCTCAACGACTGGCAAATCAGTCATGAGCTCGTGGATCTGCCGCCAGAGGTGTGGGATTTCATCAAGGAACGGGGTTTCCTTGGCATGATCATCCCGAAGAAGCACGGGGGACTCGGTTTCTCGGCGCTGGCGCACTCGGAAGTGGTGATGAAGATCTCCACGCGCTGCAGCGCCGCCGCCGTCACCGTGATGGTGCCCAACTCGCTGGGTCCGGCGGAACTGCTGATGCGCTACGGCACCGAGGCGCAGCGCGAGCGGCATCTCGCGCGGCTGGCGCGCGGGGAGGAGCTGCCGTGCTTTGCGCTGACCAGCCCGCACGCCGGTTCGGACGCCGCATCGATCCCCGACCATGCGATCGTGTGCCACGGCGAGCATGACGGTCAGCAGGTGTTGGGGCTGCGCGTCACTTGGGAGAAACGCTATATCACGCTCGGACCGGTCGCGACCCTGCTCGGCCTCGCATTCCAGACCTACGACCCTGACCACCTCCTGGGCGCGGAGGAAGATCTCGGCATCACGCTGGCAATGGTCCCCACCACGCACCCGGGCGTGAACATCGGCCGCCGCCACTACCCAGCGCAACAGGCGTTCCAGAACGGCCCCACCTCGGGCAAGGACGTGTTCATTCCCATGGAGTGGGTAATCGGCGGTCAGGAGCGGGTGGGCCAGGGCTGGCGCATGCTGATGAACTGTCTCGCCGCGGGACGATCGATCTCACTCCCGGCGCTGAGCACGGGTGCGCTGAAGGTCTGCGTCCGCACCACGGGGGCCTATGCGCGGGTGCGCAGACAGTTCCGCGTACCCATCGGCCGGTTCGAAGGCGTGGAAGAGGTGCTGGCGCGCATGGCAGGGGACTGCTATGCGGTCGATGCCGCACGCATGTTGACCGCTTCGGTTCTCGACAGGGGCGAGGAACCCGCGGTGATCTCGGCGCTGCTCAAGTACCAGGCGACAGAGCGCATGCGCCGCGCCGTCAACGATGCGATGGATGTGCACGGCGGCCGTGCCATCTGCATCGGCCCGAGCAATTACCTCTTCACGCCGTACCAGTCCATCCCGATCGCTATCACGGTCGAGGGTGCGAATATCCTGACCCGCTCACTCATCATCTTCGGACAGGGCGCTGTCCGCTGCCATCCCTGGCTGCTGAAGGAAATCGGCGCTGCCAAGAACACGAATGAGGCGGCGGCGCTGAGCGAGTTCGACGCGGCGTTGTGCGGGCACTTCAGCTTCACGCTGCGAAACTTCGCCCGCGCCTTCTTCATTGCCCTGACCGGTGCGCGCTACGTGCCGCGTGCGGTCAGCGGACCGACACACACGTGGCACGCCCAGCTCGCGCGCGTGAGCAGCGCTTTCGCGTTGCTGGCCGATATCGCGCTGATGCTGCTCGGCGGCGCGCTGAAGCGGCGCGAGCGACTGTCCGGCCGTTTCGCCGATGTGCTGGGCGAGATGTATCTGATGAGCGCGGCGCTAAAGCATTTCGAGGATCACGACCGCCCGCGCGAGGACCTGCCGCTGGTCGAGTGGGTGTGCCGCAGCGCCCTGCACGCGATTGAGCTGCAACTGAGTGGCATTCTCGATAACTTTCCGTCGCGACTGCTGAGGCGCGCGCTGCGTGTGATCGTCTTCCCGCTCGGACGGCGCGCGCGGCAACCGAACGATCGCCTGGCGCACATCGTCGCCGGCATGGTTCTTGAGCCCAGCGCGGCACGCGATCGGCTGACGGTGGGGATGTATGTCGACCCTGACCCCAATGACCCCGTCGGGCGCCTCGAGCATGCCCTCGATCTCACGCTCAAGTCGGAGGTTGCGGAGAAGCGCCTGGAGGAGGCGCAGCGGGACGGAAAGATCACCGCCCGTGACGACGGCGAGCGCATCGACGAGGCGGAGGCGGCCGGGGCGCTGACGGGCGAGGACGCCGCGCTGTTGCGGCAGGCGCACGCCGCCGTGCGCAGGGCCATCGACGTCGATCATTTCGCGGCGTCCGAACTTGAACCACGCCATGTCCCGGCCTGAGAGTCTGGGGCGCTCACCCGTGCCGCAAGACCCGCTGCCGGACCGTGCGCCGGTGATGAAGATCCCGGCCATGCCCCAGGACGTGAACCCGTCCGGTGACATCTTCGGCGGCTGGCTGATGAGTCAGGTCGACATGGCCGGCGCCATCCTCGCCATCGAGCGCTCGTGCGGCCGCGTCGCCACGCGCGCGGTGCGGGAATTCCAGTTCCTCAAGCCAGTGAAGGTCGGCGACCTGGTGCTGTGCTACGCGGAAGTCACGCGTGTCGGCAACACCTCGATCACTGTGGATGTGCACGTGTACGTCGAGCGGCGGCAGCCACCGGAGTACGACGCGGAAACACACCGCGTTGCAGAAGCGAGTCTCGTCTACGTGGCGCTCGATGCCGCCGGAAATGCGCGCCCCGTGCCGCCGGCGCAGCAAAGGGCCGCGATGCGGCGGGAGCGAGGATGACGGAAGAGGTGTTCGCTGTCGTCAACGACCGCGACGAGGTGATCGATTATCGTCCGCGTTCGGAAGTGCATCGCCTGCATCTTCGCCATCGCGCGACGCACGTGCTCGTATTCAACAGCCGCGGCGATCTGCTGTTGCAGAAGCGCTCGCCGCGCAAGGAATGCTCGCCCGGCCTGTGGGACTCCTCCGCTGCGGGTCACGTCGATCGCAACGAAAGCTACGACGACTGCGCGCGCCGTGAGTTGCAGGAGGAACTGGGTCTGGGCAGCCACGTGCCGCTCGATCCCCTGTTCAAGATCGATGCATGCGAAGACACCGGCTGGGAGTTCTGCTGGGTCTATCGCACCGGGGCGGAGGGGCCGTTCGCGTTCAGCCGCGATGAGATCGAGCGGCTCGAGTGGTTCTCGCCTTCGCGGCTCACACGAGAACTTGCCGGGCAGCCGTGGAAATTCTCCACCACGATCCCGCTCATCTGGGCACGTCTCGCCCCGCCGCTGAACACACTCACGTGAGGGCGGCGAGGCTGGCATCCAGCAATGACATGACAGGGGATGCCACGTTACGGAAAATAATGCGAGCGTAGTGCTGGATCCCGGCTCGCGCCGGGATGACAAGTTGTCACCGGCTATCGGCGCTCTGGCGATCCCATCCTCGCATGAATCCGGCAATGCAATTCGACGGCAAGGCCTTCTGCAGCGCGCTCACGAGCCGACCCGGCGTCTATCGCATGCTGGACGCGCAAGGGGCAGTGCTCTACGTTGGCAAGGCGCGCAACCTGAGGAAACGTGTCGCGAGTTACTTCGGCAGTGCGGCGCGGCTGAGCCCCAAGATCCGCGCCATGATCAGCCGCGTGGCGGCCATCGAGATCGCCGCGACGCACACGGAGGCGGAGGCGCTGCTGCTGGAGAGCAATCTCATCAAGGAGCTCAGGCCGCGCTACAACGTAACGCTCCGCGATGACAAGAGCTTTCCATGGATTCATCTTTCGAGCGAGCAGGAGTTTCCGCGCCTGCGCTTCCACCGGGGTGCGCGCAAGGGCAAGGGGCGCCATTTTGGACCTTATCCCAACGCCGGCTCCGTCCGCTCGACGTTGAACCTGCTGCAGAAGCTGTTCCGCATCCGTAACTGCACGGACGGCTTCTTCCGCAATCGGATGCGCCCCTGCCTGCAGCACCAGATTAAGCGCTGCAGCGCCCCCTGTGTGGCCCTGATCTCTGCGGAAGAGTACCGCAGCGATGTCGAGCATGCGGTAATGTTTCTGGAGGGCAGGGGAGAGGCAGTCATCGACGCGCTGGTGAAACGCATGGAGCAGGTCTCCGAGAAACTCCAGTTCGAGCTCGCCGCGCGCTACCGCGATCAGATCGCGGACCTCAGGCGCGTGGAGCAACGGCAGTACGTCACCCAGAAGGATGCGCGGGATTGCGATATCGTTGCCGCGGCCAGCGACGATGAGGGCGGGTGCGTGCAACTCTTCATCTTCCGTGGCGGCCGCAATCTCGGTAATCGCACCTTCTTTCCTCAGAACACGGAAGGGGCCGGTGCACAGGAAATCCTCTACGCCTTTATCTCGCAACA
Source organism: Chromatiales bacterium (assembly GCA_052388435.1). Taxonomy (GTDB): domain Bacteria; phylum Pseudomonadota; class Gammaproteobacteria; order JAJPIJ01; family JAJPIJ01; genus JBQTIC01. Next base: position 3,313 of record JBQTIC010000050.1, on the reverse strand, counting down.
TTACGGTGATGCGGCAGGCGAGCGCGCACTGCCGCCGCTTATCCTGGTCAACCATCCGCTGCCAGAGGCGGAGCTGCTGGCCGAGGCACTGTCACAGCACGCCGGGCGCCGCGTACAGGTACGCCATGATGTCCGGGGAGACCGTGCCCGCTGGCTGCGCATGGCCACCGACAACGCCCGCCTCGCGCTGGCGCAACGGCGCGGCGCTGCAGGCGAGGACGGCAGGCGGCTCGAGGCGCTGCAAAGGTTCCTTCAACTCGGCTATCCAATCGAGCGCATTGAGTGCTTCGATATCAGCCACACGATGGGTGAAGCAACAGTCGGTGCGTGCGTCGTCTTCGGTGCGGAGGGGCCTGTCAAATCGGACTACCGCCGCTTCAACATCGAGGGCCTCACGCCCGGCGACGACTATGGCGCCATGCGCCAGGCCATCGAGCGCCGTTACGCACGCCTGCAGCGAGAGGAGGGCAGACTCCCCGATGTGCTCCTCATCGACGGCGGCGGCGGCCAGGTGGCGCAGGCCGAGGCCGTGATGCAGGAACTCGGCATCACGGACGTGGTGATCGTGGGCGTGGCCAAGGGGCCGGCGCGCCGGCCGGGTCAGGAGACGCTGATCCTCTCCGGAACGGACCGCCGCGCGCGCCTGCCCGCGGACTCCCCGGCGCTGCACCTCCTGCAGCGTATCCGCGACGAGGCGCATCGCTTTGCCATCGCCGGCCACCGCGCGCGGCGAGCTCGGGTGCGGACGACCTCGGCATTGGAGAGGATCGAGGGCATCGGCGCACAACGGCGACGTGCCCTCATCCAGCGTTTCGGCGGACTACAGGGCGTCGCCCGCGCCGGTATTGAGGACCTATGTCGCGTGCCTGGCATCAGCCGCGCGCTCGCGCTTAGAATCTATGAGCGTTTTCACGAGGGAAGCTGAATGCCACGCAGCCCGATCCCGCTCTGAGCCGGATTCCGCGCTGGTGCAGCTGAAAGACGCCGCATGAATCTGCCCAACACGCTCACGCTTCTCAGGATCCTGCTCATCCCGGTGGTAGTGCTGGTTTTCTACCTGCCGTGGCGATGGACCAATCTGGTGACGGCTGCGCTGTTCACCTTGGCGGCAGTCACCGACTGGCTGGACGGCTACCTCGCGCGCCGTCTCGGGCAGACCTCGGCGCTTGGCGCCTTTCTGGATCCCGTGGCGGACAAGCTTATGGTCGCCGTGGTGCTGGTACTGCTGCTGCAGCGGGATCCCACCGTTTGGCTGGCCCTGGCGGCGGCCGTGATTATCGGCCGCGAGATCACCGTCTCGGCATTGCGCGAATGGATGGCGGAGCTGGGGGCGAGGAAGAAGGTGGCCGTGTCGATGGTCGGCAAATACAAGACCGCCGCGCAGATGGTAGCGCTGATCTTCATGCTCTACCGGGAGCCCTTAGGAGGCCTGCCGGTCTACGACATCGGCTTCGTGCTGCTCTACGTGGCTGCAGCGCTGACCATCTGGTCGATGTGCGTCTACCTGGTGGCTGCCTGGCCGCGTTTAAAGGCGGCCAAACACTAGGCTAACGAGCTGTTGCGCAAGGGGTTCCGCTCAGCTTGACACTCGTCCCTGCGGCATGAACAATACTGCCCCACGCAAGCGGGAATAGCTCAGTTGGTAGAGCACAACCTTGCCAAGGTTGGGGTCGCGAGTTCGAGTCTCGTTTCCCGCTCCAGAATTGTAAGTTCCGGTTTTTGACCAACGAATTGGTGGGCGGCACGAAGTGCCGCCCATTGGTTTTCCCCCGACGAATCCTCTCCGCTCGGCGCGCGCAGGCGCGCCTCGCGGTTGGCCAAGACAAGGTTCGAGCCAAAGACTTCTTTGGCGGCAACCTTTTTGGCAAAAAGGTTGCTATCCAATGCAATTTTTTTATATTTCCTGCGACTTTTATCCATTCTGCCATCGGTTCGAGCCAATGTTTCTGCTTTTGTAGAGAACGAGCGTTTTGCTCTTCCAGCGACTTCTTTGCGGAAAGGAGTTTGGCTTTCTCGGTTCGGTAAGTTTCGCGTTCAATATCCTGTTCCAAATAGCCGTCAAGAAGTCGCTGGAGCTTTGCCGTAATGTCGCTAATCCTTTTCTCGTTCTCTGATACAAAAGCAGAAACAGATTGGGCGGATTCTATTTTATCTTTTTCCAGTCTTTGATTTAAGTATTCCGCCCAATCCGGTGGCAAAGAAACTTTTTGCAGAAGTGATGAGATTTGCGCATCCAAGACTTCTTGGCGAATACAGGGTTCAGGACATTTCAGAGTTTTAGATATTCGCTACATCTACGTTCTGCCCCGTGGTTCGCTGAAGCAGACCCTGGTGAAAGCGCTCCGGCAGGAGCGGAAGTACCGGAGAAAACGGCAGGGGGGGTAATGTCGAGGAAGCACGGGGAAAAATAGCGGATATGCTCTCCATCGAGGAACGGCCTCGCGACGTTGCCGACCGCACCGTCCCCGGACACTGGGAAGGCGATCTCATCCTGGGGAAATACAAGCGGACTGCCCTCGGGACTCTCGTGGAACGCACCACCCGCTACACCATGCTCGTCCCGCTGGGGAAGAAGAAAGACGCAGCGAGCGTCCGGACGGCATACACGCGATCTCTCGGAACGCTGCCGCGGGAGATTACGAAGTCGCTCACCTACGACCAGGGCAAGGAGATGAGCGAGCACCGACAGTTCACCCTCGATACCGGCATCCAGGTCTACTTCGCTCACCCCGCCTCTCCCTGGGAGCGGGGCACGAACGAGAACACCAACGGCCTCATCCGCCAGTACTTCCCCAAAGGCACCGACTTCTCCCGAGTCTCGGTCCGGGACATCAAACGGGTCCAGCGAGAGCTCAACGACCGACCGCGCAAAGTGCTACACTGGCACAAACCCGATGAAGTTATTAACCGACTCGTAGCGCTAAAAGTTTGAAACCAAGTTCTAAAATGAAAAGAAAAGTTTTTCTGCTCGGCTCCGCGCTAACGTGCGGGCGGCGGGCACTTAATTTTGCTCGGACGCGGCGGAATTCCTCCCCCCAACCCCCTCCCGCCGCGTCATCGCTCCGGCTATTTTCAAATTTTTCTCGAGATGCTAATCTAAGTTTAGTGTTTCGTTACTTTCCCCCACCAATTACAAGTTTATATTGCTATATGAAATATTTTTTTACACTTCTTTTGATTTTAGTGCTGGGCGCAAATTCCATTTTTTTGGTTTACGCGCAAGAAGAAGAAACCAGCGAATTTAGTGCACATGGTGCCAATATATTGCGAATAGAACAGGAGGATAAGCTATGGGTTCCCCTAGATAAGGCTG
>JBQTIC010000049.1:0-11452 GCA_052388435.1 Chromatiales bacterium | reverse complement strand
CCGATAACCATCCCACAAAAGTTTCCAGCAAGCATTAGGGAAGCTCTGAATAAGCCCATCCTGGACTTCTCGGAGCACGCAAAGCAAAAAGCGTGGTTTTTGCTTTGCTTCATCTTCAACGGCTTGCCGCCGTCGAAGATGGCGGCACATCCCTGTGCCGCAGGAACCTCTGACTTAATCAGAGGTTCCTTAGCAAGCATAAGACTTGATCGGCGGCTCATTTTGACAGGCGATCTAAACTTCCGCTGTGCGCAGACTTCGGGCTAAACTGCGGCCAAAAGGGAACCGCCACGGCGAGAAAAACAAATGAGACAGCTGTTCCGCACCAAGACGTTGACGCACGAGGACTACGAACTCAGCGGCTTGAGAAAGTGCCTGTCAGCCTGGGACCTCACCTTGTTGGGGATCGGCTGCATCATCGGTACGGGCATCTTTGTGCTGACGGGTAAAGCTGCGGCCACTCAGGCGGGCCCGGCCGTGGTTCTATCCTATGTGGTGGCGGGGATCGCCTGCGCGTTTGCGGCGCTCGCCTATGCAGAGCTGGCTGCGAGTGTCGGCGGCTGCGGCAGTGCATACGGCTACAGCTACGCTGCCTTCGGCGAACTGTTCGCCTGGATCATCGGCTGGGACTTGATTCTGGAGTACGGCGTGGGCGTGGCAACGGTCGCCAACGGCTGGTCGGGCTACTTTCACGATTTCCTGAGAGCGGTCGGTTGGGGTTTGCCTGCTGTGCTGACACACGGACCAAAGGACGGCGGCCTGGTTAATCTGCCCGCGGCCGGGATCGTCCTTGTGCTCATGGGATTGCTCGTAATCGGCGTCAAGCAAAGCGCGCGCACCAATAATCTCATCGTTTACATCAAGCTTGCGACCGTTGTCATTTTTGTTATCACCGCTGTCAGACATGTGGATATTTCGAATTGGGCGTCGTTCATGCCCTACGGGTGGTTTGGCTACAGTGTCGAGGGTAAGCCGGTGGGCATCGTGGCGGGCGCCGCGCTCGTGTTCTTCGCCTACATTGGCTTCGATGCGGTCTCCACGGCGGCCGAGGAGGCGAATGACCCTCGCCGTGATCTGCCAACAGGGATCATCGCCTCGCTGGCGATCTGTACGGTCCTGTATGTGGTGGTGTCGGCCGTCATGACCGGCGTTTTGTCCTACGAGAAGCTCAACGTGTCATCGCCGGCCTCGCACGCCCTACTGGAGGTTGGCGCGAGGGCGGCTGCGGGCATCGTCTCCACCGGCGTGATCATCGGCCTGATCTCAGTAATGTTGGTTCTGTATTACGGTCTGACCCGAATCATCTTTGCCATGGCGCGCGATGGACTGCTGACGGACTACTTCGCGACGGTGTCACCCACAACATACACACCGGTGCGCGTGATTGTCATCACCGGGGTAATCATGGCCGTGATTGCTGGTGCTGTGCCGTTGCAGGAGCTGGCGGAGCTGGTGAATATCGGCACGCTCGCGGCTTTCGTGATGGTGAGCGCGGGCGTCATCGTGTTGCGCTACACTCGTCCTGAAATGCCGCGCCCGTTCCGGACGCCGTTTTCCCCGCTGTTCCCGCTGCTGGGGATGATCTCCTGCTTTCTGCTCATGCTTGCCTTACCGTTAGTGACATGGATCCGATTCGCGGTGTGGCTCATCATTGGGCTCGTATTCTACTTCGCCTATTCGATGCGGCACAGCAAGCTCGCCAGCGCGCAGACGTAACCGCGCTCGTGCAGATCACCGGTTGCGTGTGAGCGGGACTCAGAGATCCGCGACGTAAGCGGTCCCGCCAAGCTGTTGCATCTGCGTGAGGATCCAGTTGCGCCGGGCCAGCACGTAGGCGGAAGGCCGATCGGCATGAAGCCGCACGGGATTGGGAAGAACCGCTGCCAGCAGGGCCGCCTCACTGGCGGACAGAGAGGCCGCCGGCTTCTGGTAGTAGCGGTCGGCTGCGGCCGCCACACCATAGACACCGTCGCCGAGCTGCGCGATGTTCAGATACACTTCCAGGATGCGGCGTTTCGGCCACAGCAGCTCAATAAGCGTGGTGAAATAGGCCTCCGATCCCTTGCGCAGAAAGCTCTTACCCGGCCAGAGGAACAGATTCTTCGCCACCTGCTGCGAGATGGTGCTGGCGCCACGCAGTCGCTTGCCGCGCCGGTTCGTCTCCCATGCCTTGCGGACGGCCCCAAGATCGAAGCCGTAGTGCCGTGGAAAGTTCTGATCCTCGGCGGCAACCACGGCGAGGGCCGCGTGCGACGAGATCCTGTCCCAGTCCAGCCAGAGGTAGCGCGTGCGATAGTCGTCGCGCCCGGCGCGAAACGCCTCCCACTTACCGCGCAGCATGAACGCCGTAGTCGGCGGATCGACGAAGCGCAGCAGGAATACCGGTCCAGCCGTAACGGCCACGAATATCAGGACAATAGATATCAGCCAGCGGCCGGGACGGAACCACCAGCGGCGGCGCCGGCGTGCGGCACCAAGACGGCGTCGGTGCGCACCGTCGGGATCGGGTCTGATTGCCATGTCGGCAATATTTAACGTTGGACATGCACGTCGGAGCTATTGTATCGCCGCCATGGGATGGTCGCGCCGGATCCGGAACGGATCGCACACGCAGGGCAGGGCGATCGTGAGCATGACAAGACATCGATAAGTCAATGGGCACCCGCCGCACCCTCTACGTCGCGATCACCTTTCACGGGTTCGGTCACATTGCCCAGACCGCTCCCGTGATCAACGAGGTATACCGTCGCCAGCGAGGGCTTCGCGTCGTCGTGCAGTGTGCCGCGCCCCGCGCGCTGCTGGAACGCCATTTTCGAGTTCCGTTCGATCACGTCGCCGAGGCTTGTGATGTCGGCATGGCCATGGAGAGCTCGCTCGATGTGCGGATAGAGGAGAGCCACGCCCTGTACATGGCGCTCCATGAACGCTGGAACGAGGAGCTCGCCACGATGGCGTCACGACTTCAACACTTCGAGGCGAGTCTGGTCCTTGTCAACGCACCCTACTTGCCTCTCGTTGCGGCGCGCGACGCCGCCATTCCCGCGGTGGCGCTCTGCTCGCTGAACTGGGCCGACATCTATTATCCGTACTGTCACGCGCTACCGAACGCCAGCGAGATGTATGCGGAGATCCTGGACGCCTATCGAAGCGCCCTTGCATTCATCACGCCGGCACCAAGCATGGCGATGCCGGCATTGGCGAATACCGTGGCGGTGGGACCCATTGCCCAGCTGGGTTGGCACCGGCGGGACGAGTTGTGCGGGCGGCTTGGCGTTCCGGCGTCGCAGCGTATCGTGACGGTGTTTATGGGTGGTGTACCGACAGAACTCAACATGGATTGCTGGCCCACCGTGGACGGGATCACGTACCTCGTCGGGGACGCGGGTTGCCCCCGGCGCGCAGACATGGTCCGCCTCGACGACCTCGACATGCCGTATATCGACATCGTGTGCTCGGGCGACGCGCTCATCACCAAGCCCGGTTACGGCACGTTCGCCGAGGCGGCGTGCAATGGCGTGCCGGTGTTGTACGTTCCGCGCGACCGTTGGCCGGAAGCGCCCTTCCTAGTGCGCTGGCTGCAGGTAAACGGCCGCTGTCTCGCGCTGACGCGCGAGCAACTGCTGCGCGGCGAGCTGCACGCGCCGCTCGCGACGCTATGGCAGCAACCGCGACCTGCGCCACCGCGGCCGAAGGGGATCGGGCAGGCCGTCGAGTTCCTCGAACCATGGCTGCCGAAGTAACCGCCGCTGCGGCGTTGTTCAGAATGTTTCGTGAATAGCTCTACAACAGTATGATAATATTGTTGTTTCTAAGACATATTGATGATAAATTTTAATTTCATATTGCATGGATGACCCCTTCCGGTCGCGTCAGCGGCACAGAAGCTGCTTCGAGAACACTTAAAGGCGCCATGATGGCTGAAGACAGCAGCCACGGAGAGTTGATCTGACCGCCGTGTTTGAATCCTATCCTTTGGGACTGGCGTGCCTGTGCCTTGCCCTCGCATCGCTGGCCACTTTCCTGTTGCAGCGGATACGCCGGCTCGCCTACGCGAGGGACGTGATCGCGGCGCGTCACCGGGCGCTGATGGACCAGTCCGGCGAGGGCGTCTTCATCGTCGATGCGAGGACTCAGCGCATTCTCGATGCCAATCCGGCGTTCTGTCGTCTACTTGGGTTTCGGACGGAAGAAATCCGCTCGCTCAGCTTCAAGGACGTCGTCGGCCGCCACAGGCCCAGCACTGATCGGTACATCGAGCGTCTGCTGAAGGAGCAGACCCCAATCGCCAGCGAGGGCCGTTATCGGCGCGCCGACGGCGTGTGGCTGGGTGTGGATTTCACCATCAGTCCGGTGGAGGAAATGGACGGCGATGTGTTATGCGTCACCTTCCGCGACATCAGCGAGCGCAAGCGCGCCCAGGATCGCATTCGCCGGCTTACGCACTTCGATCATGTGACGAGTCTGCCCAACAAGCTGCTGATGCACGATCGGCTGGAGCAATCGCTGGCCCGCGCGCAGCGCCAGGGGTCCATGGTCGCGGTGATATTCGTCGACCTGGACCGGTTCAAACTCATCAACGAGTCGCTCGGTCATCAGGCCGGCGACCAGCTCCTGCATGCTGTAGGCCGCCGCCTGCGCAAAACCCTCCGTGATGTCGATATCGTGGCGCGCCAGGGCGGCGATGAGTTCATCATTGTTGTCTCAGACATCAAGCAGTCCGGCGACACCGTGCGGGTGGCCGACAAGTTGATCGAGGCCTTCTCCACCAGTTTCGACATCAACGGGCACGACATGTCCGTCACCTGCAGCGTCGGTATCAGTCTGTATCCCGCGCATGCCAGTGATATCGCTACCCTCCTGAAATACGCCGACATGGCGATGTACGCCGCCAAGGAGCTGGGCGGCAACGGCTACCAGCTCTTTGATGCCAGCATGGGTGTACGCGGGCTGAAGCGCATGGCTATCGAAACGGGCTTAAGGCGGGCGCTGAACCAGCGCGAGTTCAGGCTTGTCTATGAAGCGCAGGCGGACATCGCCAGCGGCCGCATTGTCGGGGTGGAAGCGCTGCTGCGCTGGCAACATCCCCAACTCGGAGTGCTGTTGCCGGGAGAGTTCATTCCCATTGCCGAGGATTCCGGTCTCATCGTCGGTCTCGGCGACTGGGTGCTGCGGGAAGCCTGCGAGCAGGCGCGCCAGTGGCAGCGGCAGGGATTGGCACCGCTGCGGATCGCCGTAAATCTCTCGCCGCGCCAGTTCCTCGAGCGGGATTTGATCGTGACCATCGGGCGAGTGCTCAATGAGACGGGCCTGCCGCCGCGTTACCTTGCTATCGAGATTACCGAGGGCCTGCTGATGAAGGGCATGTCGGAGGTCGTTCCCACGCTCCATCAACTCAAGCTGATGGGGGTGTCGATCTCCATTGACGACTTCGGCACGGGTTACTCCTCGCTTGCCTACCTGCAGCGTATACCCATCGACGCGGTGAAGATCGATCGCTCGTTCGTTCGCGGCGTATGCAGCCAGCCCGGCGATGCGGCAATTGCCAAGGCGGTAATTGCGCTAGCCCACAGCCTCGGCCGGGGTGTGATCGCCGAGGGCGTGGAAACTGCCGAGCAAATGGAGTTTCTGCGCCTGCACGGCTGCGATGCCGTCCAGGGGCACTATATCAGCCGGCCATTGGACGCCGAAGATTTCGCCCGCCTGCTGCGAGCAGGCGGGCGAGTCAGTGCCGGCGGTGGCTAGGTCGGGGCGCATCGCAGCGCCGCGCCTGCTTTATCTGCGCCCTGAGGTGCGTCTGGGGCAGGGCAAGCTTAATGCGATGCAGCAATTCTCCGGTGCCGGCTTGTATGGTGTTCCGCGGTTCCAGTCGTGGACGTTTCCTCTTCCGCTGAGCGCAGATCCATGGAAAGCTGGCCGAATCTCCAGCAGGCATCGACGAACGCCATCTGCATCTCTGCCCACTGTTTCCAGGCCTTGAAGCCCAGTTCATACATCGTGCCGAGGTTGGTGGCGCCGTTCAGGGCGCGCCAGTTGGCTTCGGCAAGCTGCCAACTGTCGTTGAGTACCTTCGTCACCGTTTGCGTCATCTCTTGTGGCATAGTCATCAGGAGCCTCCATCAATAGGTTGCGCTGTCTTCGTAAATCCTTCCGCTAACCTCCCAAAAACAAATCGGGTCTGAAAGTAACAAGAGATTGTTATCGTTAGGTGACCACCGCGGACTGCTGCGCCGGTTACCTTCATGCGGCAACACAGCGGGGGAGCGGGACTGCAGGCGATCAACCCCATTATAGACCACCTGCTCCGGTCTGCACGGCGGATGGGAAGTGTCGTCATCCCGCAGCGCCGCATCGTGTTAGCGGACCGGGAAGGTTTCCGTGTACAGGCTGGAAGTTACGCCAACCGCGCGCGGATGTCGGCCTCCTTCAGCTCCACCAGATTCCGCTCCACGCTGCGCGCCCGGCGCAGGATTACATCGCTGAGATATTGACGCAGCTGACCAAGAAATTCCGGCGCCGCAGCAAGGACGAGTTCGCTGAACATCCCTGCCTTGCAGGCTCTCTCGATGTGCCCGGCGACCTCTTTCGCAAATCGCAGAGCCTCTTCGCGTGCGGGGTCGACTCCCTCTTCCATGGCATGTCTGCCCCGGCCACGGCTGTCGAAGGAGCGGCGCGGTCGATCAGATCGCAGGTCGCGTCTAGACACCAGACCCTCCGGATTCACCGGATCTTCAAGCTACTGCATTGGTGTTCCGTGCCCGCTCGCCGAGAAGATCCTCGCACGGCTTCGATCCGCGACCACAACCAGAGTGGGTGACTCCCATTTATAACGATCACCCGGAATGCCGCTCCTTGTACTTCATCGAGATCAACCGCTTTGGGCATCCGGCAACAGGATTTCACATGCCCGTGAGAAATATCGCCACAGAATGCGGGCGAGGAGCGTCAGTTCGACATCGGCTTTGGCTTCCGGGATAATGGCTGACTTCCAGCAAAACGCAAAGAAAACAATGAGTCAGCAGCCACTGGTTGGCGTCATCATGGGCAGCCGTTCGGACTGGGAGACGATGCGGCATGCCTCCGAGGTACTGACGGAGCTGGGTGTGGCCCACGAGCGCAGGATTGTGTCGGCCCATCGCACCCCGGAGTGGATGAGCGAATATGCGCGCAAGGCCGAAGACCGGGGTTTGCAGGTCATCATTGCCGGCGCCGGCGGTGCCGCGCATCTACCCGGCATGGTGGCGGCGCAGACGCTGCTGCCGGTGATCGGCGTGCCGGTGAGTAGCAAGACGCTGGGCGGCCTCGACTCCCTGCTTTCCATTGTGCAGATGCCCGTAGGGGTGCCGGTGGCCACGGTCGCGATCGGCGAGACGGGCGCAAGGAATGCCGGTCTGCTCGCCGTCAGCATGCTGGCGCTGCGCGATCCTGCCGTTCGCGAGAAGCTGCGCGACTTCCGCAACGCCCAGACCGACCGCGTCCGCAACGAATCGCTGCCGTGAGTAAAGTTATTGCACCAGGCGCGACGTTAGGCGTCCTGGGCAGCGGCCAGCTTGGACGCATGTTCGCGATCGCGGCGCGCCGCATGGGCTACCGCGTGCACGTACTGTCGCCCGACTACGATACACCCACCGGTCAGGTCGCGGACCTGGAGATCAAGGCCCAGTACGAGGACCTCGATGCCGTCGGCCAGTTTGCCCGGAGCGTCGCAGTTGTGACCTTCGAGTTCGAGAATGTGCCGGCGGCGACGGCCGAGACAGCGGCTCGCTACGCGCCAGTGCGGCCCGCAGGCGAGGTGCTCTCCACCACGCAGAACCGGCTGCGGGAGAAATCCTGGCTGCGTGATAACGGTATTCCCGTCACCCCCTTCCGCGCCGTGCACACACGCGCCGACCTGCTGGCGGCGCTGCATGAGTTGCGGGCACCCGCCGTGCTCAAGACCGCAGCGTGGGGCTACGACGGCAAGGGGCAGATGCTGATCCGCTCGGTCGAGGAGGCCGAGTATGCCTGGGAGGCATTGCGGGTGCAGGAATGCGTCCTGGAGTCCTGCGTCGATTTGGCGCGGGAGCTTTCGGTCGTCGGTGCGCGCGGACACGATGGGCGCGCGGTCTTCTACGGGCCGATGGCCAATGAGCACAGCAACCACGTGCTGGACACCTCGGTGGCGCCCGCCGGGCTGGCGCCGGAGCTCGAGCGCGAGGCAGTGGAGATCGCACGCGCCGTCCTGGAGGGACTCGACGTGACAGGCGTGCTGTGTGTGGAGTTTTTTCTGTCAACCGCCGGCAAGCTCATGGTGAACGAGCTCGCGCCCCGGCCTCACAACTCAGGGCATTTGACCATAGACGGCTGCGTCACCTGCCAGTTCGAGCAACAGGTTCGCGCCGTGTGCCACCTGCCACTGGGCTCGCCGCGGCTGCTGAAGCCGGCGGCCATGGCCAATCTGCTCGGCGATCTCTGGGATGGCGGCGAGCCCGCGTGGGAGAAGGTCTGCGCCTTTAGCGAGGTGAAGCTGCATTTGTATGGCAAGTCCGAGGCGCGAACGGGTCGCAAGATGGGGCATCTCAATGCCCTTGCCGACACACCCGAGGAGGCGTTGCGGCTGGTCACCGCGGCCCGGTCCGCTCTGCGGTAACCGCAGCACGGCGCGTGAAGCAACACACATACTTCGGTCACGCGCGCGACGCCACGAATGGGGCGCGATTCTTGGATTGAGCATCCTCGTTGTATTTGCCGGCCAGGATCGCCGACGCGCCGGTTTCCACCGCCGCTCCCGCCGTCCAGGTGGCGTTGCAGATCGAATCCGACTCGCAAGCCCGAGACACCTCGCGGCAGCCTTGACCGAGGCGGCATGCTACTCGGTGTCGTAACCCAGATTCGGCGCGAGCCAACGCTCGACCGTCTTCACGTCCATGCCTTTGCGCTTGGCGTAGTCGCGCACCTGATCAGTGTTGATCTTGCCCAGGCCGAAATAGCGTGAATCGGGGTGTGAGAAGTACCAGCCGCTGACCGCTGCAGCCGGGTGCATCGCGTAGCTGTCGGTCAGCCGGATGCCCGCATTCTTCTCCGCGTCGAGCAGCTTCCACAGCAAGGCTTTCTCGGTGTGATCCGGGCATGCGGGATAACCCGGGGCCGGTCGGATGCCCCGGTACTTTTCCTCAATGAACGCCTCATTGCTCAAGCTCTCGTCGGCCGCGTAGCCCCAGAACTCCCTGCGCATGCGTTCGTGCATGCGTTCGGCGAAGGCTTCGGCGAGCCGGTCGGCGAGTGCCTTGACCATGATGGCGCTGTAGTCATCATGCTCTTTCTCGAAGCGCTCGATGACCTTCTCGATGCCGATGCCGGTGGTGACCGCAAAGGCGCCGAGGTAGTCCGGCACTCCGGCTTCCTTGGGTGCCACGAAATCGGCCAGCGCGAAGTTCGGCTGCCGGTCCGGCTTCTTCTGCTGCTGGCGCAGCGAGTGTATGACCATCAGCTCACCGCGCCGTGAATCGTCTGTGTAGATCTCGATGTCGTCTTCGCCAACGGTGTTGGCGGGAAAGAGACCGATCACCGCGCGCGCAGTCAGCCAGTTTTCGGCGATAAGCTGCTGGAGCATCTTCTGCGCGTCTTCGTAGAGTGCGCGCGCTTCGGTTCCCACGACCCGATCGTCGAGGATACGCGGAAATTTGCCGGCCAGCTCCCACGTCATGAAGAACGGCGTCCAGTCGATGTAGTACGCGAGTTCGTCGAGCGCATAGCTGTCGAAGACCTGGATGCCGGGCCGCCTCGGTTTCGGCGGGATGTACGACTGCCAGTCGATGGGTACGCGGTTGGCGCGCGCCTCCGCGATAGTCAGCCACTCCAGCCGCGCCTGCTTGTTGCGGTGGCGTTCGCGCACAGCGTCGTACTCGACGTGCAGCTTGTCGATGAAGCCGGCCTTCAGATCCCTGCTGATGAGACTCGTGGCGACGCCCACCGCGCGCGAGGCGTCCTTTACGTGCACGACCGGCTGCTCGTAGCCCGGCGCAATCTTGACGGCCGTGTGTGCCTTCGATGTCGTCGCGCCGCCGATCAGCAATGGCACTGTGAAGTTCAGTCGCTGCATTTCCTTTGCCACGTGCACCATCTCATCGAGTGAGGGAGTGATGAGCCCCGAAAGCCCGATCAGATCGGCGCTGGTTTCGCGTGCCGTCTCCAGCACCTTATCGCAGGGGACCATGACGCCGAGATCGATGACCTCGAAGTTGTTGCACTGGAGGACGACGCCGACGATGTTCTTACCGATGTCGTGCACGTCGCCCTTGACAGTGGCCATGACGATGCGCCCGGCGTTGCGATCATTCTCCGGGTTGTTCTTCTTCTCTTCCTCGAGGAACGGGATCAAGTACGCAACCGCCTTCTTCATGACGCGCGCGCTCTTGACCACCTGCGGCAGGAACATCTTGCCGGAGCCGAACAGGTCTCCGACCACGTTCATGCCGTCCATGAGCGAGCCTTCGATCACACCCAAGGGACGGCCGAGTTGCAGGCGCGCCTCCTCGGTGTCCTGCTCGATGTAATCGGTGATGCCCTTCACCAGCGCGTGCTTCAGACGTTCGCCGACGCTGGTCTGACGCCAGCCGGTGTCTTCGCCCTGTTTGCTCTTCGCGGTGCCCTTTACCGTTTCCGCGAACTCGACGAGCCGCTCCGTAGCATCGGGCCGGCGGTTGAGCAGCACGTCCTCGATGCGCTCGAGCAGGTCTTTGGGAATTTCCTCATAAATGCCGAGCTGGCCGGCGTTGACAATGCCCATGTCCATCCCGGCCTTGATGCCGTGATACAGGAACGCTGCATGCATCGCTTCGCGGACGGGGTTGTTGCCGCGGAAGGAGAACGACACGTTGCTTACGCCGCCGCTCACCATCGCATGCGGCAGGTGATGCTTGATCTCGCGCGTGGCCTCGAAGTAGGCGAGCGCGTAATTGTTGTGCTCCTCCATGCCGGTGGCGATAGTCAGCACGTTCGGATCGAAGATAATGTCCTCCGGCGGGAAGCCGGCCTTCTGTGTGAGGATGTCATAGGAGCGCTTGCAGATCTCGAACCGGCGTTCGATGGTGTCCGCCTGACCTTTTTCATCGAACGCCATTACCACCGCGGCCGCGCCGTAGCGACGCAGCAACTTCGCGTGATGAACGAACAGGTCTTCGCCTTCCTTGAGACTGATGGAATTGACGATGCTCTTGCCCTGCACGCACTTCAGGCCGGTCTCGAGCACGGTCCACTTGGACGAATCAATCATCACCGGTACGCGGGCAATGTCCGGTTCGGCAGCGATGAGGTTGAGAAAGCGGCCCATGCACTCCTCGGAATCCAGCATGCCTTCGTCCATACAGATGTCGATGACCTGCGCGCCGTTCTCCACCTGCTGCTTGGCGATCGCGACGGCGGCCTCGAACTGACCAGCCCTGATAAGTTCGGCAAACTTCGGCGAGCCGGCGAC
>JBQTIC010000048.1:0-1907 GCA_052388435.1 Chromatiales bacterium | reverse complement strand
GACATGCCGCGTCCCTGGGACCCGGCCGATGCGACCAAGCTGCTCACGGCCATCACCTTTGCCGGGCTGGGAGGATTCTGGATCCTGTTCTATTCCTACTGGCTCCGCGACAAGGGCAGCGCCATGGCCGTGCACAACGGGCGCATCACCGGTCTCATCAGCAGCCGCTCCGAGACGGCGACCGTCGACGGACAGCTGCCCGAGGACACCGGTGCCAATGCGCTGCGCTGGCATGCATGGGAGCGCTATCTTCGTACCGATACGCTCATAGGGATCCTTGGCAATTTGTTCACGACCCTGCTGACCTGCCTGCTCGCCTACGCACTGCTGTTCCCAAAGGGGCTGCTGCCCCAGGGCTATGAACTCGCCGTCGTGCAGAGCGAGTTCTTCGCCGTTAGTTGGGGAGAAGTCGGGCGCGTGCTGTTCCTGATTGTCGCGGCGGCGTTCCTTGCCGACACCTGGCTGGTGACCGTGGATGCGGTGGCGCGCATCCAGGCGGACATCGTGCAGGTGCTGTTTCCCGCCGCGCGCGGCTGGTCGCAGCGGCGCTGGTACTTCCTGTTTATCTGCCTGCTGACGGCGGTGACGTGCCTGACGATGCTCGCCGAGCAGCCCGGCGAGCTGATTCTGGTGAGCGCGGTCATCGGCTTCGGCGGCACTGTCATCTTTCCGGCAGCGCTGTATTTTCTGAACTACCGGTTGTTGCCGCGGCATGTGCCAGCGTGGGCGCGCCCGGCACCGACCACTGGCTGGCTGCTCGGCGCAAGTTTCGCGGCCTACCTCGCGCTCGCGGTGCTGTACGTGCGGACACTACTCCAATAATGCTTGCTTACGCGTTTTGCAATGGACGCCTGATCGACGATTATGGGCTCTGCGCGTCAGCGCAGGGCGTCCAGGAATTCGGCGATGCGCTTCCAATAGTCGGGATGCTCCGAGATATCGATGTGATCGGTTTCGGGCAAGAGGCGCCAGCTCTTGGGCCCCGTCCACGCATCGAACAACGCGCGTGCATGTTGGGGCGGGATGATCGTATCGTTCTCCGCGGCGAGTATGAGCGCGGGCCGATGTATGGCATGCGCGCGCGACAGGGAGTCGAACGGATGCTTGAGCAACAGGCGCACGGGTACGTACGGATAGTGGTTCTGCGCGACGTGCGTGATGCTGTCGAAAGGCGTCACCAGGATCAAACCGCTGACCGGCCGCTGACTGGCGAGATAGATCGCTACGGCTGAGCCGAGACTACGCCCCATCAGCGCGATGCGTCGCGCATCGACATCCGGGCGGGCGCGCATGGCGTCGTAGATACGCAGCGCGTCCGCGAACAGGCCCGTTTCGCTCGGCTTGCCGCCGCTCGCGCCGAAGCCACGGTAGTTCATCAACAGCAGCGACCAGCCGGGGATCCTCGCCTGATAATCGAGCAGCCAGGAGACCTCTTCAGCGTTACCGCCATAGTAGATGAGGAGCGGCGCAACGGCAGTGTCATGCGCTGGTTTCAGCCAGCCATGCAGTGGAGTGCCGTCATCGGCGGCGAGCGTGATCTCCTCAACGTCCCGGAACTCAGTTCTGATGCGCCGCATGTCATAGTCACGCAGCGGCTGCGGGAAAAACAGGAGCTGGTCCTGCAGCAGATAGAGTAAGAGCGACAGACCGACGACCGTCCCCACTACGATGAACAATCCCGTCGATATCACTTGTCGCCACCTGCCGCGCATTTCACGCACTCGAGTACCGCCAAACGATGCGGAGTCAATCGCTGCTACACCGGGAGTCGCCCCGAGTCTTAGGGAACCTCTGATTAAGTCAGAGGTTCCTGCGGCACAGGGATGTGCCGCCATCTTCGAAGGCTGCAAGCCGTTGAAGATGAAGCAAAGCAAAAACCACGCTTTTTGCTTTGCGTGCTCTGAGAA
>JBQTIC010000047.1:0-111171 GCA_052388435.1 Chromatiales bacterium | reverse complement strand
CATCATGGATCTGTCGCTCCCCGGGATTGGCGGGCTGGAGGCCATTCGCCGCATCATCGCCCGAGATCCGGACGCCCGTATCCTCGTCTTCAGCATGCACGAGGATACGATCTTCGTGGAGCAGGCCCTGCAGGCCGGCGCCCGCGGCTACATCACCAAAAGCGGAGCGCCCAATGTGCTTGTCGAAGCGGTCAAGCGCGTCGCCGCCGGCGACATCTTCCTCGACAGCGAACTTGCGCAACGCCTTGCGTTCCAGAAGACACGCGGACGCAACACGCCGTTCGACAGGTTGTCCACCCGCGAGTTCGAGATCTTCTGCCTGCTTGCGGAGGGCCTGCATGTCAGCGAGATCTCCAGGCGACTCTCGCTCAGCAGCAAAACCGTCGCTAACTACAGCACGCAGATCAAGAGCAAGCTCAACGTCACGACCATTGCGGAACTCGCGCGTCTTGCCATACGTCACGGCCTGGTAAAGGCCTGATGCGGGAGACGCCGTGCCGATCTGTGCAACGCGAAAGCGTTGTCGCGCTGATTACCCGGTCAAGTCAGGAAAATTTCCCGGCTTCGAGAGCGTTCCACTCCGGTACTATGGCAGCCGCGCGCGCTTATAACGGCGCGCGCGGGGAAACGCGCAGATTGTCGCATCGGCGCGGGACAGTCGCTTGAGAAGTAAGCCTCGAGGGGAGATTCCATGCCGATCATCCGTCTGTACTCTGTGAAGTCAGCGCAGCTGCCTTTCTGCGCGCTGTGCGCCGCCGTCGCCGCCGGTTTGGCCGCGAATGCCCAGGCCCAAGACACCGAAGCACTGGAGGAGGTGGAGGTCATCGGCATTACACCCACCCACGGAGTCGGCTTGCCGAAAGACAAGATCCCTGTGAACGTGCAATCAGCGACCGCCGAGGACCTCGACCGACAGCACAACCTCGACCTCAGCGATTACCTCAACCGCAACCTCGGCAGCGTCACCATCAATGCGGCACAGAACAACCCGCTGCAGCCGGATGTGCAATACCGCGGCTTTACCGCTTCCCCGCTGCTTGGCCTGCCGCAGGGCCTGGCTGTCTACGTCAACGGCGTGCGCGTCAACGAAGCCTTCGGCGACACCATTAACTGGGATCTGCTCCCCGAATCGATTATTTCCAGCATCAACCTCATCGGCGGGGCGAACCCGCTGTTCGGTCAGAACACCCTCGGCGGCGCATTGTCCATCCGCACCAAGAATGGCTTCACAGACCCGGGTGTGGCCGGCGAGGCGTATGGCGGCTCCTTCGGCCGCGTGGTGACAGACCTTGAGGCCGGCGGCAACAACGGTACCCTCGGGTATTTCGTCAACCTGCGTTATTTCGACGAAGACGGCTGGCGTGATCAGTCGCCCTCGGACGCGCTCAATCTCTACGGCACTGTCGGCTGGCACAGGGATGCCACCACCCTGGATCTGCAGTATTTCCGCGGCGACACCGAGCTGACCGGCAACGGTGCGCTGCCGGTCGAACTGCTTGCGCTTGATCGAGATGCGATCTTCACCGCGCCGGACATCACGGAGAATGACCTGCATATGGTGAACCTGGAGGGGACTCACTGGCTCAATGAACTCATTCAGTTGTCCGGTAACGCCTACTACCGGACCAACGATACTGACTCCTTCAACGGCGACGCCACGCCATTCGAGGAGTGCGACGACGGCGTCAACCAGGGCTTGATTGAAGAAGACGCATTCACGGATCTGGATGGCAGCGGGGAATGCGACGCCGCCGGCGAGTTCGACCCCGCTGATTTGCTCGTCGATCAGAACGGCGACCTCATCGATGACGACTTCGACGCGATCAATAACATCAGCGTTCGCGACCAGCGCAGCTACGGCGGCACCGCGCAAACCACGTTCCTGAACGACCTTTTCGGCCGCGAGAATCAGCTTATCGCTGGCGGCGCTTACAACCAGGGGCTGGTGGATTTCCGCTCGCAGGTCGAGGTCGCCAATCTTTTGGCCGATCGCAGCACCGACCGCCCGGGGATCTTCGTCGATGGTGAGGAGACGGCCATCGATGCGCGGACACGGACGTGGTCGGCCTACTTTACCGACACCTTCTCGATCTCTCCGGAGTTGGCGTTGACGGTCTCGGGCCGCTACAACAACACGAAGGTCCAGATCTCCAACGTCGGTGATCTTGTCGATGAGGACGGCGACGGCATCGATGACATCACCGGCGAGCATACCTTCACGCGTTTCAACCCGGCGGTAGGGCTCACCTATCAAGTGGCGCCTGCTCTGGGCCTCTACGGCGGCTACAGCGAATCCGCGCGGGCGCCTACGCCGGTCGAGCTGGCATGTGCCGATGAGGACGCGCCCTGCACGCTGCCCAATGCGTTCCTTGCCGATCCGCCGCTGAAACAGGTCGTCGCCAAGAGCTTCGAGGGCGGCGCGCGCGGCCGGCTCCTGGACAACATCAACTGGAATCTGGGCGGCTTCCACGCCACCAACAAGGACGACATCATCTTCCAAGCCACCGGCGGCACCACGTCCAACCAGGGTTTCTTTGCCAACGTCGGCGATACGCGCCGCCGAGGAATCGAGCTTGGTCTGCATGGCACCTGGCAGAAACTCGGCTGGTTTGCGAACTACGGCTTCGTGCACGCGACCTTCGAGGATCCGTTCATTGCCAGCAGTCCGAGGCATCCCAACGCGACGGATCTGAATGGCGATGGCGTGGCCGCCGAGATAAGAGTGGAAGACGGCGATCGCATACCCGGCATCCCGCAGCACAGCCTGAAAGTCGGAGCGGACTATCTGGTGCTGCCCCAGCTTACCGTCGGTGCGGACCTTACGTTCAATTCCGGGCAGTATCTGCGCGGGGACGAGTCGAACGAACTGGACACCACGGATTCCTAC
This sequence comes from Chromatiales bacterium, assembly GCA_052388435.1. Taxonomy (GTDB): domain Bacteria; phylum Pseudomonadota; class Gammaproteobacteria; order JAJPIJ01; family JAJPIJ01; genus JBQTIC01. The sequence continues at coordinate 108,284 of JBQTIC010000047.1, read as the reverse complement.
GCTATCCTGAACCTCCGTGGCGAGTATCGCTTCGGCGAGCACGTCTCCGCGTTCGCGACCATTAACAACCTGCTCGACACGGAGTATGAGACTTTCGGCCTGCTGGGCGACGCCAGCGAGGTCGACCAGTTCGCAAGCTTCACTGACCCGCGCTTCCTCGGGCCCGGTGCACCCATCGGCGGTTGGGTTGGCGTGAAGATCTCGCTTTAACGGATTGATAGATCGAGCTTGCTTCCAGGTAGTCAGAGTGACTTGTCAAATCAGGGAGCATCTGTTTGGTCGCCGCGTTTGACGGTCCTCGAATCTCTTCCCCCCTGGGGGTATTCACGTCCGCCAGGTTTACAGGCGAGATAGCCCGTGCGTGCCCCCTTTTGCAAAGGGGGTGGCGCGCAGCGCGGGGGGATTTCATCAGTCGTCGACGACCACCCCCCAGGGTGCTTCGCCCACCTCGACCGTGGCGACGACTTCATTCTTTGCCGTGTCGATGACCGACACGGTGTCGCTGCCGCCATCGGTCGTGTACAGCCGGCTGCCGTCGCCATTGAGCGCGAGGCCCCAGACGCGGTTGCCCACCGGGATAGCGGCTCTGGTCTCCAGTGTCTGCGGGTCGAGCACGAACACTTTGTTGGCACGACCCCCTGCCACGTACAGCGTGTTCTCATCGTTGCTGAGCAGCACGTCCTTCGGCTTGGCCTCATCATCACCGAGCGATACGACCTTCTCCACCTCGTGAGTCTCCATGTTCACGCGCTTGACCTCGCCCCCTATCTCGGCGGAGGCGTAAGCCCACTTGCCGTCCCGGCTGAACGTGGCGGAACGCGGCCGCGACCCAACCAGAATGTTGGCGACGATCTGATGTTCGGGCACCGAGATTACATGCAGCATGTTCGTCGACTCGCTGGTGACGATGACTTTGCTGCCGTCGGCCGAGACCGCCACGCCTTCAGGCTCAAGCCCGACGTCGATGAGCGCAATCTGCTCGCCGGTTTTGGGGTTGTATACCGCCGCCTTGGCATCCTCTTCCATGGAGATATAGATGTTTCCGTTCGGATGCACGCCGAATGCTTCCGGGTCAGGGCCGGAGTCAAACTTGCGCACCACCTTGAGCTCCTTCGGATCAATCACGGCGATCTTTCCTTCCACAGCGAGAGCCACGTAGATCTCGCTGCCGTCGGGCGAGATGCCGATGCCGCGCGGCTGTTTGCCGACATCGATGGTCGCCTCGACCTGATTGGTTTCAGGGTTGATCACGGAAACGGAGTTGCCTCTCTCGTTGGTGACGAAAATGCGATGGGTCGGCCCAACGCTCGCAGTGGCCTCCGGCTGTTTGCCCTCCCCTGCCGGTTTCTCCGAACAGCCTGCCACCATCACACTGAGCAGCACGGCCAGCAATGATGTCTTTTTCTTCATGTCTCGCTCTCTCCTGGAAATAGACTCAACTGCAACAATTTCGCTGAAGACCAACGGCTGACCATCGCGATGTCGTCATCCCGGCGAAAGCCGAGAACCTGCCATTTCCTTCCTGGATGCGGTGTGGCCCGGCATGACGGTAGCGGCGAGGCAAAGGTCGCAAACTCACTTCGAACAATCGGTCGGGCCGAGGCTATCGAGATCCTTGCCCTTGACCGGCGCTTCGCCGACCACCTTCTCTGCCTCCACGATCAGGATCGGCTGGCGCAACTGACCGTCGGGACGGAACGTCATGTCAGCGCCCTTCTGACCGTCGAAGACGAGATCGGTCCTGAGGAAGGCGAGTAACTGTGCAGGGTCGGCGGTGCTGGCACGTATCGCTGTATCTGCGAGCATTTTCACCGCCGCCCAGCCGGCCCACGCCTCGTCGTCCATCGGCTTGCCGGCGCTCTGCTGGTAGCGCTTGTTGAGCTGAAGGGCCGCGTATTTTACGGCGCTCTCGTGCCATGCTCGTGGCTTCGCGGAGGACTCCGCGTTGGCCTGCTCCCATTGCCCAAGCGCGTCGCGCTTCATTGCCTTGCTGGGAATAACGTGGAGCACATTCGCCCGGCACTGCGAGCGCAGTTCGTCGTCCTCCAGGGTGACGTTGAAGATCGGTGTTTCCGGCAAGGCGGCTGCCGCATCGCGCAACGCCGACGCGTCGCCGGCCACCAGGACGCCCGAAGGTCCGGCCTGCTTCAACAACTCGCCGGCACCCGGCATCTGCGACAGGTTGAAGCTCGTGCCGAGAAACTTGCCCTGGAGGTTTGCCTCGGTCAGCCCCTGCTCGGCGCCCGACCAGGCCGAGCTGCTCCTGTCGCCGATGAACAGGATCTCGATCTCGGTCGCGGCCGGCTGCGCGGACTTGCTCGCATGCCCAATCACAACAGCGACCGTCAGCGCAACCAGGCCTGCAAACGTGAGGCGGGTGGTGAGTGTTGGCACTGTTCTTCTCCTCGGTTGCCGGACAGTCATGCCCCAGCCTTGCTGGTTATTTGGCGCGGCCGATGAGCCGTGAATCTACTCCATCGAGACCGCCTGTCGAAAGATGAGACGGTGACGGCGGGAGTTTTTCCTGCGGACCGTTGCCTCTGCGGGAGTTAGATGTAGGTGGCCGGATCATGTTCCGGCCGCTAGGGTCTTGAATCGGCACCGCGTCCCACCGGCGTTGTCGTCCTCCGCGAAGGCCTGGTATAGGCGAGGTACCGATCGTGGATAGCACATTCCGCCGCTGGGAACTTGGGGCGCAAGGCGCCAATACGTGGCATTTGTGCAACAATAGCCCCCGTGACTCATTACTTGTGTTGCACTTATGCTTGCTTCGGTCGCCACCGTGGTATATTCTTGCCGGGTCTCGCACGAGACACGCGTAACAGCACCTCCGACGTTCCTGGGGACAGCCCAAAGGTAAGGGGCGCGTGGGGGGATTTAAAGCTTAAGCTTTAACTTTATTTTGGTTAACTTCGATTAGGAGGACACAACTAATGAAATTCCGCATGACCAAGATTGCAGCCGCAATCGCCGCAGCGACGATGGCCACGTCGGCCAACGCGGTCGTCGTAGTCGGTGGCGACAACGGCTGGGAAGTGAGCTTTGACGGCAACGTCAATGCCTTCTATACACACTTCAGCGGCGACGAAGTCGACACAACCATCACCACTGCCGCTGGTGTGGTCACGGTCATCCCCGGCACGGGCGCCGAGGATTCCTCCCGTGTCCATTCCGGGTTCCTGCCGGCGTTCTTCAGCTTCAACGTGAAGAGCCCGACGGTAAACGGTTTGACCGGTAAGGCCCGCTTCAGCTTCGCCCCGACCATTCACCGTGGCAAGTCCGGCAACGACCTCTATGGCACGCTAACCTCCGGGGGGAGCAGCGGCCTGCAGGGCGCCTCGATCGATACTCGTGAAGTCCTCGCCAGCGTCGACGGCAGCTTCGGCACGGTCAGCTTCGGCCGCACCCTGTCGATATTCGGCCGTCAGGCAATCCTGCACGACATGATCCTGTTCGGCGTCGGCAACGTCACCAACAACCCGGACTTCGGCACCGTGACCGCCGGCCGCATCGGCATTGGTTACATCTATCCGGATTTCGAGGCGCGCTTCTCCTATGCGACCCCCAACATCAACGGCTTCAAGGCGGAAGTGGGCGCCTTTGATCCGTTCGAACCTGTCGGCCTCTCCGGTGGTCCATCGGGCGCTGAGACCAACATCCCGCGCATCGAGGGGGAAATCTCCTATGCCACCAGCTTCACCAACGGCAACCTGATGGTCTGGGGTGACGGCATGTGGCAGGAGATCGACGACGCCGGCGGCTTTGGCGTTGGCTTCAATAACGACATTGACATGCTGGGCTACGGTGGTGGCGCCGCGATCAGTTACCTGGGCTTTGAGATCGCGGGTAACTACATGCAGTACGAGGGCAGTGGCGTTCACTTCAAGGGCGCCGCAGGCGGTTTCCCCGGCGCAACCGTGGTTGGGCTTGGTTCCAGCTTCAACTGCGCCGCCGTTGCAGTCGCCGGCATAGTTAGCTGCGAGGAGTCCGAAGGTGATCTGTGGTACGTGCAGGGCACCTACAACTTCGGTCAGGGCACCAAGGTCGGCTTCAGCTACGGCGAAGGCAACCAGGACGGTCAGCCCTCCAACGCGACGGCGACCAACCCGGTATTTGCCGAAGTCGAGAACACCATGTGGACCATCGGCGTGTACCACGACGTCAATGCCTGGCTGAAGCTCATCGCCGAGTACAGCAACACGGACTACGAAGAGTCGACGGACTTCAGAGCAGCAGGTGGTACCAAGGTAGACACCGAGACCGGCAACGACATCTTCAGCGTCGGCAGCTTCATCACCTGGTAATCGCGTTTGATCTTCGAGCCCTTCCCTCTCCCACTGGGAGAGTGTCTGGGTGAGGGGTGAAGAAGTCAGTTTAAAGGGCGTGTCTTCCGACACGCCCTTTTTTTCACGAAGAAATGGCCACGATGCCCCGCGATTCGTGACGGCTTATCCCTGCTGAGGAAGCATCATGATCTCCGAACTTGATCCCGTGGTACTGACTGAAAATCTACCCGAGCCCAGCCTTGAGAAGGGCGACCTCGGCACCGTGGTGCCGGTAGATGCCGGCGGGAAAGGCTACGAAGTCGAATTTGTTACCCTGGGTGGCGATACTGTCGCAGTGGTCGCCCTTAGTTCATCTCAGGTACGCCCGGTAGGCGCCCGCGAATTCGCCCACGTTCGCGCAGTAGCCTGAATTCGATCAGCAACGAGTCCGAAGACGGTTGGAACCCTATCAGACTTGCCCTTGTTTCACATACAAGGGTCAGGGTGAGGGGTATCAGTACTCAAGGGCGCGGCTTCGGCCGCACCTCCGTTTCGCGGGTGGTCCCCCGGGGCTGCGTTCTGCCTGCCGCTGAGCTGAGGTTTCTGCGCCATGCCGGCGCCCTATTGAACTCGCTCATCAGCACCGCAGACTAAGGTTCGCGGGCACCGGGTGTATAATCGCCGCCCCACAAACTTCCTCAATACGGAACCACTTACTGATGAATCCAAGTCCTCCAGGTGCTCTGCTGCGCCTTGTGCTTTCGGTCTGTTCCTTGTTGCTGTCTCTGGCTATCTTTTCCCGGCCTGCATCCGCCATTGATCTGCTCCCGGATTTGGATCTCTTTGGCGGCGGTGAACCTGACGGTACCTATCTTTTCGAGGGCGGCCGCCAGTACGTGAAGCTGGTCAAACAGGAGTCCAGAGACGGTACCGCCGCTATACCCAATGATCATCCCGTCGAACTAACGCCAGAACAGGTCCGCACCGTGCTTGAGGCCATTACCATCCAGCATACCGGCGGCATAATCACTGAGAAGCAGGAAGCGTTGCCGCTATTCTCGGCCGGCGAACTGTCGACCCTCAACACCGCCCTGTCGCGGGGTCTGGAGCGGGCCAAACCGGTAGAGGACATTATTTTTGTCGTTGGCGGTTCACACCCCGGAGTCATCGCCAAGGAAAACAAGGGCAGCTCCGGTCGCGTGTTCTACCTGGCCGGCAAACTGAACCTCATCCTGGGCGACGTGCAGCGGATGATGGAGAGTCAGGAGCAAAAGAAGCGGAACATGGCGGCCGGTTGCGGCGATTGCCCCATCGACGAGCGGGTCGACCCGTTCCGTATCGCCTCCCGATACAAGGCCGGCAAGCTTCCCGGGCCCGTCTCAATCATCACCGGCCTGGATTTCGGGAAGGTGAACGGAAAAACCCGCGGCGATTGGCTCATTCTCGATGTCCCGAAGGTTATCGCGGCCGTCGAGAAGGAGAAAAACAAACTGTCGCCCTCGGCGGAAAAGGCGCAACGTGAGGCGCGACTGGAGGCGGCCCGCGCGGCCGCCGAGCGGCGCCAGATGCGTGAGGAGATGGCGCGCATGCGTAAGGAGATGCAAGAGCGCGGGGCCGGTTCTTCCGCTGCCTCCGTGGAGCAGCGCTTGGCTAATCTCGACAAGCTCAAGGAGAAGGGCCTCATCTCGGCTGACGAATACGAGAAGAGGCGCCAGGAAATCTTGAACGACATCTGATTTATCAGAGCACCGAAAGGTCGATACGGCCGCTTGCCGGCGCAAGCCGGCGAAGGTGACTCAATTATCTGGCTAGTTTCCCGCCTGATCCGGAACGACAAGCCAGTTTTGGGACGTTGGCGAGTCGGGATTGAGCAAGCGACCCAAGGGTACGCACCTGCCGCCCCTAAAGTACGGATGCCGTCCAGGACAGCTTCAGCCGGAAGCAGTCGGGCTGACCGCTGGCACTGCTTCCGCCTCTTCCCCCCGCACCCTCCGCGGTCCACAGCTCATCGAGTTCGTCGCCGCCCTGCGCCAGCCGGACCATTAATTCAGGCTGGTGATGTACTGAGCCAGCTTGTCGATGTCCTCGTCTGTCAGCCCCCTGGAAACGCTCGTCATATTGCCCGCATCGTTGGTACGGTTCTTCCCCCGGAAGTCCTTGAGTTGCTTGACGATGTATGTGTAGTGCTGGCCGGCCACGCGCGGGACCTCGTTCTGGCCGGAGAAGCCACCGAGATGGCACATCGTGCAGAGTGCGGCGTCGGCGATCCGCTTGCCCTCCGCAATTTTCGCGGAATCCACCTTGTAAGTACTGGGGGCCTGCTTCTGCGAAGCGAAATATTCGGCCAGATCGAGCATGTCCTCCTTAGACAGGTTCGCCGCCATCGGTGACATCTGCGGATCCTTGCGACGCCCCTCCTTGTAGTCCTTTAGCTGCAGGTAAAGGTAACGCGTGGTTTGCCCGGCGAGCGTCGGAAACTGGCCGGAGGACGAGTTGCCGTCTGCGCCGTGGCAGGCGGCACAAGCCTGCGCTTTCTCCTTACCGGCAGCGGCATCAGCGAAACTATTGAGCGGCAACGCGCACAATGCTACCAGTCCAATGACGAATCTTGTCATGTCGCAGCCCGGTCCCACCAAAGAAAAACCGCGCCCAGTATAACTACCGGGCGCGGCTGAACAAAAAAAGCTCGCCGGTCAGAGGTCAGGGCAGTGCGAACACGAAGACGCTGTTGCCGCGCTTGAAATCAAGCTGCGTATTGCCGCCCGCAGCCACTGCGATGTACTGCTTGCCGCCCACCCTGTAAGACACGGCCGGCGAGTTCACACCGGCACCGCACTGGAACTTCCACAGCTCTTTGCCAGAGCCGGCATCATAGGCCTTGAACCAGCCGTTGCCTTCGCCATTAAACACAAGGTTGCCCCCCGTCGCCAGCACGCCGCCCATCAGCGGCTGCGGAGTCTTCACCGACCACGCAACCTTGCCACTGTCGAGATTGACACCGACGAGAAGGCCATATTGCTGCTCGCCCGGAATGACTTTGAAGGCGCCACCCAGCCACAGCTTGCCGCCAGGATACTCCGACGCCTCGACGTGGTACGTCATCGGCTGATGCAGGTTGGCCGCATAGGCCATGCGCAACTTCGGGTTGATGGCCATCGGATTCCATTCCACACCTCCATTCGCACCGGGCAGCATGCGTGCGCCTTCCGGCGTCGGCAGCACCCACATGTTCTCCTGCGGCACCATCGCTTCGGAGAAGCGAATAAGGCTCAGGTCATTGCGGTTGTGCACATAGACATGGCCGGTCTTGCCGCCATGGATCGCCACCGGAACCATCTTGCCGTCCTTGTCCTTCGCCTCGGTCAGGATAACCGGGCTGACCGCGTCCAGGTCCCAGACATCATGGGGGACGTACTGGAAGTGGGCCTTGTACGCGCCCGTCCCCAGATCGATCGCGACGATGGAGTCGGTGTACAGATTGTCGCCCGGACGGATCTCGCCGTAGAGGTCGGGCGATGGGTTGCCGACCACGAAGTACACGGTCTCGGTCTCGCGATCCACCGCTGGCGTCATCCAGACGCCGCCGCCCAGGGTCTTGTAGAAGTCTCCGCCCTTGGCAGCAAGATCGGCTTTTTCCTTTTCAATGTTACGGAGCATGTCGCGCCCCGTGGCATCGTTCTTTGCCCAGACACCCTCGTGGCCCTTCTCCGGTATGGTGTGGAACGTCCAAAGCTCCTTGCCATCGCTGGCGTTGAAGGCCTTGACGAAACCGCGAATACCGTACTCACCACCGTTCGTTCCGATCAGCACCTTGTCGTCGATAACGACGGGTGCCATGGTTTCTGAGTATCCAAGTTCCGGGTCAGCGATCTGGGTCTCCCAGAGCAGCTTGCCGGACTTGGCGTCCAGGGCCACTACCTTGGCGTCCAGGGTGCCCATGTACAACGTGCCACCGGAAACAGCCACGCCGCGATTGTTCGGGCCGCAGCAGTAGGTGGTGATAGGGCCCATCTTGTGCTTGTAGTGCCAGTACTCCTCACCGGTGGTCGCATCGATGGCATACACGTGATTGTACGACGTGGTCAGGAACATTACGCCGTCAACCACGATGGGCGAGGTCTCCATAGACTCCATTACCGCCGTCTGGAACACGAAGGCAGGCTTCAGACCCGCGACGTTTTTGGTGCTGATCTGATCGGCGGGATAGAAGCGGCTGTTGTTGTAAGACATATTGGAGTGGAGCCAGTTGGTTCCCTCTCCGTCCGACTTGTCCAGCATGTCTTGCGTGATGTTGATGTCTTTTGGAACAGGTTTCGTAACGGTCGTTGCAGCGGCCTCGGTTTCTGCGCCGGCCACCGCCGCGCCTGTCGTTCCTGAAAGTAACACCACCAGGATCGCTAACTTCAGTTTCTTGAGGTCCATACCCCCCCTTTTGAGACTAGATGTTGTAGCGGAACATCACTAACTAATTACTTATAATGCAAAGGTAGTCCCCGTGGGTTCGATTGTCTACGAAATTGATCGGGGTCGATAACCGTTGTTTCAAGGTAAGTCTTCCAGCCGCGGCTCCTAAGGTGCTTGGCAAACGACTTCTTCTGACGTTGCACCTCGCTGCGCTTGTGCTCGGCTTCGCGTCCGCAGCCCCGTCGCAGACTTCCGACAAGACACTTAATGCACAACTCCTTGATTTCGCTAGGCAAGGCGATGTTGATCGTGTGACAAAGTTGCTTGCGCAAGGCGCGAATCCGGATTCACGCAACCGGCTCGGGCGAACCCCGCTATTCATGTTTGCCACCGCCGGTAACTTGGCCATGGTCCGGCTGCTCGTGGAGAACGGAGCCAATGCTAACCTCGCCGCGTTGGACCGCACCACACCGCTGATGGCAGCTGCCTACGAATGCAAACCTGAGGTGGTCTCCTACCTCTTGGCGCATGGTGCCGATGTAGCACCAGTCGACCAGGTCAACAAGAGGGCCATGGAATATGCCGCTGGGGTCGGGTGCACTGAATGTGTCCGGTTGATGCTTGACCATGGGGTAGATGTTGACGCGCCCTACCACCACAACCTGACAGCGCTGATGTGGGCTGCCGGGTACGGCCACCTGGAAACCGTCAAGCTTCTCTTGGAGCGCGGCGCCGATCCATCACTGCGCGACGATCGCGGGAAGACCGCCGCCGACATCGCCCGCGATAGTCGCCAAACAGAGATCACGGATTTCCTGGAAGCCACCCAATAACCAGTGAGCGGGTGTGCAACGATGAGGCACTTAACCTCGTCTTTGGGCGCCTTGGGAACCGATGCATGCCTCGCCAATCTATTCCCCCGCCGACTAAGGCAAGCACGCGCCGGTGAAAAGCCTCCGGAAAGCAGGTCACGCCGACCGGATTCCAATATCGAGACCAGGCGGCGGGCCTTCACTGCAGAGTTTTTCGGGCGCAAGCAACGGGAAGGTACTGGGTCAGGGGTCAGGGTTCACGCTTCCTGTTTTCATTGTTCCAACGATCTCCGTGCTTGACCGGATGTACAGGGAGTACGAGCGGTTGATGCAGCACTGGGAGGAGGTATTGCCGGGGCGTACCCGCACTGTCGTTCATTCGAAGCCGACTCGCCAGCGCTCGTGATCGACCTCACAATGTCGCCGGTGATGGCGCCGACCTTCAACCTTCATTTGCGTCCGGTCGCCGGTGGCGATATTGAGTTCGTAGACGTTGTGAATCCCAGAGCGCTTGAACTCGAACCTTGATGACACGTTCGACCTGGCGTTCGAGGGCGGGGCCAAGGCACACCGCAAACGGCTGCGCGTCGTGTAACAACTCCGCCACCGCGAGGGGCGTGGTTGCCAGCAGGACGGGAAGCTGTCCACGAACAGGACCAGAAGATCCATATTTAGTTTTCATGGCGTCTTCCGTGGACGAGTGTGGAAAAGTCAGTGTCCAAGGCACAAAAGGTGGGTGTCTCTGAACCTGATATCTGATATTACCCCACCGTCATAGTTTGTTGAAATGCCGAAAATATTTCTCCTGAGTCTGGCCCTGTCACTGTGGATGCCTGGGACCGCCGCCTATTCCTCATGTCCGGGGGAGACAGCGGCCGTTGCGAAAGCGGCAGCGGCCAGCCCACCGAACACGCCCTACGGCCAGGGACTGCTGTTTCGGATCGAGCGCGCGCGGATCCCAACCAGTCACATTTTCGGCACCATGCATCTGGACTATCCCCGCCTCAGCCGGCTGCCACCCCAGGTAAACCTCACGCTGCGACAGAGCCGGCGACTGGTGATGGAAACCCTCCTCGACGAGCAGGCGCAGCAGACCTACACCCGGCGCATATATCTGCCCGAAGGGCAGAGCCTCGCGGCATGGCTCGATGGCGATTTGTACGCGCGCTACCTGAAACTGAGCCGATGGTACAGGGTGCCGGAAGAGCTTGCGCCACGGCTGACACCGTGGGCGGCGACCAATCTCGTCAGCCGCCCCAAGCCCTCGGCTGGCAGGACCATGGAAGACGTCCTGCGCGAGACCGCGATCCAGCTGGGGCAACCCGTGTTTGGGTTGGAAACGATCGATGAACTGATCGACGCGCAGGCGACGATGTCTCTGGAGGATCAGCTAGCGGTGCTGAAGGATACCCTCTGCAATCACCCAACGATCATGGAACAGACCGAGGACCTCATCGCGCTCTACGCGGACGGGAACCTTGCAGGCATCCTGGCGATGAACGAGGGCGGCCACGACAATGAAGCCCTATCCCAACGCCTCAGCGAACGCATGTTGTACGCGCGCAGCGAACAGATGACGGCGCGCCTCCAGGAACATCTTGAGGCCGGCAGCGCCTTCGTCGCTGTGGGCGCCTCGCATCTGCCCGGCGAGCGCGGCATGCTGCGCCGGCTCGAAAAACAGGGCTATAGCATCACCCGCGTGTTCTGAGCGCCGGCTATCCCGCATGCCCGCAGCGCGACTGCTTCGGCGTGGTGCGGCTCGGTCCAGACCCACCTTGTCATCCCGGCGGGGGCCTGCCCCGGCATGTAGTAAGCCGGGGCTGGGATCCAGTGCAGAAGAACCCCCATCCAGCCCCACGAGTGGGGAAGGAGATACCCGCTGCGCTGGAATGACGACGTTACAAACATCGGGACTTCTCCGACTTGCTCAGTGCTTGTGGCCCTGCGCCTCCGTAAACTTCTCTGTCTGCTCGGGCGTGGCCTCATGCTGGTATTTGGCCCGCCATTCCGCGTAGGGCATGCCGTAGATGCTGTCCTTGGCGGTGTCGATATCCATCGGCACCCCGCGCTCCTCGGCGGCCGCCAGATACCACTTTGCGAGACAGTTGCGGCAGAAACCTGCAAGGTTCATCAGGTCGATGTTCTGCACGTCCGTGCGCTTGCGCAAATGCTCGAGCAGGGCGCGGAAGGCGGCGGCTTCCAGTTCTGTACGCGTCTCGTGTTCCATGGATAACATGGCCTCCGAAGCTGTTTGGTTGCAGTGTAATACCCGTTATCATTACCCCTCCCGCTTCCGATTGCACCATGCAACTCATGATTCAGCAACCCATCCGGCCGTCAGATCTGCATCAGGTGTTCGTCATCGGCGGCGGAGCCGGCGGTTTCGAGCTGGTCACGCGGCTGGGGCAGGGTCTCGGCCGGCGCCGACTTGCCGATATTACGCTCGTCGACACGCACCTGTCCCACATCTGGAAGCCGCTGCTGCACGAGGTGGCCGCGGGCACCCTGAACGCCCACGAGGACGAACTGAACTATCTGTACCACGCCGCCCACAATTACTTCCGCTTCCGCCTCGGGGCGCTGGAAAGCGTTGACTGCCGGAACAGGACTGTCACCCTTTCTCCTTCCTACGGCGACGACGGCAATGAATTCATTCCGCGCCGCGTCTTCAGCTACAACACTCTGGTCATCTGCATCGGCAGTCTGACCAACGATTTCAGCCTGCCCGGTGTGCGCGAGCATTGCGCCTTCCTCGATACCTGCACGCAGGCCGAGCGCTTCCACCGCGATCTGCTGAAGTGGGTATATGCCGCCAATGTGCAGGCGGAGCCTCTGCGCGAGGGACAGTTGCACATCGCCATCGCCGGGGCCGGAGCGACGGGTGTCGAGCTCGCCGCGGAGCTGAACAGCGCGGCGCACCAGATTGCCGCCTTCGGTCTGGACCGGGTGGACCCGGCGCGGGACGTGAGGATCCATCTCATCGAGGGTGCCGACCGCATCCTGCCCGGTCTGCCGCCCCAGATCTCCGAGCGCGCCGCGCGCGTCCTGCAACGGATCAACATCAACATCATCACCGGTGAGCGGGTCGAGAAGGCCACGGCCGAAGGTTTCCACACCAACACGGGACGGTTTATCCCCGCAGAGATCAAGGTCTGGGCGACAGGCATCAAGGCGCCCGAGGTGCTGGGAAACCTCGATGGCCTGGAATACAACGGCGCCAATCAACTGCTGGTGCGACCGACGCTGCAGACGACGCGCGACGATAACATCTTCGCCTTTGGCGATTGCGCCGCCTGTCCCATGCCCGATGGCAAGGGTACGGTTCCTCCGCGCGCCCAGGCGGCGCACCAGCAGGCATCAATGCTGGTCAAGTCCGTTGAGAAACGCGTGCGCGGCGAGACCGATCTGCCTCTTTACATCTACAGGGACTTCGGCTCGCTCATAAACTTGAGTCACCACAGTACCATCGGCGGCCTGATGGGCAATCTAATGGGCAGGAAGACCGGTACCGTGTTCATGGAGGGTTTGTTCGCCCGCATGGCCTATCTGTCGCTCTACAAAATGCACCTGCTGGCGATACAGGGCTGGTGGCGCGTCGCGCTCACCACCTTCGCCAATCTTCTCACCCGCGGCATCAAGCCGCGCCTGAAGCTGCACTAATGGATCCGACCCCACCCTTGCGCTTCGATCACGGGCACACGTGACTGAACGTGCTATGTTTTGATCATGGGCCCAGGGCGAACGATGTGTAAGCTTGGGAAATTGTGGCTGACCAGGCGGCGCTGGCCGCTCGCCATATTGGTGTGCGGCACGCTCACGTGCCAGCCTGTATCAGGAGGGGAATTCACGATGAATATCAGCTCTCCCGCCTTTGCGCACAACGGTTCGATCCCCGCGAAATACACTTGTGACGGCCAGGACGTCTCCCCCGCCCTGCAATGGTCCGAGATCCCGGCCGGCACGCAATCGCTCACATTGATCGTCGATGACCCGGATGCGCCCGATCCCGCAGCGCCAAAGATGACCTGGGTGCACTGGGTCCTCTATAACCTTCCGCCGGGCGCCACAGGGCTTCCCGAGGGCGTAGAGCGCAAGGCGTTGCCCGCCGGAACCCGCGAGGGACTCAACGACTGGAAGCGTTCCGGCTATGGCGGTCCCTGCCCGCCGATCGGCCGGCACCGTTACTTCCACAAGCTCTACGCGCTCGACATTGTACTGCCTGATCTCGGCACGCCCACCAAGGCAGACGTCGAGCGCACCATGCGAGGACACATCATCGGCGAGGCCCTCCTCATCGGCACCTATCAGCATTAGAGCGCGTGGCGGGGGATGGCGAGCGGCAGATGGGAGCACTTTTCTCACGTCGCCGACCTGGGCGTGCGCGGCGTTGGGGCGTCCGTTGAGGAGGCCTTCGCGCAGGCCGCAAAGGGTCTGACCGCCGCGGTGACCGACCCGGAAAATGTGTTGGCGGCGGCGGCCGTTGACATCGAGTGCCGCGCGTTGGATATCGAGGTGCTATTCAACGACTGGCTCAACAAGCTGGTCTATGAAATGGCCACGCGCAGGATGCTGTTCACGCGCTTCGATGTCCGCATCGACGGTGGCGCCGCGGACACGAACTGCGGTTTGGCATTGCGGGCCGTGGCCTGGGGCGAGCCGGTCGATCGGGAGCGTCACCAGCCGGCCGTGGAGGTCAAAGGTGCGACCTACTCCGAGCTCAAGGTCGCCAGGAACGAGGATGGCTCCTGGCTGGCGCAGTGCGTTGTCGATGTGTGAGCGCCATCCTCGGATCGCAGGCGGTTATTGGGCATTGAGAATCGCGGCCAATCTTCCTGACTGATCGCCCGCGTCACCCGCCTGCCTATTCCTTCCGCAGAGATTTCTGTCAGCCCATGGATACCCGCCGACTGACGCGTTTATCGGAATTCGCCTGGCGTATCGAGCCGCGCGGTGACATGCGCGCGCCGGTGGTCATCTATGGGGATGAGACGCTCGTCACGGCGATGGACGACAAGGTCCATGATCAGGCCGTCAATGTCACCCAGCTGCCAGGGATTGCCGGTCCCGTCTATGCAATGCCGGACGCGCACTGGGGTTATGGCTTCCCGATAGGCGGCGTGGCCGCCTTCGACCCGGACGAAGGCGGCGTGATCTCCGCCGGCGGCGTGGGCTTCGATATCGCCTGCGGCGTGCGTACGCTGACGGGCGCTTTGCGGCATGAAGAGATAGAGCCGGTCAAGAAGCAACTGGCCGAGGCACTGTACGCGCGCGTACCCGTCGGCGTCGGCAGTACGGGGGCGCTACGTCTGAGCGAGACGTCCATGGACGCCATGCTGACCGGCGGCGCCCGCTGGGCGGTCACGGAAGGTTACGGAAGCACCGCCGACCTCGACCGCATCGAAGAGGGCGGGCAGATGCGCCACGCCCGAGCGGACGCCGTGTCCGCTCGGGCCAGGAAACGCCAGCGCGACGAGATGGGCACGCTGGGCTCCGGCAATCACTATCTTGAGGTGCAGGAAGTCGCCGCAATCCATGACGAGCGCACGGCGACTGCGTTTGGACTCCAGCGAGGCAACATCGTCGTCAGCGTTCACTGCGGCTCGCGCGGTCTTGGCCACCAGATCGGCACCGAGTTCCTGCGGGAGATGGTCGAGGGTGCGGGTCATTACCGCATCCGGCTGCCCGACCGCGAACTGGCCTGTGCCCCGATAAATTCCGAGTTGGGGCAGCGCTATCTGGGAGCTATGCGCGCAGCGATGAACTGCGCGATGGCCAACCGTCAGATCCTGACCCAGCTGACCCGCGAGGTTTTCGCCGGCTTCTTCCCGCATGCAACGCTGCCGTTGCTGTACGACGTGTCGCACAACACCTGCAAGGTCGAGCAACATGTCATCGATGGCCGTCAAAGGCAGGTATATGTGCATCGCAAGGGCGCCACGCGCGCTTTCGGCCCCGGCCACTCCGAGCTACCAAAGCTGTTCCGCGATACGGGGCAGCCCGTACTCATCGGCGGCTCAATGGGCACCGCCTCTTATGTCCTGGCGGGCAATGCTCAGGGCGAACGGCTGTCGCTCGCATCGGCGTGTCACGGTGCGGGAAGGGCCATGAGCCGGCGGCAGGCACTGAAACAATGGCGGGGACGCGAGGTCATCGACGAGCTTGCCGCGCGCGGCATCGTTATCCGCAGCCCTTCAGACCGCGGCGTTGCCGAGGAAGCGCCAGGCGCCTACAAGGACGTCGATGCCGTCGTCGAGGCTGCCGACAGGGCGGGTCTCGCGCGCAAGGTCGCCACTCTCAAACCCCTCGTCTGCATCAAGGGTTGAGTCTCCTGCCGTACGTAGGGCCGGACGTGCTCTACAACCGGTACTTCTTCATGCGGTGGCGCATGACCATCCGCGTCACGCCCAGCTGTCGCGCCGCCTCCGACACGTTGTCTCCGGTGCGCTTGAGCGCCCGCTCGATGAGCAGCTTCTCCGCCTGATCCAGCGTGAGGCGATCGAGGGAAGCGGCCTCATCGCCTTGCGCACCGGCGGTCCCTGACAGCATGAGCGCATCGGCTGTAATCGGCCCGCCGCCCGACAGCAGCACGACACGTTCGATGACATGCCGCAGTTCACGCACGTTGCCGGGCCAGGGATAGCGCTTGATCGCCGCCACGGCGCTGTCATCGAACTGAAGCGCTTTCTGCCCGTAACGCCCCGCTACCTGGCGCGCGAACTCCTTTGCCAGCAGCACCATGTCGTCCCCGCGCTCGCGCAGCGCCGGCATCCGCACCGTGAGAACATTGAGACGGAAGTACAGATCGGATCGCAGGCGGCCTTCCCTGACCATCGTCTCCATATCGCGGTTCGTGGCGGCGATGAACCAGCAGCGCACCGGCCGTTCTTGCGTGCTGCCGACGCGCCGCAGCGTCCGCCGCTCGAGCACCGCCAGCAGCTTCGCCTGCAGTTCCAGCGGCAGCTCGCCGATCTCGTCTAAAAACAGCGTGCCGTCCTCCGCTGCCTCGATGAGACCGGTGCGCTCGACGTGCGCGCTGGTGAATGCCCCTTTCTCATGGCCGAAGAGTTCCGCCTCGATGAGATCCTTCGGTAAAGCCGCGCAGTCCATGTGCACGAAGGGCCGCTCGCGCCGCGCGCTCGTCGCGTGCAGCAGGCGGGCGGTCACATCCTTGCCGGTGCCGGTCTCGCCGAGGATGAGCACCGTCGGCAACACCACGCCGGCACCGGCCACCAGCTTGCCGATGCGCTCGGCCTGCTCGCGGATGGCGCGAACACCGTCGCTATCGCCGAGCAATTGCACGCCCTCCACCTTGGCGTGCCGCTCCCGCTTGCGCGAGTATGCGAGGCTGCGCGCCATCTCCGCCTTGGAGAGCACCTTCTCGACGTTGACCAGCAGCTCGTCGAGGTCAATGGGTTTCTTCAGGTAGTCGGAGGCGGCGAGTTTCATTGCCGCCACCGCGTCCTCCAGCTCGCCGTACGCGGACATCACCAGCACGGGAACGTCGGCGCCGGAGCCACCGCGCAAGCGGCTAAGGAAATCCAGCCCGGAGCCGTCCGGCAGCCGCATGTCCAGCAGCACGAGATCCGGCGTCAGCTCGCGAAGGCACTGCTCGGCCTTGGCGAGCGTCCCCGCCGTCTGGCACTGAAACCCGGCCTTGGCCAGGCGTCTGGCGACCGCTTTGGCGAAGAGATCTTCGTCCTCAACAATGAGAACCAGGAGCGTGCGCTGTGGCATCGCGACCGCGGCGTCCAGGATGTTGCTCTCAGGCATGCTCGGTAACCTTCTCTTCGATAGTCACGGGCGCTGTGATGATGACCCTGGTGCCGCAATTGTCGCCCCGCTCGAACTTAAGTTTCCAGCCGTGCGCCTTGCATACCTTGAAGGCGACCGGGATCCCGAGCCCGGTGCCGAATCGCTTGGTGGACGGCCCGGGAGTCAATCCAGTCGGCTGCGGCTGGAACGGCAGACCCGGCCCTTCATCGCTGATGCTAAGCAAAAACTCCTCGCCGCGTCCCGAAGCCGCAAGCGTGACGGTGCCGCCCGCCGGCGACGCATCGATGGCGTTCGACACCAGAGCGTAGAGGGCCTGCTCCATCAGGTCGGGATCGACCCGTACTTGCGTCGAGGTATCCCACTCCCCACGCTCAACCCGGACACCCTTCTCTCCCAAGCGGTCCTGTAGCAGACTGACCGCCGCCTCGAGCAGAACCGTTAGATTGCGCCGGACCGGCTGCGGCTTCAGTGGATGCAGGTAGGACACCAGCGCGCTGACCCAGCGGCCTAGACGGTCCACGGTGTCAATGATCGCCTTCCTGATGTCGCCGATGTCCTGGGGCTGATCGGCGTGGTCGAGAAGCTGGGCGCTGGCGCGGATGCTGGCGAGCGGATTGCGGATATTGTGAGCCACCACAGGTATCAGGGCGCCCAGGGCGCTGCTCTTCTCGCTTTCCACCAGCGCATCGCGTGAGCGGGCGAGGTCCACCGCCATCTGGTTGATGGCCTCCTCAAGGTCTGTCATCTCCTGCACGCCACCGCGCGGGATGACATGGTTCAGGTCACCCTTGCTGATGAGCCGCGCCCCGCTCATCACGGCGGCCATCGGCTGCACGAAACCGCGCCGAAGCCACCGGCGCGCTGCCACTATCAGCGCGATGGCGACGAGGATCGGCAGTGGCACCAGGATGGGCGCGTAACGGGTCCAGGTCGCCAGGGTGGCGTCCAGGCGCTTCTGCTTCGCGCGCAGGATCTGCTCGAAGCGCCGTAGCGCCACTTCGAAGTCGCCGACCAGCGTCTGTTCGTACTGCAGGTCGAGTATGCGGATCGGAACCACGCGGCTGATGAGGTAGGGATCGGAGAAGATGTTGTTCATGTCCGACTGCAGCACCCGGTAGGCCTGCTGCATGGCCTGCACCGCGGCGTTCTCATCCGGCGCCGCCGCGAGCTGCCGCAGCGTGTTGAAGTGCCTGTCAATTTGCCGGGAGTAATCGCCGTACAGCGCGAGCGCGTCGGTGTTCTCCGTCAGCCGCGCATAGGTCACTTCCTTGATCTGCCGGAACAGGTCGCTGCGGATCTGCAAGGATGAGTAGGTGAGCTGATTGAGGCGGAACAGTTCAGCGGAGTTCTTCTGCCAGAAATACGCCCAGGTACCACCGAGCGCGCCAGCGACAATGACCAGAAAGAGAAATGCCAGCTCGTGGGCGAGAAGCAAACCTTTCAGCGATCGGAGCTCGAAGAGGCGCACGCGCGCCAGTATACCGCTGCATATCTTTCTGTCCGGAAGACAATGGAAATCGTGTCTGGCCGGTTGCCGAGAACCATCCCGCTGGTTGGGAGTAGCCACTCTGGCATCTAAACGCGTCTACTTTACCCATAAGTGACATGAATTATATATACTAACTTATTATTATCTATATGTTATTTAAATAGCACAACGCTGACTAGCTATCTGGCATAGGCGCTGCATTCACTTCTTCCTGAAGAATTTCTAGTTAACGTTAAACAGTGGAGGTAACGATCATGCGTTGGGAAACTCCTGCTTACAGCGATGTCCGTTTTGGTTTCGAAGTGACGATGTACATCAGCAACCGATAACGATCCGAGAGTTCAAGCAATACCGAGAAGGGGCCGCAAGGCCCCTTCTTCTTTTTCTGGCTTTCCTTGCTACTGCGCGCACCGGCCCAGCGGTACCGTTCTGATAGAATCTCGGCCGCCATGGACCAACCCGCGGAAAGCCAGTCGGCCATCCAGGCTCTCAATCTGACCAAGAGTTACGGCCAGCACCAGGCGGTCGCTGGCCTGACATTTAATATCCGAAAAGGAGAGTTTTTCGGGCTGCTTGGTCGCAATGGCTCCGGCAAGACCACCACGCTCCACATGCTCTCGACCCTTGTCCGACCCAGCGCCGGGGCCGCGCGCGTTGCCGGCCACGATGTGCTCCGTGAGGCAGTCACGGTGCGTCGCCATATCGGTCTGGTCTTCCAGGAGTCTGCCCTCGATCGCAGCCTGAGCGCTGAAGAGAACCTGCGCTTTGCGGGTGCGCTCCACGACCTGCCAGGCCCCGTCATCCGTGAGCGCACCGACGAACTGCTGCGCCTGTTCGGTCTGTGGGAGAGGCGGCACGCGCCGGTCGCCACCCTGTCCGGCGGTATGCGCCGCGCGCTCGACATCGCTCGCGGGGTGCTGCATCGCCCGCAGGTCCTGTTCCTGGATGAACCGACCATCGGCCTGGACGTCATCAACCGCCGCGCCATCTGGCGCTTCCTCGAACGGCTGCGTGGCGAGCACGGCATCACCATCGTGCTCACCACGCATTATCTCGAGGAGGCCGCGGACTGCGACCGCGTGACCTTCATGCGCAACGGGCGGTTCATCGGCTCCGGACGGCCCCAGGACCTCATAACATCGCTCGGCGCATTCATTCTCGACATCGACTCCGACGCGCCGGCTACCCACGCCGAGCAGCTCCAGCCCGTGCTCGGGGAGGCGATCATCGAGGGCAGCCACGTACAGTTCCGGGTGCAGGACGAGCGCGCGAATGTCGTGAACCTGCAGCGCGATCTGCAGTCGGACGTGCGCGCCTTGAGCCTGCGCCGTCCCGATCTCAATGACGTGTACATCTGGCTGAACCGCACTGCCGATATGGAGCAGGCGGCATGACGCGCGCACTGGCAGCGATTGTCGGGCGCGAACTCACGCGCATGGTGCGGCAGCGTGGCCGTCTGGTCTCGGCGATGGTCCGTCCGCTCATCTGGCTGTTCATTATCGGCAGCGGCTTCCAGGCGATGCTCTCCGGCATGGCTGGCGGTGAATACAAACAATTCATGGTGCCGGGTCTGCTCTGCATGGTTCTGCTCTTCGGCGCCATGCTGGCCTCGCTCTCGCTGGTCTACGACAAGGAGTCCGGCGTGATGCGGATGCTCATCATCGCCCCCTTCCCGCACTACTGGATTATTCTGGCGCGGACAGTGAGTGCAGCCATCGCCGGCATGGCGCAGGCATTGATGCTGATCGTCATCCTGGCTCTCATCGGTTATTTCAGCATGCCGGCCCATTCCGGCCTCTTCCTCGTCGCGCTGGTGATCACCGCGTTCACCTGCGCGGCGACCGGCATGCTGATCGCCGTCTACAGCCGCACCCTCGATAACTTCGCCGTGATCATGAACTTCGTGATCTTTCCAATGTTCTTCCTGAGCGGCGCCCTCTATCCGATCCAGCACCTGCCGAGCTACCTCAAGGTGGTCGCGTTGGTGAATCCCTTCAGCTACGGCGTGGACCTGATGAAACATGCCCTGCTGCGCGACGCGCCCGAACGCTTCGGTGCGGACCTGACGGTAGGTATTGATCTCGCCGTGCTGATGGGCTTCATCATCATCGGCCTTATGGTGGCGTGCCTGCGCTTCTCACAAGCGCCGGTGTTCGAGAAGCTCGCCAAGGTTCTGAGCGGCGCGCGAGAAGCGTAATGACAGCGACCGCCGTGGTGGCGTCCTTACAGGCAGCGCCCGTAGCGGAAGGCAAGCGGGGGACAGGTGAGGGCGCCGCCGTCGTGCCACAGACCCGCGCCCCGCCGTTTCGCGTCGGCGTGAGCGGCACGGATGCGGCCGCGGTATTTGAGGTTGGGCCCCAGGACAAACGCAACAGCGTATCCGTCGCGCGCCATCTCTTCGTTGGCCATGCGGCCGTCTTGCAGCCAAACGTAGGCAAGGAGCGGTCACGCGTCTGTCTGTCGAATTCGAGCCTGACGGTTTGCCCCGCGGGGATGAGGCGCCTGAGGTACCGTGCCGCCTGATGACCGGGCGCCCCCTGGTCGAGCTCGGGCGCATCGATGCAGAGCAGCCGGACGCGCGCCTTGCCCTCGCGGCAGAGTACCGTGTCGCCGTCAATGACTGCGCGTATCGTACAGACAGAGCGCAGGTCAGAGGCGTGCTTGACTGTGCCGGCTAGTGCTGCTCCGATGCGCCGGTCAACGCGATCATTGCGAGAAACCCGACAGCGGACAACGCCGCCAGAATGATGTCGCGCGGCGAAGAATCCGCCCGCTCACTCGCTAACGCTATGCGCAGATCCGATCCAGCCAACGCCGGATCGTGGCGTGATGCGGCGCCCACCAGTCCCAGACGTCGCGCCCCCAGTCGCGCACCAAACGTTCGCGCTCGTGCATAGACTGGGCGGCCGCAACGTCGGCGATCGTCATGATTCCTCCGGTGCATGGCGGCTCCAGCCACTCGAAGCCGCCAAATTCTGCCGCAACCCGATCGACCACCCAGTTCGACCGGGTGGCATCCTGGCCGAGAGCAACCGCCGCGCACAGTCCCACCAGATGAGAACCAAGCGAGCGAATGGCCTCCGGCGAGTGTCCCCCTGGGTGCTGCGCGGCGTATGCATCCATCGTGAGCCTGTGCAACTGCGGATAACTCCACTGGCCGTACTCACAGCCGAGCACTCTCTTGTACAGCGCCCAGCAACCGGCGGCGGTGTTGATGTCGGGAGGCGTCGGCGCGTCAACCACCGGGACCATACCCCCGCAGCCCCTGCAGGGTTGCAGAGGAAAAGGCCTCTCATCGGCCATCGGATCGGGTTCGTCCACGACCACCCTCACAGCCGTCCCCACGGCAGCATACGCCTTGCGAGACGATCACCGCGCTTGAGGATATGACCGAAGGCCCCGGCGAGGTGACAAAGCACGAGCAGCAACAGGCAAAGCGAGGTAGCCGTATGTATCTCGGTGAAGAATTCGTTGATGGCCTTGTCCTCCCAGCCCCATTGCGGCAGTTGAATGCCGAGATACTTGGTCGTATGGCCGCTGAACTGGGAGGAGGTATAACCCGCCAGCGGATGGATGATGAGCAAAACGTAGAAGAGCTTGTGAACCGCGTACGCCAGGCGATTCTGCCAGGCGGGCAGGTAATCCGGCAACGGCGGCGCCGGATTGCGAAGCCGCCAGGCCAGCCGCAGCAGCGTGAGCAGAAACACCGTGATGCCCAGCGTCTTATGAAGGGCGAAGTTGGCACCCCGCTCCGGCCCGGGCGGCAGATCGACCATGTACCAACCGAGTGGAAACAGGATGAAGACCAGCACCGCTGTGATCCAGTGCAGCCCGATCGCGGGAAGGGTGTAGCGCTGCGCGGACCTGGCGGCAGCGACCGCCACTGCGGCAGTTCTGTCATTCATGCGCGGGATCCACGCTGCCTGCCGGTATGGCCGCAGAAGAGAACCTGTGGCGCTACCGCTGGCCGGGGCTGTCCGCGCCCATGAAGTTGCGTTAACATGGAGCCACGTAATGCTTTAATATTGTCGGTTAACACATTGAAAAATACATTGTAACTATGGGCCACTCGTCGACGGTATTGATCCGCCACTTGCGCGTCCCATTGTCCTGCATCGCGTTTGCGCTCCTGGTCGGTACCGCGCCCTCCGCCGCCGGGGCGACCGCACATTATGAAATCGAAGTCATCAAGTCCAAGCGTCTGCTGCTGGTCAAGAGCGGCGACAAAGTCGAAAAGTCCTTCCGCGTCTCCTCCGGCCGCGGCGGGAAAGGCGACAAGCAGAAGCTGGGCGACCACAAAACGCCGGTCGGAATTTACCGCATCGTGCAATTTAAGGACAGCGAAAACTTCCATCTGTTCATGCAACTGAACTATCCCAACGCCAAGGATGCGTTCTGGGGCCTGAAGAACCACCGCATCAACCGCAGCCAGTTCGACGCGATTGTTCAGGCCAGCCACGCCAACGGCGTTCCGCCGCAGGACACGCCGCTCGGCGGTTCCATCGGCATACACGGGCTTGGCGCGCAGAGCACCGAGCGGCTCGGCAAGCATACGAAGATCGACTGGACCGAAGGGTGCATCGCCCTGACCAACGAACAGGCCGAGGAACTGCGCCGCTACGTCAGCATCGGCACCAGGGTCGTGATCGTCGAATGATTCGCGGCGTTTCGGTGGTGCTGCTGACAGCAGCCTGGATGCTGCTCGCTGCCTGCTCCGAGCGTCCCGCCGCCACCTCCTATGCGGACCTTATCGTCCGGACGACGACGGAGAAGTCGTTCCAGGACGTCGTCGATGAACTGGAATTCGCCATCAGTGAACATAACTTCCGCATCACCGGCGAAAACGCTGTTGGCAAGGGATTGCGGGAGCGGGGCTATAAGGACTTCCCGGACGTGCTCGTTATCCACTTCTGCAGTCTCGAATATGTCCGCGAGGTGCTTGAGATCGACCCGGGCTACGTGGCGATGATGCCCTGTCGGATCACGGTACATGTACAAGACGGGAAGACCGTCATCAGCCTCATTTTGCTGCCCGAGGATCACCCCGACCTGCGCGTCAACGCCTTCGCACACCGTATGAACGCTGTGATGCGCGAGATCATGGCCTTCGCCATCGAAAAGAACGCCTCGACTGTCAGCACTGCGAGAGATGCGGCCAAGTCGCACTGACGCCAGCCGCGGATGAGGGAGCCCCAGCACGACCGCGTATCCCAGGTATTTCCAACATCGCCTTCCAGAGGCAGGGTATATACTTCATATAATCCGGATCGGGCCGACCGGGGGAGCGTGCACAGGCGTTGCCCCACGGTTTCGTCGTCGCAGCCTGACAAGTGCGATCTACCAATCGAGCTTACGCATCGCACTCCGAGTCTTGCCTTCAAATTCCAAGGGCTGCTCAGTTGCGTCCGAATTGCTCGCCGGTTTTTGCCCTTATAGACAGCCCAGGGCGACACATCCTGCGACATCGTAAGACGCGTCTGCCGTTTGTATGTCGTTGATAAGTTGAAGATTATGGCGTGATCGGCGCAATTAAACAGTGACATTTGTTGCGACCGCTGAAAGTACGAACATTTGTAATTTTCGAATTTAAAAGCAAGCCTCGGAGTGTAAGGTTTCGCAACGGTTGCTAAGTTGCACTGACCTTGTGTAACCCGAGGACAGCATATGAACGCCTCTCCGAACACCAAGAAGCCCGCAACTGAGAAAGACCCTCGCTGGGCGGCCATCGTCGCTCGTGACCGCGAGGCGGACGGCACATTCTATTATTCGGTCAAGACTACCGGCGTATATTGCCGCCCGTCTTGCGGGTCCCGCCTTGCAAAGCCTGAGAACGTCCAGTTTCACGCCACCTGCGCCGATGCCGAGCAGGAGGGCTTTCGCCCTTGCAAGCGCTGCAGGCCTGAGCAGCCTCCGTTGGTCGAGCAACATGCGATGAAGGTGGCCCACATCTGCCGACTCATCGAAGGCGCCGAAAGAATTCCAACCCTCGGCGCGCTGGCGAGAAGGGCAGGGCTGAGCACCTTCCATTTTCATCGCGTCTTCAAAGCCATCACGGGTCTTACCCCGAGGGTCTACGCCGCTGCTCATCGCGCCAAACGAATCCGAGACAAACTGGGTCGGAGCAGCACGGTGACGGAGGCGGTCTATGACGCCGGGTTCAACTCCAGCGGACGGTTTTACGAAACATCAGACCAGGTACTGGGGATGACGCCGAGCGACTACCGCGCGGGAGGCGCCAATAGAAAAATACGATTCGCCATCGGCGAATGCTCGCTTGGGTCTATCCTGGTAGCCCAGAGCGAAAGGGGTGTTTGCGCCATACTTCTGGGCGATGATCCCGATGCGCTCGTGCGCGACTTGCAGGACCGATTTCCGCGCGCCAACCTAATCGGAGCTGACGAAGGGTTCGAGCAACTCGTTGCCAAAGTGGTGGGCTTCGTCGAAGCCCCTGTTTTAAGTCTCGAGCTGCCACTTGATGTTCGCGGCACGGCGTTTCAGCAGCGCGTCTGGCAGGCATTGCGAGAAATCCCGGCTGGTTCGACGGCAAGCTACACGGAAATTGCGAAACGGATCGGTTCACCGAAATCCGTTCGGGCGGTGGCGCAGGCCTGCGCAGCGAACACGCTGGCGGTAGCGATACCCTGCCATCGCGTGGTAAGAATCGATGGCGCACTGTCCGGCTATCGGTGGGGCGTGGAACGAAAGCGCGCTCTGCTCGAACGGGAAGCCAAGGTGTGAGCGCGCAGTTAAAAGCCATTCTCGGCCATGCCTTCGGTCCGGGCCTTTGCAGATCGCAGCGAGGCGCTCGACTGGGAGCGCCTTCCAAGGACCTTGATGCTCAAGGCCGTGCGATGATTTAATCGTCTGGTTTTAAGGAAGCGACTTCTCAGAGCCCGCAAAGCAAAAAGCGTGGTTTTTGCTTTGCTTCATCTTCAACGGGTTGCCGCCGTCGAAGATGGCGGCGCATCCCTGTGCCGCAGGAACCTCTGACTTAATCAGAGGTTCCTTAATGCTGCTCCCCGCCTCGTCCGGTCGGCAAGCTTGCGGCACCCCGTGACCGTGCGTGTATACTGGCAGGCGCTTCAACCCGTCTCCGAACCACCCGAACGCGGCGTTCCCCGATGAAAAACACGGAGCACTTCCTTCTGCTCACCTGGCTGTTGACGGTGGGGCTCATCGTTTTCGGCACTGTGGTCTGTCTCGACACGGGTCTGATCCAGGTCATGATCGAAACCGACCGCAGCATGATCTGCCTGGTCGTTATCGCCATCTATGTCGTCGGACTGGCGCATTCCCTATGGCGAACCTGGTACCTGTCGCGCGAGCTCAATCTGGTTGCCCGAACCCAGGCCATGTTGGACGCGCAGCTTCGTGACGAGCGCATGGAGATCCGCGACGGGCGCGTGCAGACACTACACGGGCAATTTTTGCCCGACGGCTTCATCTCCCGTTACATCGTCGATCTGGTCAGGACCAGGCAGGCGGAGGAGTTGGCGGAAAAAGCCACGGAAGGCAGGACCGATATACTCGAGGCCTACGCCTCCGAGGTTCGCAGCGCGCATGAGTTCGGCTGGTTCGTTATCGATTTGATGCTCAAGGTGGGCTTCCTCGGCACCTTGATCGGCTTCATCATGATGCTGGGGTCGGTCTCGCAGCAGGAGTTGCTCGACGCCAGCATGATGCAGCGCGTGCTTAAACAGATGAGCTTTGGTATGAGCACGGCATTGAACACGACGCTGGTAAGCCTGGTGACCGGCATACTGCTCTCGGTCCCGTATTATCTTCTGGGGCGCGGTCTCGATGAGCTGCTGGAAAGCACGATACGCGTGGCCGAGGTCGAAGTCTGGCCACGCCTGCGCATGTCGAACTGAAGGATCCCATCAATGCCGCTGCGCCTGAGCGCAAAATCGAAGTTTCATCAGCCGTTCGATCCGATCACGGCAGTCCTGTTCAAGATCATCCAGGCCCTCACGTTTTTCTTCATCCTGGCAGTCATCTTCATGAACCCGGTGGCCAAGAAGGGCCTCATTGACCCGAAGGCCGAGTACATCATCACGGTGCAATGGGCGGACAAGAACCCGAACGACATCGATACCTGGGTGGAGGAGCCCGATGGCAATCTGGTGTGGTTCCAGAACAAGGAGGCGGGGCTCATCCACCTCGATCGCGACGATCGCGGCAATGTCAACGACACGCTGACGATCAACGGACAGACGCTGCAGAATCCGCTCAACCAGGAGGTCGTAACCATCCGCGGCACGGTGGTGGGCGAATATGTCGTCAACCTCTTCTACTATGCAAGCGAGGATAGCAAGCCCGTCGACGTTAACGTGCGCGTCGACAAGGTCAATCCGCAGCTCGAGGTGGTGTACTACGGCACTCTCAAGATGGAGAAGGCCGGGGATGAGCGCACGGCGGTGCGCTTCACCATCGACACGGACGGAAGAATCACCAACGTCAATCATATCGACAAGTCATTGACCAGGCGGATCTTCGAAAGGACTGGATAATAACGATGACACTCGGGATTAACGGACTGGTCACCGCCTACGTTATCCTCGCGGCAGCGCTTGCCGGACTGAATATCTTTTCGGTGTGGTCCTGGCCGCTGAAGGCGCTGTTGCTCGTCGTGACTACAGCGGCTTATCTGGTCCTGTACTTCTCGTTCCCGCCGCTGCTCGGCTGGCCGAGCGCGACAGAACTGCCGAAGCGCTTTCAGCTGGTCGCGCTGTATGCCCAGGAGCCGGATCGGATCACCGGCGCCGAGGGCGGCATCTTCTTCTGGGTACTGGACAAGCAGGCCGGCACCGCGAGCGTGCCGCGCGCTTACGCGGCCGACTTTGAGCCTGAGCTGCACGCCCGCGCCAAGGAAGCCGGACAGCGCCTGCGCAAGAATGTGCCGCAAGTCGGCGAGGTCGGGGCCGATGACAAGGATCTCCGTCGACACGGCGTGCCGCGCGACGAGGCTAAGCTCGGCCAGAAGAGCCAGAAGCTGCAGGTCAAGTTCTTCGACGCGCCGCCGGATGCGCCACCATCCAAGAGCGGTCTGCCCGAGG
Organism: Chromatiales bacterium; assembly: GCA_052388435.1. Classification (GTDB taxonomy): domain Bacteria; phylum Pseudomonadota; class Gammaproteobacteria; order JAJPIJ01; family JAJPIJ01; genus JBQTIC01. Next base: position 80,485 of record JBQTIC010000047.1, on the reverse strand, counting down.
CGACCAGTGATACCACGGCCGCCGACTTCATGCAGGACGGATCCCCGGGCGAGAGCGCGTCCCCGGCGCAGCCATCCGGGTGATCTGGCCGCGGGCTGTGGAAGTTAGATCGGACGGGGGTTCTAGTAGATGAACTGGGGAATCATCGGGATCACTTTCGCCTACCTTGTGCTGGCCGTGTTGCTGGCGGGCCTTATCTTCAGGACGCGGTGGGGCTGGTATGTGAAGACCGTCTTCGTCGTGCTCGTTGCACTCTTTTGCTACGCCACCTTCCAGTCCTACGCCCCGCTCATCGGCTGGCCAACGAGTGTCGGATTACCTCATCGCTTCAATCTGGTGGGCGTCACCGTGGATGAGCCCAACAAGACCACGCAGGCGAAGGGCCGCATCTATCTCTGGGTGACCGACATGGAACAACAGCTGGGCAGGCACGTGCCGCGCGCCTACGTGCTGCCCCACACCCCTCTGCTGCACACCAAGGTCACCGATGCCGGCAAAAAGCTGCGCAAGAATCTTCCGCAACTCGGCGAAGTAGAGGTCGCAAGAAACAGGACGACCGGCGCCAAAGAGGTCAACATCCAGTTCTTCGACATGCCCGACCCGCTATTTCCCGAGAAATAGCGAGCTACGGAGGGACCCTTTTGCACACCGGGCGGATGCGGCAGAATGTTGTTTTTGTTGGTTCAGTCTCAGCCCCTGCCGTGGGGTGCGGCGAGGCTGCGTTGCGAGCGGGAGCTCAAACCTAATGGAACCTCTCTTCGACAGCGCGCAGAAGGGCTGGCTCGCCGACGGCAGCCCGTTCCCGGTTTTGCACACGCTCGACACCTGGGCTGCGCAGGCGCAGAGTCTGACACCGGCGCAGCACGTGACATGGGTCTGGTACGCGGTCCCTGCCGCGTTCCTGCTCGGGGTGCTTGCCGCGCTGAGCGTCTATGGCAGATTGCAGCAGCGCCGTCGGCGCGGTACCAAACCGCACAAGCAGACCGCCGCCAGCCAGATGCACGCCTATCTCGTCCAGCAGGGCGATGAAATCGTCCGCTATGTAATTCAGCAAACGCCGTGCCGGATAGGGCGCAGCGAACGCAACGAACTCACCTTCAAGCACCCGTCGATTTCGCGCCAGCACGCGCAGATTGACCGCCGTCGCGACGGCCTCTTCGAGATCACCGACCTCGAGTCGCTCAACGGGGTGTTCGTCAACGACAAGAAGGTCAAAACGTCCAGCCTCGCCGAGGGCGACATCATCGACATCGGCGACCTGACCTTCCGGTTCACCGGCTTCGATACGGAATAGCGGCCGCGCCCGCGCGCAGCCTCAGGAGTCGCCGATCGGCGCCCATTCGATCACCCACCCTTCCTCGTCGGGCCGGGCCCGGAAGGAGGCGCAGACCCACCAGTCCGCAATCGCCGCCAGCTCTGCTCCGGCGCAGACGAGCGGGATGCGGTCGCGCAGCCACGGCGGCACGCCGCGCTCCTGCAGCAGTCCCTTCAGTGTCTTGCCACCACCCTTGGCGCCGCGATGACAGCGCTCTCCGCCGCGGCGAAAGTGCACAACGAGCGGCTCGCGCGCGGCCGCTTCGCTGCTGAGCCCCTCGCCACGGCAGCGACGTGCGCTCAGCGTGCCCAGCGGCAGCTGCAAAGACACACGCGGGTCCCACTCCCAGACCTGCGTGGCATCATGCGGCGCGAGCGGCACGGTCGCATGGAGATCGTCGCGGTAGCGGCGCACCTCGGCGCCCGGCCAACGGACGCACGCGCAAGCATCCCTTCTCGCCGCCAGCAGCCCCAGCAACTGCTCGAAGTGAGCGGCGCTCGGCACCGGTAATTGACGCTGGGCCAGCCAGTGCCGCAGCACATTGCGCCGGCGGCTCTCGCTTAATAGACGCAGTGCGGTGACACTTACGCATCCTGCGCGACTGCCCGCCACACACTGCAGGTCCTCGGCCGCCAACTCGCGCAACAGCACGGACGCGCCGGCCTGCCAGCGTGCGGCGCGCGCCAGTGTGCGGGCGTATTGCGGCCAGCGTTCGACTACCAGCGGCAGCACGCGCTGTCGAAGGTAATTGCGATCGAAGCGGATGTCGGTATTGCTGTGGTCGTCGACCCATTGCAGGGCGTTCGCCTCGGCGTACGCGCGCAGTGCTGCGCGCGGCACATCGATGAGTGGGCGCAGGTGCCAGCCGGCGCCGAACCCGCTGCAAGCCGGCATCGCCGCCAAGCCCGCCGGCCCCGCGCCGCGCAGCAACTGCAGCAGCACGGTCTCGGCCTGGTCCTGCTGATGATGCGCCGTCAACAGCGCCTCGTCGCTTCCCAAAAGCGGGCGCAAGGCTTCATAGCGCATCCGGCGCGCCCAGGCCTCTTGGCTCTGCCCTTCGGGCGCGCGGGCCTGCAGGCGCAGCACCGTCAGCGGGATGCCGAGCTCCGCACATTGCCTCTCGCAGAACGCCGCCCACGAATCAGCCTCATTGTAGAGACCGTGATGCACGTGGACGCCTCGCACCAATTGCGCGAGCCGCAGCTGATGCATAACGTGGAGCAGTACGGTCGAATCGCAGCCGCCGCTGAGTGCTACCCAGTAAGACGCCGCCGCGGGCAGCGCCGAGAGACGCCCGCGGACAATCTCGGGGATGAGGTCGCCGATCGCCCCGGTTCTGTCCACGCTGGCGAACGGGTGTTTAGCCCTGCTTGAAGTGGCCGTAGCGCATCAGCCGCTCGAAACGCGTCTGGACGAGCTGGTCCATTGGCAGCTTCTGCAATGCGAAGATATTCTCCAGCAGGCTTGCCTTGAGTCGGGCGGCCATCTCATCGAGGTCGCGGTGCGCGCCGCCCAGCGGCTCGGCGATGACCTGATCGACCAGATTCAGTTCGAGCAGGCGCGATGAGGTGATGCCCATCGCCTCGGCGGCCTCGCCGGCCTTCTCCGCGCTCTTCCAGAGGATGGCCGCGCAACCCTCCGGGGAGATCACCGAGTAGGTGCCGTATTCCATCATCAGCACCCTGTCTGCGATCCCGATGGCAAGCGCGCCGCCGGAGCCACCCTCGCCGATCACCGTGGCGATGATAGGCGTGCTGAGCGCCGACATCTCGTGGAGGTTGCGGGCGATGGCCTCGCTCTGCCCGCGCTCCTCGGCGTCGATGCCCGGGTAGGCGCCCGGCGTGTCGATGAACGTCAGTACCGGCAGGTCGAAGCGCTCCGCGAGTTTCATGATGCGCAGCGCCTTGCGATATCCCTCGGGTTTGGCCATCCCGTAGTTGCGCTGCAGATTCTCGTTCGTGTTGCGGCCCTTCTGATGGCCGATGATCGCCACCGCCAGCCCGTCAATCCGGGCGAGACCGCAGACGATCGCCGGATCGTCGCCGAATGCCCGATCGCCGTGCAGTTCTTCGAAGTCACTGCAGATGCGCGCGATGTAGTCAAGCGTGTACGGTCGCTGCGGATGGCGCGCCAGGCGAGAGATCTGGTGGGCCGTCAGACTTGAAAAGATCGAGCGGGTCAGTTCCTGAGAGCGTTGCTTCAGGCGCGAAATCTCCTCCGTGATGTTGAGGTCGGCGTCGTTGCCGATGAAGCGCAGCTCTTCGATCTTGGCCTCCAGCTCCGCGATCGGTTGCTCGAAATCCAGGAAGTTCAGGTTCATCGGATGGACAGGTGAGTATTCGCAAGCCGCCTAACTTACTGGCAGCGGAGCGAGAGCACAAGTCAATACTCCACCCAGACGTTGGCGGGCCCCATCTTCTCGCTCAGCCGCTCGAGGATGGCATTGCTCGGAACGACGGCCACGGCCTCCAGGCGCAGGCGCGCCGCCGCCTGTGATTGCTGGTAATCGACCAGGACGGGGCAACGCCCGCGTTGCGCGCTGACGAAGATATCCTTCAACTCCTGGATCAGGCCGTTGCGGAACTCCGTGGCTTGCAGGCGCACGATAAGAAAACGCGCGAATTCGCGGCGCATCTCCTCCAGACTCCAGATGCGATCGGCGACAAGATTATAGTCGCCGCTGTAACTGTCCTCGGTGTAGTCCCCCTCGACGAACGCTACCTCGTTTTTGACAAGCTGGTTTGCCGCGCGCTGGTAGAGCTCCGAATAGACCGTGACCTCAAGACTTGCGGTGCGGTCATCGAGCAGGACAATGGCCATGCGCCCACGGCGGCTTGGCCGGGTGCGTACATCGTCGACGATGCCGACGACCCGCCGTCGCCCCGGCTTGAGCTGCGCCAGGCGCGAGACATTCAAGCGGGCGATCTCCTCCTCGAAATCATCGATGAGATGGCCGCTTGGCGACCATCCCAGGGTGGCCTTCTCCGCAAGCAGCCGCTCCCGGCGCGGCAGATCGGGCACCGCGGTGAATTCGAGGCGCTGGCCGTGCCCGTGCTGATTGGCGTCGAGGATTGCGAACAGATCGTCCTGACCCGCACCGTCGTCGCGTCCCTGCCGTGCCGCCGCCTGCAGCGCACCATCGATGCTGGCAAGCAGGCTGGCGCGACTGGGTCCGAGCTCGTCAAGTGCGCCTGCGCGTGCAAGGGCCTCCAGCACCCGCCGGTTGACGCGCCGATCGATGCGCCGGCACAGATCAAAGAGGTCGCTGTAGCGGCCATTCGCGCCGCGCTCGGCGACGATGGCCTCGATCGCCGACCGGCCTGCACCCTTGATCGCGCCGAGTCCGTAACGGACCGTACCAGCGTCGGCGACGGAAAATCCATATAAGCAATCGTTCACTGCCGGCGGCTGCACTGTAATCCCCATGCGCCGCGCATCCTTGATCAGCTCGCGCACCTTGTCGGTATCGTCCATGTCGGAGGACAGCACTGCCGCCATGAATGCCGCGCTGTGATGAGCCTTCAGCCAGGCGGTCTGGTACGCCACCAGCGCGTAGGCGGCCGCGTGCGACTTGTTGAAGCCGTAGCCGGCAAACTTCTCCATGAGATTGAACAACTCCTGCGCCGTCCTCTCCGGCACCCCCCGGCGCGTCGCGCCCGCCACGAAGGTGTCGCGGTGCTTGGCCATTTCCTCTGGCTTCTTCTTGCCCATGGCGCGGCGAAGCAGGTCAGCGGTGCCCAGCGAATAGCCGCCAATGACTTGGGCGATCTGCATGACCTGCTCCTGATAGACCATAACCCCGTAGGTCGGCCCCAGGATGGGCTGCAGGCGCGCGTCGACATAGTCGACCCTTTGCCGGCCATGCTTGCGGTCGATGAAGTCCGGAATGAGATCCATCGGCCCGGGCCGGTAGAGAGCCACCAGGGCGACAACGTCCTCGAAGCGGTCAGGCTTGGCGCGCTTAAGCAGCTCCCGCATACCGCGCGACTCGAACTGGAATACGGCGGTCGTATTGGCGTAGGCGAAGATCTGATAAGTGTGTTTGTCGTCGAGCGGCAGGCGATTGATGTCGAGCGGCGGCACTCCCTGCTCCAAACGCTCCCGATTCACCTCCTTCACCGCCCAGTCGATGATGGTGAGTGTGCGCAGACCGAGAAAGTCGAACTTTACCAGTCCGATCGCCTCCACATCACCCATGTCGAGTTGCGTGACTGCGGTGCTAGCGCCCTGCTCGCAGTAAAGCGGCATGAAGTCGGAGAGTGCGGAGGGGGCGATCACCACGCCTCCGGCGTGCCGGCCCGCGCTGCGTGTCAAACCTTCGAGCTTAAGCGCCAGATCAATGAGGGAGCGCACTTCCTCTTCCTTGTCATAGCGCTCCCGCAGCGCCGGTTCCTCTCTGAGGGCACGTTCGAGGGTCATGTCGAGCGCGAACGGGATCAGCTTCGCGATCTGATCGACGAAGCCGTAGGGCAGGCCGAGCACGCGGCCCACGTCGCGCACGACTGCCTTTGCCGCCATGGTGCCGTGGGTGATGATCTGTGAAACGCGGTCGCGACCGTAGCGCTCGGCGACGTACTGGATGACCTCGTCGCGGCGATCCATGCAGAAGTCAACATCGAAATCGGGCATGGACACGCGCTCAGGATTGAGGAAACGCTCGAACAGGAGATCGTAGCGGATGGGGTCGAGCTCGGTGATGCCGAGAGCAAAGGCGGTGAGGGAGCCGGCGCCTGAGCCGCGACCGGGACCGACGGGGATCCCTTGGTTCTTGGCCCAGCCAATGAAATCGGCGACGATAAGGAAATAACCGGCGAAGCCCATGCGGGTGATGACGTCGAGCTCGGCGCGCAGCCGTTCGTAGTACGTACGCCGGCGCTCGCGAAAGTCCGTCCCTGTGGCGTCAAGCAGCGCCGGCAGCCGTGCCTCCAGCCCGCGTGCCGCCTCCTGCCTCAACCACCCGCCGGCTTCACAGCCACCCGGCGTCGGAAATGCCGGCAGGTGATATGTGCCGAGCGAGAGCTCGAGGCTGCAGCGCGCAGCGATGTGCGTGGCGTTGGCCAGCGCCTCCGGGACATCGCTGAACAGAGCCGCCATCTCTGCAGGCGAGCGCAGATACTGCTGAGACGAATAGCGGCGCGGCCGGCGCGGATCGGCAAGCGTTCGCCCCTCGTGTATGCACACGCGCGCCTCATGCGCCTCGTAATCCTCCATCGCCAGAAAGCGCACATCGTTGGTCGCCACCACCGGTAGCGCGAGCTTGCCTGCCATCTGCACCGCGGCCTCGATGTACTCTTCCTCGCGGGCCCGACCAGTGCGCTGCAACTCTATGTAGTAGCGGTCACCGAACCAGCCCCGCCACTGGCTTGCCAGTTCGGCCGCGAGCGCCGTATTCCCGGCAAGCAGCGCCTGACCGACGTCGCCCTCGCGGGCGCCCGACAGCGCGATGAGCCCGGAGTGGGCGTGGGCCAACCACTCCCGCTCCAAGTGCGGCACGCCACCTTCCTGTCCTTCCGTGTAGCTCCTCGTCAGCAGGGCCGCGAGATGGCGGTAACCGGTGCGGTCCTTGGCCAGTAGCGTCAGCCGCGCGCCCTGACCGGGCCGCGCGCGGCCGCGCAGCCACACGTCGGCACCGATGATCGGTTTGACGCCCGCGGCCTGCGCCGCCTGGTAGGCCTTGACCATGGCGAACAGGTTGCCTTCGTCGGTCACCGCGACTGCGGGCATCCCGGCGCGCACCACCGCCTGGATCAGCGACTCGATGCGGATGAGGCCGTCACTGATCGAGTACTCGGTGTGCAGACGCAGATGAGCGAAATCGGCCGGCATTGCCCTGGTCAGCCTGCATCCAGGCCCGGCCTGCGCAGCGCTTCGCGCACCGGTGCGAAGGAGCGGCGATGAATGGCGCACGGCCCGAGGCGTATCAGAGCGTCCAGATGTCCGCGCGTGCAGTATCCCTTGTGGCGTTTGAATCCATAGCCCGGATAGCTCGGATCGACGTCCTGCATCTCGCGATCGCGGGCAACCTTGGCCAGGATCGAGGCGGCGCTGATAGCCGGAACGGTCGCATCGCCACCCACGACCGCCCGGGCGGCACCGGGAAACGCCGGGCAGTGCGGGCCATCGATGAGCAACTGGCGCGGCGGGAGGGGTAGCGCTGCCACGGCCCGCTGCATGGCGAGCAGGCTCGCCTGCAGGATATTGAGTAGATCGATCTCTTCCACTTCCGCGCGGCCCAGCGCGTAACAAAGAGCGCTGTCCCGGATCTGCAGGCAGAGCCGTTCTCTCTGCGTCGCGCTCAGGCGCTTGGAGTCGGCGAGACCCGAAATCGGCCGACACGGGTCCAGGATGACCGCTGCGGCAACCACGGGTCCTGCAAGCGGACCGCGCCCGACTTCGTCGACGCCGGCAATGAGGGCGTTCTCCATCATCTGCGGCTATTGTCGCGGACTCCTTGCAGGAGTGCGAGCACCGCCTCGGCCGCCCGCTCGCTCGCGCCCCGGCGCAGGACGGCTTTGAGCGCCTGGAAGCGCTCGCGCTGACACGCCCTCGCCACGTCGCTCTTGAGCAGGGGAAGCAGTTGGCGCGCCAGCCGCCGCGGTTCGGCAGCGCCCTGGATGCATTCAGGCACGATGTCCTCGCCGGCAAGCAGGTTGGGTAGCGCGAAGCGCGAGATGCGGATCAGCGGACGGATGATAAGGTAGCTCAGCCATGCCGCCCGGTAAGCGACAACCATGGGACAGCCGAGCAGCATGGCCTCCAAGGTTGCGGTACCGGAGGCGATCAGGGCAGCGTCGGCCGCCCCGAGCACTTCGCGCGCCCGGCCCGGGTAGATGCAAAGAGATAGGTTTGGCGCGTAACGCGCTTGCGCCTCCCGGAGAACGCCAACCGCAACCTCACTGACCAGCGCCACCGCGACCTGAAGGTCCGGTTCAGCTTCTGCGCAGATCTGCGCGGCCTCGAGAAAAGGCCGGACGTGGTGCCGTATCTCGCTCCCGCGACTGCCCGGCAGCACGGCGAGCACCGCGCAGCCGCTGTCAAGGCCGAGTATCCTGCGTGCCGCCTCGCGGCCCGGCGGCTCGGCCAGCTCGTCGGCAAGCGGATGGCCGACGTAGGCCACCGGCAGCCTCTGATCGCGATAATAGGTTTCTTCGAAGGGGAACAGCGCCAACATCAGGTCGACAGCGCGCCGGATGGTTTTCAGGCGGCCCTCACGCCAGGCCCACACGGTGGGACTGACATAGTGCACGGTTGGTATCCCCGCTGCGCGCAGCGCCGCCTCGATTCCGAGATTGAACTCCGGAGCATCGACGCCGACGAACACATCGGGACGGATCTCCCTGAAGTACTCGATGGTGCGCCGCTGAAGCCGCCTCAGTTCCGGGTAGCGGCGGATGATCTCCGGCAGTCCCATTACCGCGAGACGATCGGCGCGTTCCCAGGCGACGCACCCGGCAGCCTCCATCGCCGGCCCGGCGATCCCCATTATCTCGAGCGCGTCGACGCGCGCTCGCAACGCGCGGACCAGGCCCGCGGCGAGCAGGTCTCCGGATGGCTCACCGGCGACGACACCGACGCGCAGCATCGTGTGGCGTTACATCGTTCAGCGGACGATGCCGCGCTCGGAGGCTGTCACGAAGTCGACGAGTCGCCTGACCTCCGGAGACTCTGCGGCCAGTTCCTCAAGATCGAGCAGGGCATCCGCGAGGGTCAGGTTCTGCCGATAGAGGATCTTGTAGGCGCGGCGCAGGGCATTGATGGCATCCGCGTTGAAACCGTGCCGCTTCAGGCCCTCACGGTTAAGCCCGTGCGTGGTCGCGGTGTTGCCCGCGACCATCATGTAGGGCGGTACGTCCTTGACGATTACGCTGGCGATTGCCGCAAAGCTGTATGCCCCGACCCTGCAGAACTGGTGCACACCCGCATAGCCTCCCAGAATGACATGATCTTCTATTGTGACGTGGCCGGCGAGCGCGCAGTTGTTGGCAAAGACGGTGTGGCTACCGACATGGCAGTCATGGGCGATGTGGACATTTGCCATGATCCAGTTGCGATTGCCCATGCGTGTGACGCCCTCACCCTGCACGGTGCCCCGGTTGACGGTGCAGTGTTCGCGCAGCGTGTTGCCGTCACCTATCTCAAGGCGCGTCGGCTCGCCGCCATACTTCTTGTCCTGGGGATCGCCGCCAATCACGCAAAAGGGATGGATGCGATTGTCGCAGCCGATTCGTGTCGGGCCGCGGATGATGACGTGCGGGCCGATGTAGCTGCCAGCGCCGATCTCGACTTCCCCCTCGATGATGCTCCACGGACCGACGCGCACGTCGGGGGCGATACTCGCCTCGCCCGACACCATCGCCCTCGCATCGATCACCTGCCCCCCGCTCCCGGCTGAACGTTGCTGTTCAGCCCGCGGGCGCCTCGATCCGCGTCTTGGTCGTCATAAACTCCGCTGTCGCCACCACTCGGCCTTCGACGGTCGCCACGCCCGCGAAGCGGTAAATGCCGCGGATCTCCCGGGTCAGCTTGATGTCCATGAGCAGCTGATCGCCCGCTTCCACAGGCCGCTTGAAGCGTGCCCTGTCCACGCCGACCAGATAGTACATGGTGCCGTCTTCGGCATTCTCACCCAGCGAGTAGAAGGCAAGCAGGCCCGTCGCCTGCGCCATCGCCTCCAGAATCAACACCCCGGGCATGATCGGGCGGTACGGGAAGTGCCCGGAGAAGAACGGCTCATTGATGCTTACGTTCTTCAGCGCCTGGATACGGTCGTTGGCTACGCATTCCAGCACCTTGTCGACGAGCAGGAACGGGTAGCGATGCGGCAGCAGGTGCAGGATCTTGTGTATGTCCATCTGCACCTTCTCGGGATTCAGCGCTGCGGATTCCGCCATAACCCCTAATCGCCCGTGCCTGAAGAGTTATCGCGTCCGCGCGCCAGCCTGGCGAGCGCGGCGAGGTAGCGGTGCCAGGTGCGGTTATCCTGGACCGGCCAGCCGGAGGAATAGACGCCGGGGCTGGATATCGAACGGTGTACACCGCTCTTCGCAGTGATGGTAACGTCGTCGCAGATCTCGATGTGCCCGGCAATGCCCACCGCCCCGCCGATGAGGCAGCGGCGGCCGATGGTGGCGCTGCCAGCGATGCCGGTGCAGCCCGCGATGGCCGTCTGCGCGCCGATACGCACGTTGTGGCCAATCTGAACCAGGTTGTCGATCTTTACTCCCTCCTCGATAACTGTGTCCTTGAGAGCGCCTCGGTCTATAGTGGTATTCGCGCCGATCTCCACGTCGTCGCCGACATAAACGCCACCCACCTGCGGGATCTTTACCCAGCACGAACCATCACGGGCGTAGCCGAAGCCATCCGACCCGATGACCGCCCCCGCGTGCACGATGCAGCGCCGGCCGATCCTCACGCCTTCGTAAATGGTCACATTGCGGTTAAGCAGCGTGTGGTCGCCGATGCAGGCATTCCGTCCGATGACGCATCCGGAACCTATCACCACGTGGCTACCTATCTGCGCACCCGCCTCGATGACCGCCCCGGGACCTATGCTCGCCGTGCGGTCCACGCGCGCCTGCGGCTCCACCACCGCCGTAGTATGTACACCACCCGGTGGAACGAACCGTGGCGCCAGCAGGGTCGCCGCCCGTGCATAACCGAGGTATGGGTTCTCCATCACCAAGGCCGCGACCGGACAGTCATGGGCATCGGCCGCGCTCAGCACCACCGCCGAGGCCGCTGTCACCTTCAGAAACTTCCGGTATCGACGGTTGTACAAAAATGCGAGATCGCCGGATCTGGCCTGGTCTAGCGTAGCGACCCCTTGGATTTCTATGTCGGGATCACCGCGCAGCTCCGCCCCTGTGCATGCTGCCAGCTCCCTCAGTGTCGCGCCCATAGGATCTGTTGTTGCGTGAGACTCAGAAGAACGCCGAGGCGGGCGTTACTGTGTTACGGCTCCACCGGATTTTCTGAGCTTGTCGAGGACGGCATTGGTAATGTCGACCTTGTCGTTGGCGTAGATGACACCTTCTCCAAGCACGAGATCGAAGCCCTGAGCCTTGGCCACCGCCTGGATCGACTCGATGATCTCCCTCTGGATCTTGCCGAACTCCTCGTTGCGCCGCAGGTTGACATCTTCGCGGAATTCGTCCTGATCGCGTTTGAGATCACGGCGCTTGGCAACGATGTCGCGTTCCAGCTTGCGCGCATCGGTCTCGCTCATGGTCGGACCGTCGCGGGCAAGGGTGTCCTCCGATTCCTTGATCTGCCGCTGGCGGGCAACCAGGTCACGATCACGGGTCGCGAACTCCTTTTCCAGCTGCTTGCGCGCGGCCTCCGCCTGCGGCGCACCCTCGAGTATCTTGATGGCATTAACCACCCCGATCTTGAGCTCCGCGGCGGCGATGCCGGGCACCATCGAGGCGGCCAAAATGACTGCAGTTGCTGTTCGTCTCATCATCTTCAAAGTCGTAACTCCAAATGATTGCTTTTCCAGGCGATGCGGCACCTCTGCTCAACGTGCCGACGAGAGCCTATCTCATAGGCGGTCAGTGTGCGACGGTGTGCTATTTTCGATGCGCCGGAACGGGCGATGGCGATGTCGGTGCATCGGCCGCTGCTCCCGCACTGGAGGCATACGCGCACCGGGGGGCACGGCGCCTGTGTCTTTCTGGCCAGCAACCCATCACGCGAGCATCTATGAGACAAGCTCTAGAAAGTGGTGCCGAAAGTGAACTGGAACGGCTGGATATCGTCGTCGCTCCCGGTATTGAAGGGCTCGGCGACGCTGATTGTCAACACACCGAACGGCGACAGCCAGATGCCCGCCAGTCCCGCTGCGTAGCGCAGCTCGCCCGGCTCGAAATCACCCCTGTTCAGATCATAGACATTGCCCATGTCGACGAAGCCGGAGATCCGCACCGACTCGATATCGGCCAGGAATGGGACCGGCAGAATCACCTCGGCGTTACCCACGACCAGAAAATTGCCGCCAAGGGCTCTGTTGTTGCTATCCCTGGGACCGAGGGTGTTGTCCTCGTAGCCGCGCACCGAGCGCGGGCCGCCTGCATAGAAGTTCTCGAAGAACGGCAGCTCCTGGGTATCCCCATAGCTGTCGCCATAACCCACCCTCCCTTTGAGCGCCAGCGTGTACTTTTTCGTGACCGGATAAAACCAGCGCGCGTCGTAGTCGAGCTTGTAGTACTGCAGGTCTCCGCCCGGCACCGCCAGCTCGCCACGGATCCGGTGCAGGGTACCGCGATCAGGGAGAATCGCCTTGTTGCGCGTGTCGTACGCAAACCCGCTACTCAACCGGAATGTGTTGAAGTCGTCTCCTTCACGGGCGACGAAGTCGCTTATCTGCTGTGACACGCCGGTGCCCAGTTCGAGCTGCGTGCGCTCGTAGTTAAAACCCGCATCAAGGCTGTTAAACTCGGTGAGAGGAATGCCAAACTCTACTCCACCACTCAGCACGGTAGCATTGAAGCGGGTGATGTTGGCGTCGGCCGCGTCTGTCTCCCGGTAGCCAACACTGAAGCCGCGGCTCACGCCGTCCACCGTCCAGTACGGATTGAGGTAGCCGAGGCGGTAGGTGCGGTTGACCTCGCTGTTGTTGAAAGCGAAATCAACGCGCTTGCCGGAGCCCAGGAAGTTGTCCTGAGTGACCTGGCTGTTGAAGATGATGCCCTGCGACTGCGAGAAGCCGAGACCGAGCAGCAGGTTCCCAGAAGGCCGTTCCACCACCGTGAAGTTGACGTCCACCTGATCGGTCGTGCCTGGCGCCGCCGGGGTCTCGACGTTGACCTCGCTGAAGTAGCCGAGGCGCTGCAGCCTCACCTTGGAGCGTTCGATCTTGCTGGTAGAGATCCAGGCGCCTTCGAGCTGCCGCATCTCTCGCCGCAGGACCTCGTCACGCGTGCGCGTATTGCCGAAGAAATTGATTCGCCGGACATAGGTGCGCTTGCCCGGATCGATGAAGTAGCTGATCGCGACCGTCTTCTGCTCGTTTTTGACGTCGGGCACCGCGTTGACATTGGCAAACGCATAGCCGTCGTCGCCGAGGCGATCGGTGATGTTCTTGCTGCTCTCGGTGACGAGCTTGCGCGAAAAGATCATGCCCTTGCGCAGGGTCACCGCCTTGAAAAGATCCTCCTGGGGCACTATGAGTTCACCGGCCAGCTTCACGTCCGCAACGGTGAATACGTCCCCCTCGGAGATGTTAACAGTCACGTAGACGTCGCTCTTGTCGGGTGTGATTGACACCTGCGTGGAGTCGACGTTGAAATTGACATAGCCGCGATCGAGATAGAATGAGCGCAGGGTTTCCAGATCCGCGGCGAGCTTCTGCTTGGAGTACTGGTCGCTGCGGGTGAAAAACGAGAACATGGTCGGCGTGCTCAGCTTGAACTCATCGAGCAGTTCCTCGTCCTCGAACGCCTTATTACCGACGATATTGATCTCGCGGATGCGGGCAGTCTTGCCCTCGGAGATATTGATCGCGATGGCGACCCGGTTGCCTTCCAGGCTGGTCACTCCGGTGTCGACGCGGACACCGTATTTGCCCTGCGCGAAGTACTGGCGCTTCAGCTCCTGGGTAACCTTGTCCAGCTTGGACTTGTCATAGACTTCGCCTTCGGCGAAGCCGATCTGCTTTAGGGCCTTCTGCAGCTCCTCGGTGCTGATACTGTCGTTGCCGCTGTAGGTGATCTGAGATATCGCCTCGCGTTCCCTGACGACGACCACCAGCACGTCGCCGTCGCGTTCCAGCCTCACGTCCTCAAACAGCCCGGTCTTGAACAACGCCTTGATGGCATCGGCGGAGCGCCGCTCATCAAAGGCGTCGCCAACCTTTACGGGCAGGTAGTTGAATACGGTGCCCGGCGAGATCCGCGACAGACCCTGCAGCCGAATGTCCTTGACGACAAACGGCTCCACTGCATGCACAGCGACGCTGAGTAGGGCGAAAAGAGCTACGTATAGTGTTTTGTTAACGCTGTTTCTAGATTTCGACTGCCGCCAGGGTATCCGTTCGCTGCTGTTGTTTTTCTTCCTCGTTGCGCTCCTCACAGGATCCTCGTCAAGTCGTTGTAGAACGCCAATCCGATCAGGGTCAGCAGCAGCACAAATCCCACCTGCTGCCCGACGGTCTGGACGGCTTCCGACACCGGCCGACGCGTCAGAAACTCTATAAGGTAATACATTAGGTGACCACCATCTAGTAGCGGGATCGGCAACATGTTCAGCACGAAGAGACTGACGCTGACGATGGCGAGGAACGTGCAGAACGCCGAGGGTCCCAGTTCCGCCGATTGACCGGCATACTTGGCGATGCTGATCGGGCCGCTGATGTTCTCCATCGACGCTTCGCGGAGGATCATCTTGCCCATCAGCCGCAGGGTCAGCACGGAGGTCTCGACGGTCTTGCCAATACTCTTGGAGAAAGCTGTCACGGGCCCGTATCGTTCCACGGCAAGGAGGCTGCGCGCCTCTTCACGCACCTGCTCGGGTACTGTCAGTTCGGCCCGTATGCGGCCCACCGTTCCGTCCTCGGACTCCTCCCCGTCCGGAACAATGCCGACCGTGATGGTTTCACCGCCGCGCCGCAACTCGAGCATGACACGCTGGCGGGGATGATTCTCGATGTAATCAATGAACTCGTTGCCATGCTGAACCTGACGCCCGTCGACTGCGAGCAGTTCATCACCAGCCTTAAGTCCGGCGCGTTCGGCAGCCCCGCCCGGCAGCACACGATTAATCAGCGGCGTGTAGCTGGGCGTATACTCGGAGAAGCCCAGCCTTCGGAACAGCTTGCCCTGCGTGAACTCGTCGAGCGCCCCAGCCCCGATGGGTAGCTGCACCTCCCGCTGGGAGCCATCGGGATTACGCACCCGCAGCGGCAGCGGCCGGTCGTCGATGAGATAGCGGAAGCTCCGCTCGGCAAAGTTTCCCCACGACGGTGTCGGCTCATCGCCGACGGCAATGATCTCCTGCCCTTTCCTCAGCCCGGCTTGCTCGGCAACCGAGCCAGGCTGCACTTCACCGATGATCGGCCTTACCCCCTCCACACCGAGCATAAAGGTTACGGCGTAGGCGATGATGGCGAAAAAGAAGTTTGCGAGTGGTCCCGCCAGCACGACTGCTGTTCGCTTCCACAACACCTGGCGGTTGAACGCGCGGTGGGCCTCCTCGCGCGCCACTTCACCTTCACGCTCATCGAGCATCTTGACATAGCCGCCGAGCGGCAGCGCCGCGAAAACAAACTCCGTCCGATCAGGGCCGATGCGGCGCAACCACAGCGGCCGGCCGAACCCGATGGAAAAGCGTAAGATCTTGACACCGACTCGCCTGGCCACCCAGAAGTGGCCGAACTCATGCACCGTGATGAGCACGCCAACGGCGACGATGAAGGCGAGGATCGCGTAGAGGAGACTCATCATGCTGCCATTCGCTCCAGGCGCTGGCGCACGTGGCGGCGCGCGGCTTCGTCGGCGGCCAATATTGTTTCGAGGCCGTCCGCAGGACCCGCCGCCACGCCCTCCAGCGTCGCTTCGATCAGCGCCGGGATCTCGAGAAACTTGACTCGACCTTCGAGGAAGGCTGCTACTGCCACCTCGTTGGCGGCATTGAGTATGGCCGTCGCGGTCCCGCCGCTGCGCATGGCGGCTCGCGCCAGCCGCAGACACGGGAACCGCACCTCGTCGGGCGGCTCGAACTCAAGCGTTGCCGTGGCAAAAAGATCCAGGCTCCGTACGCCGGATTCGATGCGCCCAGGCCAGGCGAGCCCATGCGCGATAGGCGTGCGCATGTCGGGATTACCGAGCTGTGCCAGCACCGAGCCGTCCGCGTATTCAACCAGCGAGTGAATGACGCTCTGCGGATGCAGAACCACGTCTACCTTTTCCTGGGTGGTGTTGAACAGCCAGCAGGCCTCGATCACCTCGAGCCCCTTGTTCATCATGGTCGCAGAATCCACCGAAATCTTTCGTCCCATCACCCAGTTGGGATGTGCACAAGCTTGCTCCGGCGTCACCGAAGCAAGTTCCCGCTGCGGCGTTTTGCGAAAAGGTCCGCCGGAGGCCGTCAGGACGATACGCCGCACCCCCATCTCGTCGAGCCCGCGTTCGAATCCCATCGGCATGCACTGGAAGACGGCGTTATGCTCGCTGTCGATCGGTAGCAGTTCGGCGCCGTGGTCGCGCACCGCCTCCATGAACAGCCGGCCCGACATCACCAGCGACTCTTTGTTCGCCAGCAGGACGCGCTTCCCGGCGCGGGCGGCTGCCAGCGTGGGGAGCAGACCCGAAGCGCCGACGATGGCGGCCATCACGCAACGCGTCTCGGGCAGCGCAGCAACAGTCTCAAGCCCCGCCACACCTTCCATCACCGCCGTCTTGAGCCCATCGTCGCGGCACCGCCGCAGCAACTCGCGCGCGCTGTCAGGGTCAGCCATCACTGCGTAACGCGGCGACCACTGCCGGCATTGGTTCCACATTGCCTCCACATTGCGGTTGCCGGTCAGGGCAACCACCTCGTAGCGGTCGCGGTGCCGCGCAATAACATCGAGCGTGTTGACACCGATACTGCCGGTGGAGCCTAGGACAGTGACGCCGATCACGAGGTGCCCTCCAGCCAGGCCATCCCGAGCGCAAAGACTGGCGCCGCCGCCGTAAGACTGTCGATGCGATCCAGCACGCCGCCATGACCAGGCAGCATCGATCCGCTGTCCTTCATTCCAGCCAGGCGCTTGTAGAGACTCTCGGCGAGATCCCCAATCACAGAGAACAGGACCGTAACCATCCCCAACGCCACGAAGGCCAGCC
This sequence comes from Chromatiales bacterium, assembly GCA_052388435.1. Lineage (GTDB taxonomy): Bacteria > Pseudomonadota > Gammaproteobacteria > JAJPIJ01 > JAJPIJ01 > JBQTIC01. Next base: position 63,346 of record JBQTIC010000047.1, on the reverse strand, counting down.
GGGCACTCCCGGTCGATCCGGCAACGACGAAGGCCACAACGGCGGCGGTCAGAAGCGCTGCGATGAAGCCCTCCCAGCTCTTACCGGGACTGACCCGGCTAGCGAGCCGATGCCGTCCGAAGCGCCTGCCATAGAGATACGCAGCACTGTCGGCAATCCAGACTAGCAGCATGAGCACCACCGCCTCCCATGGGCCGTTCCCGGCCAGCACGACCAGCGCCGCCCAAGCCGGAAGCAGGATGAGCCAACCGGCCGCCAGCTTCCCCGCCTGCCCGTGCTGCGGGTCGGGCCCGCCAGTCTGGTAGCGGACCACCAGCCATGCCGCCATCACCCACCAGGCAGCTCCCACCCACCATACCGCGGTCTGAACCGACTCTCGGTCCAGGAAGTAATAAAGCACGGCCATCGCCAGCGACGTCGCCGCGACATAGACATAACGGAGAGAGCGGGGCTTGCATCCGGCCATCGCCGTCCACTCCCAGGCTCCGAGTAGCGCAATCACTCCCAACAACGCCGCCAACGCGTTCACGGGCAGCCACCAGAGCCCGGACAGCACTCCCGTGATAAGCGCGGCTGCAGTCAGTACACGCACCGACAGTTCGGCGGGATCGCGCGGAACGTGAAAGCTGCTCACCGCCAGTTCCACGCCCACCCTTAGCATGGGGCCGCGGCGGGTGCCGACCTACCACAGAGGCTCATGGCGCTCACGTGCCCACCGCAGAGAGCGCCCCGATCTGCTCGCCGGTGCGGCCGAAGCGCCGCTCGCGCAGGGCGTAGCTTGCCAGCGCAGTCTCGAACTGCTGCAGATCGAAGTCAGGCCAAAGGCAATCAGTGAAATACAGCTCTGTGTAAGCGAGCTGCCAGAGCAGGAAGTTGCTGATGCGCTGTTCGCCGCCGGAGCGTATGAACAGATCTGGCTCCGGCAGGTCGCTGAGGCAAAGCCCCGCCCGAAGATGCTCAGGCGTGATAGTCTCCGGCAGCAGCGCGCCGGTGGCGACCTTGCGCGCCAGTGCCCGCGTTGCCTGGGCAATGTCCCAATGGCCTCCATAGTTCGCCGCCACCACCAGTGTCAGCCCGGTATTCGCGTGGGTCACGGCCTCCGCTTCGGCGATGCATCGCTGCAGCTTTGCCGGAAACGCGCCGCGTTCGCCGATGACCCTGAGCCGTACGGCATTCTCGTGCATGCGGCGGATCTCCTGCTGCAGCGCCGTGAGAAAGAGTTCCATCAGCAGGCGCACTTCAGCCTTCGGGCGCCGCCAGTTTTCGCTGCTGAAGGCAAACAGGGTAAGCACCTCGATGCCCTTCGTAGAACACGCCTTGACGATGGCACGTACCGCCTCGACGCCCGCGCGATGGCCGGCGATGCGCGGGAGCCCTCGCCGCTTCGCCCACCGGCCGTTGCCGTCCATGATGATGGCGACGTGGCGGGGAATGGAATTGTCTTGACTCACGGGGTAGAAACCTTCCAAAGGAGGGATGGCTGCAGGCGACGCGGACGCGGGGGCAGATCGGAGCAAGCCTCAGACTTCCATGATCTCCTTTTCCTTCTTCGCCATCATGTCCTCCGCCTTGGCGATGTGGTCGTCAGTGAGCTTCTGCACCTTGTCCTGTGCGCGCCGCTCCTCGTCCTCACCGATCTTCCTGTCCTTCATCAGGTCCTTCAGATGCTGGATCGCATCGCGCCGGACATTTCGGATCGCCACGCGCGCGTTCTCGGCCTCGTGCCGGACCACCTTGGTGAGCTCCTTGCGGCGCTCCTCCGTCAGCGGCGGCAAGGGAATGCGTATCACCGTTCCTGCCGTAACTGGGTTCAGGCCGAGGTCCGACTCGAGTATCGCCTTTCCGATCGGCGACACCATGTTCTTGTCCCATGGCGTGACGCTCAGCGTGCGAGCGTCCTGTACCGCGATGTTGGCGACCTGGCTCAAGGGCACGCGAGTGCCGTAGTAGTCCACATGGATATGGTCAAGCAGGTTGGCGTTCGCTCGACCGGTGCGCAGCCGCCCGAATTCCTGCTTGAGCGCGTCGAGGGCCTTGTTCATGCGCTTGTCAGCGTCGCGGATCACCTCATCAATCACGGCCCCCCCCTGGAGTTCTGTCGGAGCCAAGCCGCCGTGCGCGACGGCGGCGATCTTCGACGCACTGACCGGTCCACGGTTTCGCGCAGCGACGGGTGCGGGACCGCGCCTGGGCGGCGAAACGATGGCGACATCGGCGCATTCGCTGCCGCTTCCGCGCTTGCCGCTGCGCGCACCCGGTGGCAACCATTCCCGTTTCCGGCCAGCAACCCGCGTACAGGTTTGACCGACTCCTAACCATTGCCGCCGCTGTCGACCAGTGTTCCTTCAGTCTCGCCCATCACGGCGCGCAGCATCGCGCCGGCCCTGGTCATGTCCACCACGCGCAGCGGCATGTTGTTGTCGCGGCATAATACCACGGCGGTCGCATCCATCACGCTGAGCTTGCGCTCCAGCACATCATCGTAGTGCAGATAATCGTAGCGTCGCGCGGCTGGATTGCGCGCGGGGTCTGCGTCGAAGACACCGTCCACTTTGGTCGCCTTGATCAGGAGGTCGGCGTTGATCTCGATGGCGCGCAAGCTGGCGGCGGAGTCGGTAGTAAAAAAGGGATTGCCGGTGCCGGCCGCGAAGACCACCACGCGCCCCTTCTCCAGATGACGCACGGCACGTCGGCGGATGTAGTCCTCGCAGATCTGGTTGATCTTGATCGCTGACATGACCCGGGCGTAGAGCCCGTTGCGCTCGAGTGCATCCTGCAGGGCCAGCGCATTGATGACGGTCGCCAGCATCCCCATGTGGTCGGCAGTGACACGGTCCATCCCACCGGCGGCGAGACCCGCTCCGCGGACAATGTTGCCGCCGCCGATGACCATGGAGACCTCGACCCTGGCGGCGACCATCTGCTTGACCTCCTCGGCGATGCGGTGAAGCATCTCGGGGTCGATGCCATACTCGTTCCCTCCCAGCAATGCCTCGCCGCTCAGCTTGATGAGCACGCGACGGTAACGCGGCGTCTTATCGGGAGGGGTCTTCACGACGGGCTGCGTCTAGCCACGGGCTTGCTTCATGACTTCCTCGGCGAAGTTGTCGGTTTTCTTTTCTATGCCCTCGCCCACTTCCATGCGCACAAAGCACTTAACGCTGGCGCCGTGCTTGCCGAGCAGCTTGCCGACCGTCGTCTCCGGATCCTTGACGAACGGCTGGCCAACAAGGGTCACCTCGCTCAAAAACTTCTTCAGTTTGCCTTCCACCATCTTCTCGATGATGTTGGGAGGCTTACCGCTGCCCGCGGCCTGAGCCCTGTAGATCTCCTTCTCCTTGGCGACCATGTCTGGCGGCACCTGATCCTCCGAGACGCACACCGGGCGGCTCGCCGCGACGTGCATCGCGATGTCTTTCGCCAGCGCGGCTCCGCCGTTGTGCAAATCGACCAGCACGCCGATCTTCGTGCCGTGCAGATAACTTCCGATGGCCCCTTCCGTGGTCTCCATGGCGGTGAAACGCCGCACCGAGATGTTCTCGCCGATCTTCGCTACCAACTGGGCACGCGCGGTCTCCACATTCTCGCCGCTGCCACCAATGAGTGGCATGTTCATCAGCGCCTCCACATCGGCTGGCTTGTTCTTGAGCACGGTCTCTGCGACCGCCTCGGCGAACCCGCGGAAATTCTCGTCCTTGGCGACGAAGTCCGTTTCACTGTTCACCTCGACCAGCACCGCGCGGTCGCCTGAGCGCCGGTGGATCACGGTGCCCTCGGCAGCGATCCGTGCCGCCTTCTTCGCCGCCTTGGCGGCACCGGCCTTACGCAGGATGTCGAAGGCGGCATCCATGTTGCCACGCGCCTCCAGCAGCGCCTTCTTGCATTCCATCATGCCGGCACCGGAGCGCTCGCGCAGCTCCTTGACCATCGATGCAGAGATCCCCACGTTCATGCCTCCTCTTTGCCCGAGGCGCCGGGCGCGGTTCCGGCGGCCGCGTGCGTGCGTGAGGTCTTTTTCTTCACCGTTGCCTTCTTTTTCGCCACCGCGGCCCGGCCGGCGGCCGCGGTCTTCCTGCGGGCGCCGGGCTTCCTCTGCTCCTGCCCGGCGATGTCGACGACCGGCTTGCCCGCCTCGTTCAGCTCGACAAACTCATCGCCCTTCTCGGCGGCCGCCTCTACTGCCGTGAGACGCGAGTCAAGGATGGCGTCGGCGACGGTCTTGGCGTAGAGCTGAATAGAACGCATCGCGTCGTCGTTGCCGGGGATCGCATAGTCGATGCCGTCCGGATTGTTGTTGGTGTCGACGACGCCGACCACCGGGATGTTCAGCTTGCGCGCCTCAGCGACGGCAATCTTCTCGTGGCCGATATCAATGACAAACAGCGCATCCGGCAGGACTGTCATGTCCTTGATGCCAGCGAGACTCTTGCTCAGCTTTTCGAGGTCGCGGGTCATGGTCAGCGCCTCGCGCTTGCTCAGGCGGTCGAAGGCGCCGTCCTGCTGCATCTGCTCAAGGTCTCGCAGCCGCTTGATGGATTGCTTGACAGTCTTGAAGTTCGTGAGCATGCCACCTGTCCAGCGACGATCGACCCAGGGCATGGCGCAGCGCATCGCTTCCTGGCGTATGACCTCCTGCGCGGCCTTCTTGGTACCTACGAACAGTACTTTGCCCTTGCGCGCCGCCAGGCGGCTGAGGAAATTCACCGCATCGTTGAACAGCGGCAGCGTCCTCTCGAGATTAATGATGTGGACCTTATTGCGCGCCCCGAAGATGTAGGGAGCCATTTTGGGATGCCAGTAACGGGTCTGGTGGCCGAAATGAACCCCGGCCTCCAGCATCTGGCGCATGGTGACTTCCGCCATAATGCGTCGCACTCCTCTTAGGGTTGAGCCTCCACGCACCCCCGACGCCGACCCCGGCTTGGCGTAAGCGTTAAGGGCACCCGGGCGCAGTTTACGGTGCGTGTGCGGAAAACCAGCCGACCGCTTGCGGATCGCGCTGAACGTTTGCCTGAAAGGCGGGCGCTTTATACCATAGAACCCGCGGCGCAACAAACGATGCGGCGCCGATTTTCCATCCCGATGAAGAGCTTGAGTTCTACCCGGCCCCCCGCCCCCACCCGGCGCGCAGGGCCCGTTAGACCTGCTCGTGGAGGGCCATTGCCATGCTCCAGCAGACGATGACAGTATCCATCAAGACGCCGGAGGAGATAGACAAGATGCAGATGGCAGGGCGGCTGGCCGCCCAAGTGCTGGAGATGATCGCGCCGCAGGTGAGGCCCGGCGTCACTACCAACGAGCTCGACCGCATTTGCCACGATTACATCGTCGGGGAACAGCAGGCAATCCCCGCGCCGCTTAACTATCGCGGGTTCCCGAAGTCGATCTGCACCTCCGTGAATCACGTGGTTTGTCACGGCATTCCCAACGACCGGGCGCTGAAGCATGGCGATATCATCAATGTGGACGTGACCGTTATCAGGGACGGCTATCACGGCGACACCAGCAGCATGTTCTTCGTCGGCGAACCGTCGATCCGGGCGCGGCGGCTGGTGGAAACCAGCTACGAATGCATGCGGATCGGGATCGAGATGGTGAAGCCTGGGGTGCGCCTGGGCGACATCGGCGCCGCCATTCAGCGGCACGCCGAATCGCACAGCTTCTCCGTGGTCCGGGAGTACTGCGGCCACGGCATAGGCCGGCAGTTTCATGAAGAACCGCAGGTGCTGCACTATGGCACCCCAGGCACCGGGCTCCCGCTCGAGACTGGCATGACGTTCACCATCGAGCCGATGATCAACGCCGGCAAGCGCTTTGTCACCGTCCTGCCCGACGGCTGGACGGTGATCACCAAAGATCGCAGCCTCTCGGCGCAATGGGAGCATACGGTGCTGGTGACGGCCGCGGGTCATGAAGTGCTGACACGGCGACCCGATGAGACATTCGCGTGACGACGGCCGTCGGCGGATGGCGTGAGGGTGTCGCCGTCGCTAAGCCCGCGCAGGCCGACTCCCGCCTCGCCGCCTACAAGGAACGGCTGGCGCAGGGGCGCGACGCGTTGCGTCAGCGCCGCGAGATGGACACGCCGGTCGACGAGCTGGTCCACGGCGCCGCCCGTCTCATCGATGAAATCCTGATTTCCTTGTGGCGGGAGTACGCGTTGCCGGAAACGCAACTGGCACTCGCCGCCGTCGGCGGTTACGGCCGCGGCGAGCTGCATCCCGGCTCGGATGTAGACTTCGCCATCATCCTGGAACGGCGTCCCGGTGAAGACCTGTGCAGGCGCATTGAGCAGTTCGTAACGCTGTTGTGGGACATCGGCCTTGAGGTCGGACACAGCGTCCGCACGCTCGAGCAGTGCCGCGAGGAGGCAGCCGCCGATGTCACAGTGGCGACCAGTCTGATGGAGGCCAGACTGCTCATCGGCGACGTGGCGCTGTTTCAGGCGATGCGCACAGTCACCGCACCGGAAAGCATCTGGCCGACCCCCGAGTTCTTCGAGGCGAAGCTGGCCGAGCAAGTCGCCCGCCACCGCAAGTTTCACGACACGGCGCAGAATCTCGAACCCAATATCAAGGAGGGTCCGGGCGGACTGCGCGACATCCAGCTCATCGGCTGGGTCGCCATGCGGCACTTCGGTACCGGCACGCTGCACGAACTGGTCGAGCACGAGTTCCTGACCGAAGAGGAGTACAACACGCTGCGTGCCGGCCAGAGCTTCCTGTGGCGCATTCGCTACGAGTTGCACCTGCTCGCCGGCCGCCGCGAGGACCGCCTGCTCTTTGACCACCAGCGCGCCATCGCCGCGGCGTTCGGCTTCCGCGATCCGAACGGTAACCGCGGCGTCGAGCAGTTCATGAAGCTCTTCTACCGCACGGTGCTCGACCTGCGCCGTCTGAATGAGATGCTGCTGGAGCTCTTCGAGGAGGCGATATCGGAACGGAGTCGGCCGGCGGTCATCGTCTCGCTGAACAGCCGCTTCCAGATCCGCAACGGCTACATCGAGGTGGTCAACGACCAGATCTTCAAACGCTACCCCTTTGCCCTGCTTGAGCTGTTCCTGCTGCTGCAGCAGAGCCCGGACATCCAGGGCGTGCGCGCGAGCACCATCCGCCTCACCCGCGATCACCGCTACCTCGTCGACGAGAAATTCCGCCATGACCTGCGCAACCGCAGTCTGTTCATGGAGATCCTGCGCCAGCCGCGCCGCATCGGCCACGAGCTGCAGCGCATGCACCGTTATGGCGTGCTGGAGGCGTATCTGCCGGTATTCGGTGCGGTCGTGGGGTTAATGCAGTTTGATTTGTTCCATGTCTATACGGTCGACGAGCACACACTGTTTGTCGTCCGCAACATGCGTCTGCTCGCCGTCTCCGGGCAGGAAGACGATCTGCCACTGTGCCGCGAGATCATGGCGCAACTGCCCAAGCCGGAGCTGCTATACATCGCCGGGCTGTTCCACGACATCGCCAAGGGACGCGGCGGGGACCACTCCGAGCTCGGCGAGCAGGAAGCCACCAGCTTCTGTCGCCAGCACGGTCTCGGGCAATACGACACCGCGCTGGTCGCCTGGCTGGTTCGAAATCATCTGTTGATGTCGCGCACGGCGACGCGCATGGACGTTACAGACCCGACGGTCGTGAACAACTTCGCCGGACTCCTCGGTGACCGTGCCCATCTGGACTACCTTTATCTGCTGACTGTCGCCGACATCCGGGGCACCAACCCGGCGCTGTGGACGAGCTGGAAAGACTCCCTGCTGCGCGAACTCTACCGCGGCACGCTGCACGCCCTGCGGCGCGGGTTGGAGAATCCGGTGCAACGCCCGGAACGCATCGCCAGCACGCAGGGGGCGGCGATGGCACTGCTACTCAAGGTGAATCTGGATCAGGCCGCGCTGAGAGAGCTGTGGAACTCACTGGCCGAGGACTATTTTCTGCGTCATACCCCGGAGGAGATCGCCTGGCATGCGCAAGTCATCCAGGCGCACGGTGACCGGTGCGAGCCGCTGGTGCTGCTGCGGGAGCAGACTGCCCGTGGGGGCAGCGAACTTTTTGTCTACAGCCGCGATCAGGATTATCTGTTCGCCGTGACCACCCAGACGCTGGACGAGCTGGGCCTAACGATCCACGATGCGCGCGTCATCACCTCCCGGCGCGGCTACACGCTGGACACCTACGCGGTGCTTGATGCGGACACGGGACAAACAATTGACGACCCGCAACGGGCGAGCGAGATCGTCAAGACTCTGCGGGCCCGGATCATCACGAACGCCACCCCCGAAGCCAGCCGGCGCCGGCCCAACCGCAAGCTGAGGGCGTTCTCGATCCCCACCACTGTCAGCTTCGCCGACGACAGTGCCAACGACCGCACCATGATGGAGGTCGTGACCACCGACCGGCCGGGCGTCCTGGCACGCATCGCCAACGCCATGCGTCTCTGCAGGGTGCGCCTGAAGAACGCCCGCATCGCCACCTTTGGAGAACGCGTGGAGGATATTTTCTTCTTGACCGACATGGACAACCGACCGATCAATGACCCGGTGAAGTTCGAATGTCTGCGCCGCTCCATCACCGAGGCGCTCGCGCCGGACTGAGAGGCGCCAATGGCCCCGCCGTCGCGACACCACGCGACGAGGCGGAGTTGCTTGGACGGGCGCGCGCGATCGCTGGACTCACTCTCGGCGCTGTGGCCGCCGATCTCTCCTGCCCGGTGCCGCAGAGCCTTCGTCGCGCCAAGGGCTGGATCGGTAAACTCATCGAGTCAGCGCTCGGCGTCACGGCCGGCTCCAGGCCAGAACCTGATTTCGCGGACCTCGGCATAGAGGTTAAGACGGTGCCGATCGCGCCCGATGCCCGCCCGGCCGAATCGACCCATGTCTGCGCCGTCTCGCTGCATGACGCGAGCGCTCAACGCTGGGACGACTCGCTCGTACGCCGGAAGCTCACGCGCGTGCTGTGGGTGCCCGTCGAGACCGACATGCGCGTCCAGCTGGCACAGCGCCGGGTCGGCCAGGCCGTGCTGTGGAGCCCTACCGAGGAGCAGGAACAGCAGTTGCGCTGTGACTGGGAGGAGTTGATGGAACTGGTGGCGCTCGGCCACGCCGACGCGGTCTCGGGTGAGCTGGGCGTTTACCTGCAACTGCGCCCCAAAGCCGCCAGCGGGCGCTCGCGCGCGGCTGCGACGGCGCCCGACGGCACTCCCACGGCCGCGCTGCCACTCGGCTTCTACCTCCGAGCCTCCTTCACCGCCCAGATACTCGCCGCGAGCTATGCACGCCCGAGCTGAGAACCTGCTCCCAATCAACCGCCGCGTGGCCATTGCCCCCATGATGGACTGCACAGATACCCATTGCCGGTATCTGCTGCGCCTCATATCACCACACGCGCTGCTCTACACGGAGATGATGACCACGGGCGCGCTCATGCACGGCGCTCGCGAGCGCCTGCTCGCCTTCAACGTTGAGGAACACCCCGTCGCCCTGCAGCTTGGCGGAAGCGTACCCGGGGAGCTCGCGCGTTGCGCCCGCTACGGCCTCGAGTACGGCTATGATGAGATCAATCTCAACGTCGGCTGCCCGAGCGATCGCGTACAGAACGCGCGTTTCGGCGCCTGTCTCATGGCCGAGCCGCAACTCGTGGCCGACTGCGTGGCGGCGATGCGCGAAGCGGTCCCCATTCCGGTCACGGTCAAGACACGGCTGGGCATCGACGATCGCGACTCCTACGAGCATCTTTGCGATTTCATCGCAACCGTCGGGGGAGCAGGCTGTAAGGTATTCATCCTGCACGCCCGCAAGGCCTGGTTGTCTGGCCTCAGTCCGAAGGAGAACCGCGAGATGCCGCCGCTACGCTACGCGTGGGTGCATCAGATCAAGCGGGATTTTCCTGTGTTGTCAATCATCCTCAACGGCGGCATTGCGACCGTGCCGCACATACAGGAGCAACTCGCTCACGTCGACGGCGTCATGATCGGTCGTGAGGCGTACCACAACCCCTACCTGCTCGCGGATCTCGAGCGCGAAGTTTTTGACACGGGGCACGTTCCTGGACGTGAACAGGTCGTCGCGCGCTATAAACATTACATCGTGGCGCAACTTGACCGTGGCGTGCCATTACGGCAAATGACGCGGCACATCCTCGGTCTGTTCAACGGCTTGCCGGGTGCACGGCGCTGGCGCCGGCAATTAAGTGAGCGATCTCACGCGGATTGTGCTGGCGCCGACATTCTCGACGCCGCCCTGCGAGACGTTAAGGATAAACCTCCTGCCTGGATCGCACGAAGCGGAATCCAGAGCGCGCCCGCCCATGCGGCAAACACACCGTAGCGATGGGTTGGGCCCGGATGCGGCTTTCTCAATCCGCGCTACATCATTCGAGTCCGGGGAAGGCATCCCCACAGCCTAAGGAAAAAATGCCAGGATCGCCCGCGTCAAGGAACCAGTGCAGGGGAATACTGCGCGATTGGGCTCTGCAGGCGCCAGACAACTGCTCGTAATTACGCTACATGTTCCCCGCTCGGGCAGGCTTTGCGCGGCGCGACTCGGCGGCGCACGGAGCAAAGACAGACGGGCACGCCGCGGTTGCGGGTAGTACATGGAAGTAACGCGAGCGGTACCCGCACACGCCCGTCAGACCGCCGAATGAGCCGGATTTGGTGGCAGCGATCTAGAACCGCGCCTCGATGCTGCCCATGCCGCCGATGAACACGAGCGTCTCTTCGTTCAATGGCGATTCGCCGATAGTCTTGGCGCTGCTACCAACGCTCGCTGCCGTTGGGGCATCCCACCATACGGAAGCGAACGCTCCCAGGCCCAAAGAGATACCGTCTGCTACATCGTACACATACTTAAAGCCAAACTCGGTCACTGGCACGCTGACATCGCGACCGTCAGTAAAACGCAGCACACCATCCTGGATCACGTCGGCGCTGCTGTCAGGATCCTCCCGGTAAGTCGATTCCGCTGCGCCGATCAGCATGCTCTGTTGAAACAACCCCTTGATCCTGTGTCGGCCCAGGCTGCTGTCTCCCGCGATCCCCACTACCGGTCCGATCAGCGTGCCCGTGGCCGCAGAAGCTCTGACGAGTCCGGCGTCGCTGAGGGCCATGCCATCCGGCAGCGCACTGTCCTGAACCGGCGCCACAGAATCGCCCTCCACACCGCCGACTTTGAGACCGGCGAGCATATGCACATGGCCATGTCTGGTTTGAGCCAGCGTCCGAGTTCCATACAAGTCCGCTGACCAGACCTGCGATTTGCTGTCCGGAGCATACCTGACCTGTACGCCCGGATCTGTTGTTGGCAGGAGCCTACGTTTGAACCGCAGTTCATCGACACTGCCGAAGCTTCCCGGAAGATTCTCGGCATTATCCCGGTAGGCAGCGAATCCGTAGGCGCCAGTTCCCCATTGGTTCGCTGCGTGCCCGAACTCGCCGGGGATCGCAAACTCCTCGTCAAGGCCCGTGCCATCAGCGGGTACCGGGCGCGGCGAGCCGACATGTTGTTTCGCTGGCGTCGCGGAAAGCAGGTCTTTGCCGAAGACTTCCCTAAACATGGGATCGAACTCTACGGCCCCCTCGGCCGCAGCCGCCAAACACCATCCCGCCGCTAACGCCATCCCTGCCATGCGCGCGGCGTCGCGGAATCGGGTACAAACCAGTGTGGACCGGGCACGTTCCATGGCTTTTCCCTTGCCTGCCCTGGCGTCTCGCCCGCCGCCACGCAGCTAGGCGTTGCCAGAACTGTTAAAGTAGTTTATTTCGAGAAAAGCGTTACTAAGCTTAACTAATAGCCCATTATTTAAGCATTTTCAATGCTACATCGCTTGTCGAGGGGGGTATCCCTGTTCTTCTGCGGTAGCCGGCTGGCGATTACGGCAGGAGCAGCGCCTGGACTTCAGCGAACAGGCGTACCCAGGGTTTGGATTTCCGCATTGCGGATGGCAGGGTTGCTAGCGCGTCGTTGGCCTGTTCCCTGGTGGCGAAGACGCCATAGACGGCCGTGTAGGCGATGCGTCCGTTGAGATCCCGCTTGAAATAAGTCGCGTCGGCACCGAAGTTGGCGCCGTTGATGACATCGATGACGGACTGCTCACTGGAGGCCGTGAGCAGTTGCAGCGTGAAATAATGAGGCGGCTGCGCCCTGATCCAGTCCTCGCGACCGATCCCGCTTGCCTCGATTAGCCTGGCGGGGAGGTTAGCGATGTTGCCTGCTACGGCGCTGGAGGTTTCCTCTGGAGGGCGCTTGTCGTCGTTGACGGCCACCGCCTGGTCGCGGGTCTGCGCGCGTGCCTGCAGAGCCGCGAGCCGCTGTTTCGCCTTCTCTAACCCCTGGTTGGCGGCAACCTGATACCAGCGGATGGCCTCCTTCATGTTCCGAGTAGTGCCCGCGCCGTTCTCAAGAAGCCGGCCGACCTGGTATTGAGCCTGCGGCATGCCCTGGCCGGCGGCCCTGCGCAGCCATGCGTACGCCTGCGGGTAGTCGATCGCCACTCCGCGGCCGGCGGCGTACATCACGCCCAAGCGGTATTGCGCCATGGTATGGCCCTGATCCGCCGCGAGGCGATACCACTTTACCGCCTCCCGTTCGTCCTTCTTCAACCCCACGCCCCAGGCATACAACTCCCCAAGGCTGTACTGCGACTCCGCAAAGCCGCTGTCTGCCGCCATGCGCCACCAATTTTCGGCCTGCCGGTAATCCCTGGGGACATCGACACCTTCGAAATATTTCACTCCCAGGTTGTGCTGCAGATTGGAGGTCCCATGCAGAGCAGCTTTGCTGTACCAGTCGAGCGCTTTCGCATCGTCCTCGGGTACACCCTGACCATAGTCGTACATGATTCCGAGCGTCACCTGCGCCGCGGCGTCGCCCTGATTGGCGAGAGGCTGAAGAATCCTGAACGCCAAGTCATAGTCTTTAGCGAGGTAAGCAGCTTTGCCTTCTTCCAGGCTTTGCGCAAACGCCGATGTTGCCACCGTCAGGCCCAGCAGGATGGCAGCTCGCGCAGATCTTCCAATCCGATTGCACCTGGTAACCAAACGGTCACGTTGGGGAGCGGCTGGCGTCGGTGTGAACCGCAGCCGGTGATCCCATGCCCAACGCGCCATCAAGCTGTTGCCAAACATTTGCCTCCCGTCGGCAGTGCGATATTACAGAATTATCCTTTGACTATAAGCAGCTTATGCGAACTACTTAAGAGTGTGCCTAGACATGCGAGAGGTCAAGTGGCGGAAAGCTGGCTGGAGAGGGAACAAGAAAGCTCGGCAACTGCACAGGGCAGGTACGCCGGGCACGGGGACCCCTTCGATTGAAAGTCTGTTTGGTCGAAGCTCAGCGTCTGCCCGATAACTTACGCAGCCCGCTACTTCGCTTCAAAGACGGCGTAGTACTTCCTGCAGGCTTCAACGGTTTCCCACGTACCCGTAAAGCCAGCCGGTATTAGAAACGCGTCACCCTGATGCAGAGGAGTAGCGAGACCGTTGGCGTCGGTGAGTATGACCCTGCCTTTGAGCAGGTAGCAGAACTCATGCTCGGTGTAATGGATGCGCCATTTACCGACTTCGCATTCCCAAACGCCGGCGAAGAACTGACCGCTCGGATCATTGTAGAAATTGCGCAGCGTCTGCTTAGGTACCCCTGCGAGGATGTGCTCGGCTGGCGGGACGATGGTCTCCGGCTGCGCAATGGCTCTCGAAAACACAATCAGAGATGGTTTGTTGCCTGTCATCAGCGCGACTGCCTACCCTCCAAGTGACCTCGCGTTAACTCGACTCCTCGCAACGGCATTGACGCCTTGTCTTAACCCGAACTCCTTGGAGCGGGCCGATAGATCTCGCCGCCGTGCGTGCGGAACTCGCGCGCTTTCTCCGCCATACCTTCGCTCACCGCGATGCCCAGATCGCCTACGCCCTTCTCGCGCGCATAGTCGCGTACCTCCTGGGTAATCTTCATCGAACAGAAATGCGGGCCGCACATGGAACAGAAGTGCGCAAGCTTGTGTCCTTCCTTGGGCAAGGTCTCATCGTGGAACTCGCGCGCGGTGTCCGGATCCAGAGCGAGATTGAACTGGTCCTCCCAGCGGAACTCGAAGCGCGCCTTGCTGAGCGCGTTGTCACGTAGTTGTGCGCCCGGGTGACCCTTGGCGAGATCGGCGGCATGCGCGGCGATCTTGTAGGCGATGATGCCGTCCTTCACATCCTTCTTGTTGGGCAGGCCGAGATGCTCCTTGGGCGTGACGTAACAGAGCATGGCGGTACCATACCAGCCGATCATCGCCGCGCCGATTGCACTGGTGATGTGGTCGTAACCGGGCGCGATGTCGGTCGTCAGCGGTCCCAGCGTGTAGAACGGCGCCTCGTGGCAATATTTCAACTGCAAGTCCACATTCTCTTTGATGAGTTGCATCGGCACGTGACCGGGGCCTTCAATCATCACTTGGCAGTCGTGCTTCCAGGCAATTTCGGTCAACTCGCCGAGCGTGCGGAGCTCCGCGAGCTGCGCCTCGTCGTTGGCATCGTAGATCGAACCGGGCCTGAGACCGTCGCCGAGCGAGAAGGCGACGTCGTAGGCCTTCATGATCTCGCAGATCTCTTCGAAGTACGCGTAGAGGAAGCTCTCTTCGTGATGGGCAAGACACCACTTCGCCATGATCGAGCCGCCGCGCGAGACGATGCCCGTCATTCGCCGCGCGGTCAGCGGGATGAAGGGCAGACGCACGCCGGCGTGGATGGTGAAGTAATCCACGCCCTGCTCGGCCTGCTCGATGAGCGTGTCGCGGAATATCTCCCAGCTCAGCTCCTCCGCCCTGCCGTCGACCTTCTCCAGTGCCTGGTAGATGGGCACCGTGCCGATCGGCACCGGCGAGTTGCGGATGATCCACTCCCGCGTCTCGTGGATGTGCTTGCCGGTCGACAGATCCATGACCGTGTCCGCGCCCCAGCGGATGGCCCAGGTCATCTTCTCGACTTCCTCGGCGATCGAGGAGGTGACCGCCGAGTTGCCGATGTTGGCGTTGATCTTCACCAGGAAATTGCGGCCGATGACCATCGGCTCGCTTTCCGGATGGTTGATGTTGGCGGGAATGATGGCGCGCCCGTGGGCGACCTCTTGGCGCACGTATTCAGGGGTGATCCGGGCCGGGATGTTCGCACCGAACGCCTCGCCGGCGTGACGCCGCAGCAGTCCCTGGTCGCGGAATTCCCCCAACCGTAAATTCTCGCGGATGGCCGCGAATTCCATCTCGGGCGTGATGCGCCCGCAGCGGGCGTAATGCATCTGCGTGACGTTGGCCCCTGCCGCTGCACGGCGTGGCTTGCGCGTCAGCGCAAAACGCAGCTTAGCCAGCGCGACATCATCTGCGCGGCGGCGGCCATATTCGGAGGTCAGGTGCTGAAGGCTGGCAGTGTCATCGCGCTCCTCTATCCAGGCGCTGCGCAGCGGCGGCAGGCCGTGGCGGATATCGATCCGCGCCGCCGCATCGGTATAGGGACCCGAAGTGTCATACACGACGATAGGGTGATTGGGTGCACCGCCAGTGTCCGCCTGCGCGATCTCGCGCATGGGCACACGGATATCCGGTCTGCTGCCGGCCACATAAACTTTCAGGGAATTCGAAAACGGCTGGACCGCCTTAGGATCGACCTCCGCGGTCTGGCTCAGAAACTTCTCGCGCACTGCGCTCATGGCTCTCCCTCCGGACTGGGACTTCAGGTGTCGCGACCTGAGCCGGCAGGGGCGAAGTGGGGCTTGTTGCAGGGGCTCCAGCTTCCCTACGCCGGTGCTAGCCGGATCAGGTTCAAAGGGTGTTTCTCAGCGTTTCCCGCGGGCGGGAGACGCACCCCTAGCTGCTTTGTGGTGTCAATACTACTCGCTCGTGCCACTATAGAATAGTTGCCGGGACCCTTCTACAATCTTACCGTTTTTTCCACGCGTGGCGCGGCCGGTCCACTTTCGCACATGCGCCTGAAGCCCACCGACGTCCGTCCGAACATGAACTTCGACCAAGCGCGCTACAACATGATCGAGCAGCAGATCCGCACCTGGGAGGTGCTCGATCAGCGGGTACTTGACGCCATTGCCAGGGTCAGGCGCGAGGACTTCGTGCCCGAGGTCTACCGGCGGCTGGCCTTCGCCGACATCCAGATCCCCATCGGTCACGGTGAAGTCATGATGGCGCCCTCCGTCGAGGCGCGCATGATCCAGTCGCTGCAGATTCAGCCGGGCGACCGCATCCTCGAAATTGGAACCGGCAGTGGCTACGTGACGGCAGTTCTCGCCGCGCTCGGCGCGTGGGTCACCAGCGTGGAGATCCATCCCGATCTCAGCGCGACGGCGGGGCAGCGCCTGCAGCACACCGGGGTGGAGAACGTCACGCTGCCGATCGGCGACGCCATGGATTGGCGGACATCAGCCGTCTATGACGCCGTTGCGGTGACCGGCTCCCTGCCTGTATTGACACCCGTATTCCAATCCCACGTAGGACCCGGCGGACGGTTGTTCGCCATCACCGGCGAGGCGCCGGTGATGGAAGCCTTGCTCCTCACGCGCATTGGTGAGGACGGCTGGGCGCGCGAGTCCCTGTTCGAAACGAGATTGCCGGCTTTGGTTGGTGCCCGGAGGCCGGAAAACTTTGTGCTGTAATGAAGGCCGTCACGCCCAGTGAGTTGTATACGCGCCTGCACAGCGACGGCGATCGGCCGGTACTGCTCGACGTGCGTGAAGCCTGGGAGTTCGCCATCTGTCATATTGAGGGTTCCCGCAATGTGCCGATGGCGGACGTTGCCGCCGCACTGCCCGCGCTGGATGCAGCGGCGCCTACGGTCGTCATCTGCCATCACGGCGTTCGCAGCGCCGAGGTTGTCGATTACCTGGACCGCCTGGGCTTCCGCGACGTGAGCAACCTCGAGGGCGGCATCGATGGCTGGGCCCGTGAGATTAACCAGAGCATGCCAACCTACTAAGCGGAACAATGCGAAAAACGCCATGAGAACAAAAACACAACGGGTGTCTGTGTGCGCGCTGTGCGCGACGGTGTGGGCCGGCGCGGCCGCGGCCGAGGATCTTACGCAGGTCTACCAGCTCGCAGAGCAGAAAGACCCGCGCTTCAAGAGCGTGGAGGCCAGCCTGGAGGCGGTCAAGGAATTGCGACCGCAGGCGCAGGCGCGGCTGATGCTTCCCACCTTGAGCGCAACGGGCGACACCTTCTATAACGATCAGGAGGTGGAGATCGACCGCGCGACGGGCTTCGGTGGCGGCGACTTCAACTTCAACACCCGCGGCTATTCGATCGACCTCACTCAGCCCGTCTATCACTACGACCGTTACATGCGGCTGAAGCAGGCCGACTCGCGTATCCGCCAGGCGCAGTTAGAACTCGATGCGAGCCGCCAGGACCTCATCGTGCGAGTGGCTGAGCGGTACTTTGGCGTGCTCGCCGGGATCGACAACTTAGAATTCTCGCGCGCCGAGAAGACGGCCCTGGGCCGCCAGCTCGAGCAGACTCAGCAGCGCTTCGATGTCGGACTCATCGCCATCACCGACGTGCAGGAGGCCAAGGCCGGCTATGACCTTTCGGTCGCGCAGGAGATCGAAGCCCAGAATCTGCTCGACGATGCCCGCGAGGCACTGCGCGAGTTCACCGATGAGTACCACGAGCGGCTCTCCCCCCTAGGCGATGCTCTGCCTCTGGTCAGCCCGCAGCCTGCCGACGCCCAGCAGTGGGCCGATACGGCATTGCAGCAGAACCTCGGCATTGCCTCCGCCGATGCGGCGGCGCAGGCCGCAGCCGAGGAGATCAAGGTCCAGTACGCGGGCCACCAACCCTCGCTCGATATTATCGGGAGACACGGCACAGACGTGCAGGGCGGGCGCTTCGGCGCCACGACGACCGACGCCAGCGCGATCGGGCTGGAGGTAAACGTACCGATTTACGAGGGCGGTCAAGTGCGGTCGCGGACACGGGAAGCGACATACCGGCACGAGGCGGCGCTGCAAAGCGTCGAGGAACGGCGCCGCTCGGCCGTCCGCCAGTCCCGAGATGCTTACGCCGGCGTCATCTCCGGCATCAGCCGCGTGCAGGCTCTGCAACAGGCGGTGGTATCGACGCAAACGGCCCTGGAGGCCACCCGTACCGGCTACGAGGTCGGCACGCGCACCGCCGTGGACGTGGTCAACCAGGAGCGCGAGCTGCTGCGCGCAAAGCGCGATTCGGCGCGCGCACGTTACGATTATGTGCTCGATACGCTGCGCTTGAAGCAGGCGGCGGGCACCCTGTCGCCAAACGACTTGAATGAAGTCAACAGATGGCTGTTGCGGCAATGACGCGACGCCGAATCAAGTCTCCGGAGATCGCGTCATGACTCGACACGAGGACCTTGTGGCGGTCCCGCAAACAAGCGGCGCTGTCTGCTGCGGCCAGACCACCAGCCAGCTTGTGATCGTGGATATCCAGGAGAAGCTGGGAGCGGCCATGCCGGAGAAGGTGCTAAACCGGGTGGTGAAGAACGTCGTGGTGCTGGTCCAGTCGGCCTCACTGCTGCACATCCCGGTCGCCGTCAGCGAACAGTACCCGAAGGGTTTGGGCCACACGGACCCGCGGATCGCGGGGGTGTTACCGGCCGCCAGCCGCCGCGTAGAGAAGACATGCTTCTCGTGCGTCGGCGCCGCGGGATTTCAGTCCGTGCTCGCCGATGCCAGTCGCCCGCAGGTCGTGGTGGTCGGCATGGAGGCGCACGTATGCGTGCTGCAGACGGCCATTGATCTCGCCGCCGAGGGACTGCAACCTTTCGTCGTGGAGGACGCCGTGTGTTCGCGCCGGCTGGAGAACTATCAGAACGCCCTCGATCGCCTGCGCCAGGCGGGTGTGGTGGTGACCAACACCGAGTCGGTGGTCTTCGAGTGGCTGCGCGACGCCCGCCACGAGCAGTTCAAGGCCCTCTCGCCCCTCGTTCGTTAGGAGCGGCAGCCTGCAGACCTGCTATCGACCCTGCCAAGGGCCGCTCGCGCGATGGCCTGATCGAGCACCGCCAGCAGCCGCTTGGTCGCCCCCCGGTGCGCATCAATGACGCGCCTGCCTGCCTCGATACTGCATGTGCGCGCTTCGGCGTCCCGCAGCAACCGGAGGACTTCCTCGGTCAGCGCGCCGGCATCCCGGACCTCAGTCAGCGCGCCGGCCCCGCGCAGCACGTTACCGATCTCGGCGAAATTGAAGAGATGTGGACCGGTAATGACTGGTACGCCCGCGACGGCCGGCTCAAGGAAATTATGACCGCCGACTGGAACGAGGCTGCCACCGACAAAAGCGACCTCGGCGGCACCATAGAACGCGAGCAATTCGCCCAGGGTATCGACGAGCAGTACCTCCGTCATCGCATCGCATTCCTTGCCGCTGCTGCGCAGGGCGGCACGCATTCCACACCGCTCGACAAGCTCGGCGACCCAGGCACTCCGCGCCGGGTGCCTCGGCACCAGCACCAGCAGGATGCCGGGGACTGTCTGCGTCAACCGCCGGTGCGCTTTGAGCACGATTTCGTCCTCGCCGGCATGGGTGCTCGCCGCGATCCAGACCCGGCGCTGTTCCCCAAGCAGCCGGTGCCTCTCGGCGACCCGTGCGGCGAAGTCCGCCGGCAGGGCGAGATCAAACTTTATGCTGCCGCTGACGTGCAGGCGCGCCGGCGCCAGACCCAGCCGCAGAAAGCGCTCCCCATCCGCCTCGCTTTGCGCTGCGACCGCGGCCAGATCCTGCAGCATCGACCGCGTGAGGGGTCGCAGCCACCGGTAGCGGCGGGCGGACACCGCAGAGAGTCTCGCGTTGGCGAGGACTGCCGGGATGCCACCGGCCCGACAGGCGCGCAGAAGGTTTGGCCACAACTCCGTCTCCACGAGCACGACGAGGGAGGGCTGCACGTTGCCCAGGAACCGCGCCACCACATCCGGCAGGTCGTAGGGGAAGTACGCATGCGCGACGCCGTCGCCGAACTGGCGGCGGGCGTGCTCGGCGCCGGTGGGGGTGGTGGTGGTCAGCAGGACCGCGTAGTCCGGAAAGCGGGCATGAAACGCCTGCAAGAGGGGCACGGCCGCCTGCACCTCGCCGACCGAAACTGCGTGCAGCCACAGGAGCGGCACCGAGGAGTCACGACGCGCCGGTATGAAGCCGAAACGCTCGCCGACCCGCTGACGGTAGCCGCCGTGCTTAAACCCGAGTCGCCACAGGCGCAGCAGGATGAAAGGGACAGCGAGATACAGGCACGCCGTGTAAAGCCATCGCAGCGCACCCGCCAGCATCCGTTCCCTCCCGTGCTAGCGCGCGTCGGGGGGATGCTGACGCAGCCAGTCCAGGTAGGCAGGGGCACCCTCCTCAACCGGCCTGAGACGCCCCTCATAGCCCGCCGCGCGGAGCTGCGTGAGATCGGCCTGCGTGAAGCTCTGGTATCGCCCGATCAGGCGGTCGGGAAACGGGATGTACTCGATGCGGCCGCCGCCGTGCCACGTTATGACGGCGTTCGCCACATCGTTGAAGCTCTGGCTGCGGCCGGTGCCAATGTTGTAGATGCCGGGGCGTGGCGCATGCAGACCGAACCACAGCGTGACATCCACCGCGTCACGGACGTAGATGAAGTCACGGCGCTGTTCGCCGTCCGCATAGCCGTCGCTCCCCTTGAACAGGCGCACCTTGCCATCGGCCAGCATCTGCCGATGCATGTGCCAGAGCACGCTTGCCATTGACCCTTTGTGCGCCTCGCGCGGACCGTAGACGTTGAAGTATCGCAAGCCCACGATGGGAATGGTGGCCGCCGCCAGATAACGGCGCGCGTACTGGTCGAAGATGAACTTGGAGTAACCGTAGGCATTCAGTGGCGCCTCGTGTGTACGTTGCTCGATGAAGGTAGCGCTGCCGCCATAGGCTGCGGCGCTGGAGGCGTACACGAACCGGATGCCATGCTCGAGACAGTAGTGCAGTAGCGACTTGGAATACGCGTAGTTGTTCATCATGAGATAGCGCCCGTCCGACTCGGTGGTAATCGAGCAAGCACCGAGATGGAAGAGCACATCCACCGTGGTTTGCCGGGCATGCGCCTGGCCGATGAGGTGCAGGAACTCGTCCTTGTCGAAATAATCGAGAAAGTCGCAGTCGACAAGGTTGCGGAATTTCGCAGCGTTGCTGAGGTTGTCGACAACGAGGATATCGGTGCGCCCCAGCTCATTCAGCGCGCGCACGAGGTTGGAGCCGATGAAGCCGGCGCCGCCGGTGACGATGATCATCGCACGGCCGCGCTGTTGCGCCCGGCCTCATCGATAATGCGGCTGGTGGAATAACCTGGAATGAAGTCGACGATCACCACCTCCCCACCGCGCGCTTGCACGCAGTCGGCGCCTGCCACCTGCTCCGGTCGATAGTCGCCACCTTTCACCAGCACATCGGGGCCGAGCCGGCAGATGAGGCGTGCCGGGGTGTCTTCAGCAAAGGACACGACCCAGTCCACGGCAGACAATGCGGCCAGCAGCTCCATGCGCTGGGCCAGCCCATTGATGGGCCGGTCCGGGCCTTTCAGCCGCCGGACTGACTCGTCGGTGTTGACGGCAACGATGAGACGGTCGCCCAGACGTCGGGCCTGCTCCAGATAGCGCACGTGGCCGGCGTGCAGGATATCAAAGCAGCCGTTAGTCATGACCACGCGCTCGCCGCGGCGGTGCGCCGCCGCCGCCTCTCCGATCATCTGCTCCTCATCAAGAACGCCGAAGCGGCCGGCCGTCGCTTCGTGCAGGGCCGCCTCCAGTTCCGCCCGCGTGACCGACGCCGCGCCGAGCTTGCCGACCACGATACCGGCAGCCGTATTCGCCAGCGCCGTTGCCTGGTGGAGGTCGTAGCCGGCCGCGAGGCCCGCCGCCAGCACACCGCAAACGGTGTCACCGGCGCCAGTGACGTCGTACACATCGCGGGCACGCGTCGGCAAGTGCGTCGGGGCGCCCACCCGCGTGATCAGGCTCATTCCCTGTTCGCCGCGCGTGACCAGCACTGCCTCGAAACCGTGCTGTGCGCACAAGTCGCGCCCCTTGCGTCCGATAGCCTCCTCGTCGTCGCAGCCGCCGACCACCGCCTCAAACTCTCTGAGATTGGGCGTAAGCACCGTCGCGCCCGCGTAGCAGGCGAAATCGGCGGACTTCGGATCCACGACCACGCGCCTGCCGGCATCGCTCCCCATACGTATGAAATCCCGCGCATCGGCGAGCGCGCCCTTGGCATAGTCCGACAGCACGACTACGTCCGCGTCCGCCAACGCCTGCGCGAATGCCAGCTTCAATCCGTTGCGATCGAAGCGCGGCCTGCTGTCTTCGAAGTCGAGGCGTATGAGCTGCTGATGCTGGCTCAGCACGCGCAGTTTGACAGTGGTCCGCACGCCCGGCAGTTGCAACAAGCGACATTGCACGCCGTATGCCTTGAGCAACGCTTCGAGCTTTGCGCCATCCTCATCCTGGCCGATCAGACCGACGACTGCGACATCCGCACCCAGGCTGCGGATGTTAAGGGCAACGTTCGCCGCGCCGCCGGGCCGCTCGTCCTTCGCGGTCACATGCACGACCGGGACCGGCGCTTCCGGCGAGATGCGTTCTGTACTGCCCTGCCAGTAGCGATCGAGAATGACGTCCCCTGCCACGAGCACTCGCGCCTGAGTGAACGGATTTCTGGAAGCGCGCATCAAACCCCGTGAGAAGACTTTGGCCGAGACGAGTTTCGTGTAGCGTAAGGTTTTGATTTTAGCATAGCCGAGGTTCACTCTGGCCGTGACCGCACGCCCCCTGGCAGCCTGCATCCTGCTCTTCGCAGTTGATGCCTCTGAAGCGGCGGGCGTCGGCTTCCCGCCGCTGTTCACAGCCCGCTATTCCGTCTACAGCAACGGGCGAGAGCTGGGGGAAATGACCCGCTCGGTGAGCGCCGTGGGCGCCGGCGCGGAGTTCGTGTTCCGCTCCGAGTTGAAGGCGACGCGCGGGCTGTTGGCGCTGCTGCGGGTGAGGGTGGTAGAGACCAGCCGCTGGCGGTTGCAGGGCCAGTCGGTGCTAGCGCTGGAATATGAGTACCGTCAAAGCGGCTTCAAGACCCGCAAGTCCCAGGCGAGCTTCGACTGGCAGCAGGCAATCGTCCGCGTCGTCCACAAGGACCAAGCGTCCGCTATCGAGGCACCGGCGGGTGTGCTCGACAAGCTGCTCTACCAGCTGGTGTTGATGCGCGATCTCGGGGCCGGCGGCTCACTGCGCTACACCGTGGTGGACGGCAACACGCTGAAAGACTATCCGATCGCGCGGCTCGGCGAGGAACGTATCGACACGCCGATCGGGACGCTCGAGACCATCAAGATCCAGTATCAGAGGCCCGGTAAGGAACGCAGGACCACGCTGTGGTGCGCCAAGTCGCTCGGTTACCTGCCAGTGCGCCTCGATCACCTGGAAAAGGCGGGCGACCAGACTTCGGCGATCATCGAATCGGTGAGCGGTCTCGGCGACCGATGAGGTTGTCCCGCTTCAGGACGCCCCGCGCCTGAAGAAGTTGATGAGCGCGTCGGCCGGGATGTAGCCGCCCGCCTCCTCGCCGTTCTCGAGGATGGTCGTGGGCGTACCGCGGACATTCATGGTCGTGCCCAGTTCAAACTCCTCCTTGACGGGGTTATCGCAGGCCGCGGGCGGCAATTTCTTGCCCGCCTTCGCGTCGGTCAGTGCCTGCTTCGGGTCTTTGGCGCACCAGACGGACACCATCTGCTCGTAAGTCGGCGAACCGATCCCGTCGCGGGGGAAGGCGATGTAGCGTACGGCAATGCCGGCCGCATTCAGCTTGGATACCTCCGAGTGCATCTTGCGACAGTAGGTGCATTCCGTGTCGGTGAACACATAGATGATATGTTCGGCCTTGCCGTCGGGCGCGAATTCGATGACTTTGTTGCTATCGGTCAGCGCCTTGAGCGCCGCAGCGCGCGCTTCCATCGCCGGCCCGGAGGTCAGATCCTTCTGCGCCTTCAGATCCATCAGCGTACCATCCAGGATGTAGCGGGCATCGGCGCTTACGTAGATCAGTTTCGCGCCCAGGAGGACCTCGTACCAGCCGGGGATGGGCGCCGGCCGAACCCCGTTGACCTTCATATCCGGCACGACCGCGGCCAGTTGAGCGGTAATCTCCTGCTTGATCTGGCTCTCATCGGCAGCCAGTGCGCCCCCGGCCGACGAGGCGGACAGCGCGACAGTGAGAAACGCGGATACGCAACGCATGAATGAACTCCTCAAGAAAAGAATGGAAGGATGAATGGCTCGTTGTGGCCCGGCATGTGCATTCTATCAGACCGCAAAGCCGCACCCGCGTTCCCGGCCACCCGCGCTGCAGTTAGCCCGCACAGGCGACCGGCGCTATACTTTTCGAGCATCCTATCGGCAACGTGCCGGCGGGCCGCCGGCAGAAGTGCACGGCACGATCCATGAGGACCCAGGAGACCAGACGTGGTGGCCACAACTCCGGCGCAACAACCTGAAGGCAGGCTCACCCTGGAGACGGTAACCGGTCTGCTCCACGCCGATCGGCTTATCAGCAGACAACACATCGAGCAACTGCATGCCGGGGCCCCGTCCCGCCACAAGGACGCCCGCCACCCATTCTTCCGGCTGGCCGAGCAGGGCTGGCAGAGCGCGACCCAGCCCTCCTACCCGCTGACCCTCGAACGCCTGTCACGCTGGCTTGCCGAGAAGGCCGGACTGCCGTTCGTGCGCATCGACCCGCTCAAGATCGACGTGCGCGCCGTCACCCGCCTGGTTTCGCAGGCATACGCCTCGCGATTCCGATTTCTGCCAATCGCCGTTGACGAGCAAAGCGTTACCGTGGCCACTGCCGAACCTTTCCAGCGCGAATGGGAGCGCGAAATGGCGCGTGTGCTCAAGCGGCGCATCAAGCGCGTCGTCGCCAGCCCGCAGGATATCGAACGGTACCTCATCGAGTTCTACGGCGTCAGCAACTCGCTGGCGGGTGCGTCCAAAGCCGCCGAACAGCCCTCTGCCGTCGGCAACTTCGAGCAGCTCACCCAGCTCGGCAAGATGGGCGAACCGGACGCCAACGACAAGCACATCATCCACCTCGTCGACTGGCTGCTGCAGTTCGCCTTTGAGCAGCGCGCCAGTGACATCCACATCGAGCCGCGCCGCGACGTCACCCGCGTTCGCCTGCGCATCGACGGCGTCCTGCACCAGGTGCATGAGATCCCGGTGGCGGTCGCGGCCGCGATCACCAGCCGCCTGAAGTCGCTGGGGCGCATGGACGTCTCCGATCGCCGCCGTCCGCAGGACGGGCGCGTCAAGACCAAGACGCCGGCGGGCAAGGAGGTGGAACTGCGTCTATCGACGATGCCAACAGCGTTCGGCGAGAAGCTGGTGCTGCGTATCTTCGACCCGCTGGTCTTAAGCCGCAGCTTCCAGGAACTAGGCTTCAGCGACTACGACATAACGGCGTGGCGCGCGATGGTGGCGCACCCACACGGATTCATCCTCGTCACAGGTCCCACGGGCTCCGGCAAGACCACGACTCTCTATTCGGCGCTCAAGCAGCTTGCACGGCCGGAGCTGAACGTCTGCACGATCGAGGACCCCATCGAGATGGTCGAGCACCAGTTCAATCAGATGCAGGTGCAGCCCGGCATCGATGTTGACTTCGCCAGCGGCGTGCGCACGCTGCTGCGGCAGGATCCCGACATCATCATGGTGGGGGAGATCCGTGACCGTGAGACGGCGACAGTCGCCATTCAGGCGGCGCTTACCGGTCACCTCGTGCTGTCCACGCTGCACACGAACGACGCGCCGTCCGCGATCACGCGCCTGATGGACATCGGCATCCAGCCGTATCTCATCGGCGCGACGCTGCTGGGCGTGGTCGCGCAGCGGCTGGTGCGGACGCTCTGTCCCCATTGCAAGCAACCGTCACCGCTCGACGTGAAGGGCTGGCAAAACCTGGTGGGCCCTAACACCATACCTCACCCGAAAATCGGAGCAAGGGCGCTGGGCTGCGACGAGTGCCGTCACACCGGCTATCTGGGGCGTACGGGGCTGTACGAGATTTTGACCATGCGGCGGGAATTGACCACGCTGCTGAAAGAACCGCATATCGACACCCAGGCGTTGCGGGACGGAGCCCTCAAGCACGGCATGCGCAGCCTGCGCGTCAGCGCGGCCGACAAGGTCGCCGCGGGCCATACCACTATCGAAGAGGTCCTCACCGTCCTACCAACGAGCTGACCGCCGGCGCGATTGCCACCGCCACCACCGGACTTCCCGCGTTGCGTCTACCCGCGCGGGTGATGGCGGGCGTGCAATTCCTTGAGCCGCGCGCGCGCGACGTGCGTATAGATCTGCGTCGTCGAGATATTGCTGTGACCAAGCAGTAACTGCACGACGCGCAGGTCGGCGCCGTGATTGAGCAGGTGAGTGGCAAAGGCGTGGCGGAGGGTATGCGGCGAGAGGGACTGCTCGATGCCGGCCTGCCGCGCGTAACGGCGTATGAGGTGCCAGAACATCTGCCGGGTCATCGGGCCTCCCCGCTGCGTGACAAACAGGAATTGCGAGGTCTGGTTGCCGAGCAGTGCCGGGCGGGTCTGGGTGAGATAGCGCTGCAGCCAGCCTATCGCCACCTCCCCGAGCGGCACCACGCGCTCTTTGCCTCCCTTGCCGCTGATGCGCAGCGCGCCCTGCCTGAGGTTAACCTCCACTCCGAGCAACCGGACGAGTTCGGAGACGCGCAGCCCCGTGGCATACATGAGCTCCACCATGGCGCGGTCGCGCAGACCCAGCAGCGTCCCGATGTCGGGCGCTTGCAGCAGGCGTTCGACAGTCGCCTCAGTAAGCGACTTCGGCAACGGGCGGCCCAGCCGTGGCGCCGGCACTTCCGCGCTGGGGTCGTACCGCAGCACTCCCGCCCGCAACAAGTGCTGATAGAAACTCCGCAGGCTGGACAACCGCCGGGCCGTGCTCCGCGCAGAGGCGTTGCGGTAACTGGCAAGGAACTCCATTAACGTGGCGGTCGACGCGGCGGTCAGGTGCAGAGAGCGGGTGCCAACCCAGCGACCGAGGGCGGTCAGGTCGGTGCGGTAGGCAGCCAGAGTATGCGCGCTGAGACCACGCTCCATCCACATGGCGTCGAGAAAGCGATCCACCAGACCGTCCGGATCGGCCGCGCTCACAGCAGGCGTCCCAATGTCAACCATGCGGCGGCCACATTCTACCGCCATCCCCACGTTCCCCGGTAAGAGGCAAGGTGAGAAAAACGGGACGCGCAGCAACTGCCGCCGCCCGCTCTGCGACGGCGGCATCGCTCACCCCATTGGGGTGTCGGCGTGCTCTACTCGGCCTTGTCCTTGCTTTCGATGCGCTCCCTGATGCGTGCCGCCTTGCCGCGCAGTTCGCGCATATGATAAAGCTTGGCGCGGCGCACATCGCCACGGCGCTTGACCGTGATGTCATGCACCGTCGGACTGTAGGTGCGGAATACGCGCTCCACGCCCTCGCCATGGGAGATCTTGCGCACCGTGAAGGAGGAGTTCAGCCCACGGTTGCGCCTGGCGATGACCACGCCCTCAAAGGCCTGCAAACGCTCGCGATCGCCTTCTTTGACCTTGACCTGCACCACCACCACATCGCCGGGCCGGAATTCCGGCAACTGGCGTTTCATCTGTTCTGCTTCAATCTGATCGATCACCTTGCTCATGGCCTGATCCTCAAAGTCTCGCCACACCACCTTCTTACCGCCCGTGCCCTGCCGACGCCCCCGAGCAAGCGGTGAACTCCTGCACGAATTCCTCCAGCAACCGCCGGTCGGCAGGCCCGAGCGTCAACCCTTGCAGCAGGTCCGGCCGCTGCAACCACGTTCGGCCTAACGACTGCTTCCGCCGCCAGCGGTTGATCTGCGCGTGGTTGCCGGACAGCAACACATCGGGAACGCGCCTGCCTTCGTATTCCTCCGGCCGCGTGTAGTGCGGGCAGTCGAGCACCCCCTCCACGAAAGAGTCCTGCCGCGCGGAGTCTTCGTCGCCCAGCGCCCCCGGCACCAGTCGAACCAGCGCGTCGATGAGCACCATCGCCGGCAGCTCCCCGCCGCTCAGCACGTAATCCCCTATTGACCATTCCTCATTGACCTCGATGTCAATGAAACGCTGATCGACGCCCTCGTAACGCCCGGCGATCATCAGCAGCGGGCTGCGCTCCGCCAGCTGCTGTATTGTCGCCTGGTCGAGGCGTCTGCCCTGCGGCGTCAGGTATATCACCGCGCGCGGCTCCAAAGCCGCGTGTGCCGCAGCTATCGCCGCGCGCAGCGGCGTGACCATCATTACCATCCCAGGCCCGCCGCCGTACGGCCGATCATCCACCGAGCGGTGTCGGTCCGTGGCGTAATCGCGGGGGTTCCAGGTGGTAACGCCTACCAGCCCTCTTTCGACCGCGCGACCGGAGATGCCGAAGCTGGTCACGGCCCGGAACATCTCCGGAAACAAGGTCACCACACCGATGCGTAGCCTCTCATTTCCGCGCTCGAGCATCAGTAGTCCTCGCCCCAATCCACCTCTATCCGGTCGGCCGCCTCGTCGATCTCCAGAACGTGCACGCCGGCCACCAGCGGGATCAGGTACTCCTGTTCGCCCTTCACAACCAGCACATCGTCAGCGCCGGTCTCCATCAGCCGCTGCACGCGTCCCAACTCGATACCCTCACGATTAAACACGCGCAATCCAATGAGGTCGATGTGGTAATGCTCGCCGCCGCCGAGCGCATGCAACTGCCGGCGCCGAATCGCGATCGCCGCACCCAGAAGCGCGCGGGCGGCCTCGCGACCCTCGATGTCGGCCAGCCGGGCGATGACACCCTTGCCATGCATCCTGCCTTCCACCGGCGCCAGTTCACGCCAGTCTCCCGCGACGCACAGGTACCACGGCGTGTAATTCAGAATGTTGAACGGCGGGCGCGTGTACGAGTACACCCGGACCCACCCGCGCACGCCGAACATTCCGCTCACCTTCCCCAGAATGACGTACCGTTCCACCGTCGCGGCCCCGTCAGCGGCGTCGCTTGCCGTGGGGGAAGCACCCATTGGCGGCCTCGCCGCCATCACTCTCAAGCGGCGTGGCGGGCGATCAAATCCGTAACGCGCTCCGAAGTCCTGGCGCCCTTGGAGAGCCAGTACTCCACGCGCGCCTTATCGATCTGGAAGCGCGGTTCGTTGGAAGCCGCCATCGGATTGAAGAAGCCAATGCGTTCCAGCTTCTTGCCGTCACGCTTGCAACGGCTGTCGGTGACGACGATGTAATAGAAGGGCCGCTTCGTCGCGCCACCCCGCGATAAACGTATCGTTACCATGGAGCTCAGGTTCCTGTCACAATGAACGCGGGCGACGGCGGCGCCGAGCCCTCTTTTGAAAGGCGCGTATTGTACGGATATCCTTCGGAAATGAAAAGGATAGCATGCGGCGCCGACGCCGCCTCGCGCTCAGCGCACATAAGATGAACATGCTGGCCGTCGTTGCCGAAAAACGGCAGCTGCGCGAACGGCTGAAGGTCGCCCGGGAGGCCATACCCGCGTCACAGCGCGAGGCCTATTCGCATGCCATCGTGGCGCGCCTCTGCGCGCTCAACGTTGTGCGGGCGGCGCAGCGCTGCTTTGTATTTATCTCCAGCGGCAGTGAGGTGCACACGCATGGCCTCATCCGCTGGCTGCTGCGGGGGGGCAGGGACGTCGCGGTGCCCAAGATCCTCGGCCAGAGGCAGATGATCGCTTGCCGTTTGCGCGAATGGTCGGGTCTGACGCCCGCACAGTTGGGTATCCTGACTCCGCTCGCCACGGAGCCAGTCGAAGAAGCCTTCGACATTGTCATCACGCCCGGCCTGGGGTTTACGCCGCGCGGGGACCGACTCGGCTTCGGAGCCGCCTATTACGACCGCTGGTTCGCCGCACACACCGTCCGCTTCAAGATTGCCGTCGCCTTCGAGGCGCAAATCATGCCGGTCATCCCGGTCACCACGACCGACGTGCCCGTCGACGCCATCGTGACCGAGCAGCGGATGATCGCCGTCAATTCCGCTGTCCAATGACCGCCCGTCCGCACCGCGCCGCTAAACGACGGCAAACTGCTGGTCATCGCCAACCATCTTTCGTTCCTCGACAGCCTGTTGCTCGGTCTGTTCCTGCCCATCGACGCGACTTCGTCGTTCACACGACAGTGCTCAACAACCGACTGTTCCGGCTCATCCTGAGTCAGGTGCCCCACCTCGCCGTCGACCCGACCAGCCCCATGGCGATGAAAATGATCTTCTCCTCCCGCTCCACACAGACGCTGTTCTCGGCTCTTCTCGACGCCGTCGAGGTCCACGGCCGCGAGAGCTATCTGTTGGAGGACGTAAACCGCGAGGAACAGTCCTACGGCGGGCCAGCCTGGTCTTGGCGCGGCTGGTGACGAAGCTCAGCGCGGAGGGCGAGGCTGCTGCCCAACGTCAGTGCAAACGGTATGCCTGCTCTTCGGCATGAGCGCATTCCACCGCGTACCGGCGATGCTCAACTACACCGCAGGGACGCAGAGCATGCAAAACGCCTGCGTGGCTGCCGGGGTCCGCACGATCATCACGTCCCATCGCTTTCTGGAGGGCGCCAAGCCCGGAGCTGCGGTGCACGCGATAGAGGGCGTGCAACTCGTCCAAGTCACGATGCGCTGCTGGGAAACATCGCACAGGTACGCGCCGTGATCGATTTCTCGCGCGCCGACAAATTCCTCGTCGCCCTGCCGGTGTTTCACGCCTTCGGTCTCACCTGCGGGGCCATCATGCCAGTCGTGACGGGAAGCAGGCTGTTCCTTTATCCCTCGCCGCTGCACTAACGGATCATTCCGGAAGTCATCTACGACCGCGGCTGCACGCTGCTGTTCCGGACCAGCACGTTCCTCGGCGCCTATGCTACGTTCGCCCATCCTTACGATTTCTACCGCCTGCGCTATGTGGTCGCCCGCGCCGCGAAGCTGCAAGAAGATGTCCGCAAGGCCTGGGACGAGAGGTTCGGGATCCGCATCCTCGAGGGTTACGGCGCGACCGAGTGCGCGCCAGTGCTTTCCGTTAATACGCCGATGGCCTACAAGACCGGCAGTGTCGGCACTCTTCTCCCTGGCATCGAGCATCGGCTGCGGAAGGTGGAAGGCCTTGACGGCGATGGCGGCGTCCTGCACGTCCGCGGCCCCAACGTCATGTTGGGCTACTATCTCTACGAACAACCCGGGGCGCTGCAATCGCCGCGCTCGGAACCGGGCGAGGGCTGGTACAGCACTGGTGACGTGGTAGCGGTCGACGAGGATGGTTTCCTCACCGTCAAGGGACGCGTCAAGCGCTTCGCGAAGATCGCCGGCGAGATGGTCTCACTGGAGATGGTGGAGAAGATCGCCCAGCAGGCTTCGGCCCAGGCACAGCATGCCGCCTGCACCCTGAGCGACCCCAGGCGCGGCGAGCTAATCGTGCTCTTCACCACCGATCCCTCCCTCACCCGTGACGCACTGGTTCAAGCCGCCAGGTCAATCAGCACACCCGAGCTCGTCGTGGCCCGCAAAGTCGTCCGATTGGAGGAGTTGCCGCTGCTGGGCACCGGCAAGACCGATTACGTCACCCTAAAGAAGCTCGCAGAGACACCACTTAGTTCTTATCCCTCTGCCAACACATTGCAGCGGCCCGGCGACGGAGACGTTCCGCCCACCATCCCCCATTGACCCCACAAGGATGAGTATATTTTATTAACTTGTTTGTCTAAGCTAATGATTTAAATATAATAGAAAATGCAACCTTGAAGATGGTTTCGCTACTCGGCGAGGGGATCTCAATGGCAGTGTGGGGAATGCGAGTTGGGTGCGTGGCCGTTATTCCGCTCCTTGCTGGCTGCGCGTCGCTGCCCGCTTCCGTGCAGATTGCTTCGCTCGCTGCAACCGGCGTGAGCTACCTCGCGACCGGCAGAGGTCCGTCCGACCATCTGGTGTCGGCCATTATCGAGAAGGACTGCGCCCTCCTGCGCATCGTCAGAAACCGTCCCATATGCATCGACCCGCAGCCCGCATCGAGCCCGCTGCGCGCGCCGCGTGTGCGCGTCGCGGCCGCGGAACGCGAGGGTATGGTGCCTGCTCGACTGCAGGCGCGCAGCGAAATACGGAGTGTGCCGACGCACGTGTATCTGGTCATCGGCAGCTTCCGCGACCAAGGCAACGCGCAACGCTGGCAGACCCGGAACGCGGCCATGCGCGCGGCTGTGGCATCGGCGCGCGATGAAAGAGGCAGCCAGTATTACCGGGTAGTCGTTGGGCCGCTGCGCGATGAAGGAGAGGTCACCGCGGCATGGCGCAGACTATCCACTTCGGGCCAGTCTGATCTGTGGACTGTACAGTTGTGCGCAAACGATCTTACTGGGCCACCGTGTCATTCGCCGCCGGCCACCGTCGCGGCACGCTGACCACGGCCACGCGGCGCAGCTCCCGCAAACAAAAAGCGGGCTCATGAGCCCGCCCTGCTGTCTACGAATACTACTACCGTGACGACTAGGGATTGTTGACCGCCTTCATGCTCAGGCGGATCCGCCCCTGCTTGTCAACCTCCAACACCTTGACCTTGACCATATCGCCTTCAGCGAGCTTGTCGCTGACGCTCGCCACGCGCTCGTCGGAGATCTGC
Organism: Chromatiales bacterium; assembly: GCA_052388435.1. Lineage (GTDB taxonomy): Bacteria > Pseudomonadota > Gammaproteobacteria > JAJPIJ01 > JAJPIJ01 > JBQTIC01. Next base: position 30,652 of record JBQTIC010000047.1, on the reverse strand, counting down.
GAGATGTGCACGAGCCCATCCCGGCCTGGCAGGATATTGACGAAGGCGCCGAAGTCCATGAGCTTCTGTACCCTGCCTTCGTAGATCATGCCGACCTGCACGTCGGCAGTGATCTGCTCCACCCGGCGCTTGGCCTCCTGACCCGCCGCGGCGTCGACAGAGGCAATCTTCACAGTGCCGTCGTCCTCGATGTCGATGGTGGCCCCCGTCGCCTCAGTGATGGCACGGATGGTCACGCCACCCTTGCCGATGACATCGCGGATCTTGTCCGGGTGGATCTTCATGGTGATGATGCGCGGCGCATGCTCGGACATCTCCGCGCGCGGCGCCGAAATGACCTTGTTCATCTCTCCCAGGATGTGCAGGCGGCCCTCCCGTGCCTGCGCCAGGGCCTGCTCCATGATCGCCGCGGTGATTCCGCTTATCTTGATGTCCATCTGCAGCGCGGTGACGCCCTTGCTCGTACCGGCGACCTTGAAATCCATGTCGCCAAGGTGATCCTCGTCACCCATGATGTCGGAAAGCACGACCCAGCGATCGCTTTCCATGATTAGACCCATGGCGATACCGGCCACCGCCGCCTTCACCGGCACGCCGGCATCCATCAGTGCAAGGCTGGCCCCGCATACCGATGCCATGGAGCTGGAGCCGTTCGAATCGGTGATCTCGGAGACCACGCGCACGACGTACTGGAACTCCTCCTTGGTTGGCATGATGGCCTGCACACCGCGGCGCGCGAGCCTGCCGTGGCCGATCTCGCGCCGCTTCGGCGAACCGACCCTGCCCACCTCGCCGACCGAGTAAGGTGGGAAGTTGTAGTGAAACAAGAAGCGGTCGAGGCGTTCGCCCTCAATGGCATCGATGATCTGCGCGTCGCGCTCGGTGCCAAGGGAGGTGACGACCAGCGCTTGTGTCTCGCCACGGGTGAACAGGGCGGAACCGTGCGTGCGCGGCAGTACCCCAACCCGGACACGGATTGGACGGATCGCCGTTTTGTCGCGCCCGTCGATGCGCCGGCCCTGCTCCAGCGCCATCGCGCGCACGAGCTTATATTCGAGGTTTTCGGTTGTGACCCCGACTTGCTCCGGGTTCCACTTAGGCGACTCGGCCTCAGCAGGGCACAGCGCGGCGATGATCTCCTCGCGCAGTCTGGCGAGCGCGTCGCGGCGCTGAAGCTTGTCGACGATAGTGTAGCCCTCGCCGATGCGCAGCGCGTAGGCATTGACCGCGCTGATCAAGTCCTGATCGACGGCCGGCGGCTGCCAGTCCCATGGTTGGACGCCAGCGTCTCTGGCCAGCTCTTTGATCGCTTGGACGGCCGCCTGCAACTCGCGATGCCCGAACAGCACCGCTCCGAGCATCACCGACTCCGGCAGCTCCGCTGCTTGCGATTCGACCATCAGCACCGAGCTTTCCGTGCCGGCCACAACGAGATCTAGCTCTGAGGTCTCCAGCTCCTTGAAGCTCGGGTTGAGCAGGTAGCTTCCCTGCCGGTAGCCCACCCGCGCGGCGCCGATCGGCCCGTTGCAGGGAATGCCCGATACAGCCAGCGCCGCTGACGCGCCGATCATCGCGGGAATGTCCGGGTCCACGGTCGGATCCAGCGACATCACGGTGGCGACGATCTGGACTTCATTCTTGAAACCTTCAGGAAACATGGGGCGGAGCGGACGATCGATGAGACGGGAGGTGAGCGTTTCCTTTTCACTGGGCCGGCCCTCGCGTTTAAAGAAGCCGCCTGGGATCTTCCCGGCTGCGTACGTGCGCTCCTGATAATCGACGGTCAGCGGGAAGAAGTCGCGTTCGGCCTCCTTCTTTTCCCCAACGCACGTGACCAGCACTACCGTCTCCCCCATGGAGATCATCGCCGCGCCGGTGGCCTGACGGGCAATCTCGCCCGTTTCCAGGGTGACCGTGTGCGCGCCGTACTTGAACGATTTTTTTACCAGTGCCATGGCAGTGAACTCAGAACCTCAGGATGGGATGGTGGAGGACCCGCATCGCAGCGGGCTCCAGGGTTACTTACGCAGACCGAGTTTGGTGATGAGCCCCTGGTAAGTGTCTGGCTGTGTGCTCTTAAGGTATTTCAGCAGTTCACGGCGCTTGTTGATGAGTCGCAGCAGGCCCTGTCGGGAATGGATGTCGTGGGCGTGTGTCTTGAAATGCTCGGACAAACCGTCGATGCGCGCGGACAACAGTGCTACCTGCACCTCCGGGGAACCCGTGTCCGCTTGCTTGCGCTGGTGATCCTTGATGATGGCGCCCTTGCGCTCACTGGTCAGTACCATGGCCTCAAGCCTCAGTGTCAGTCGTTGGAAAAAACGCGCGCTATTGTAGCCACGTGTGCCCGCACGAACAAGAAATACCTGTCCCGCCTGGGGCCGCTTGGGAGCCGCCACTGCCACCGCCTGCTCACCGCCAACGACGGCACGGTGCTCAGGTGAAGTTGATGAGACGGCGCGGCGCGATGCGGCCATCAGCCAGTGCTTCGCCAATGCCGAGGAAGCGCTGCTGCGGATCGTACATACGCACTATACCCTGCCGCGGCGCCCCACTGGTGCGCACCGGCTGGCCGCTGCGCAGATAGTAGGCTGTCGTGTCCGACAAGCTGACGGCGACCAGATGCCCGAGCGCACTGTCCATGGGTTTCAAGGTGGCATCCAGCGCCGCCAAACCCTGGGCCGCCAACCGCTCGAGGTGTTCCAGTGACCAGGCCTCGCCGATGTCGAACGGCTCCACGCCCGTGCGCCGGAGGGCCAGTACATGGGCGCAGGTTCCGAGCGCGCTGCCAACGTCCTCCGCCAGCGCGCGGATGTACGTCCCCTTCGAACAGTGCACCTCTACCTCCAGCTCATCCGGCGCCAGGTTGGTACGCCGCAGTTCAAACACGCTCACGGGGCGTGGCGCACGTTCCACCGTGAGGCCGCGCACGGCGAGACGGTAGAGACGCTGACCCTGGTATTTCAGCGCCGAGTGCATGGGCGGGATCTGCTCAATGACACCCGTGAACCGCATCAGCACCTCGTCGACTTCGCGCGGGTCGAGTGCAGGAACCGGCTGCTGTTCGATGATCTCGCCCGCTGCATCACCCGTCGTGGTCCGCACGCCGAAGCGAAAGCGCGATCGGTAACGCTTGTTGGCGTTCAGGAGGTAGGGGGTGATCTTTGTTGCCTCGCCGAAGCATATCGGCAGCAGACCATTGGCCGGCACGTCGAGATTGCCGGTGTGTCCCGCCTTCTGCGCCCTGAACAGCCGCTTGACCTGTTGCAACGCCGCGTTGGAGCTCATGCCCGCCGGCTTGTCCAGCAACAGGATGCCTTGGACATCGCGCCGGCCGGCCGCCTGCGTCATCGCGTCTCAGTGTCGTCTTCGGCGGAGGCGGCGGGAGCGGCGCCGATCTCCGAAAGGAGCGCATCGATACGAGCGCCCTGCTCAAGGGACTCGTCGAAGCGGAGAGAAAGCTGAGGAATGTAGCGCAGGCGCACTTTCCTCGCGATGCAGGTGCGCAACGCGCTTAAATGCGGCCGCAGCTTCTCCACCACGAGGCCATGCGAAAGTGACGGACCGAGCTGGGTAACATAGAGCCGTGCGGCGCGCAGATCCGGTGACACCTCCACGGCAGAGAGCGTCACCATGCCCAGACCAGCCTCGGAGGCGTAGCGCTGCAGCGGTTCGGCCAGGACGCGGCGAACAAGTTCTGCGACACGCCGTGGACGAGGACTGACGGATGTCCCCCAAGCCTCGTCGTGGCCGCTCACCATGCCGCCTCCCTGTCCTTCGGATTAAAGGGTCCGCGCGACTTCCGTGCGCTCGAACACCTCGATCTGATCGCCCGGCCGGACGTCGTTGTAGTTCTTCACGCCGATCCCGCATTCGGTTCCCGACTTCACCTCGTTGACGTCGTCCTTGTAGTGGCGCAGCGACTCCAGCTGCCCCTCAAAGATGACCACATTGTCGCGCAATACACGGATCGGGTTATTACGCCGCAAGACACCGCTAGTCACGACACAGCCGGCTATCGCGCCGAACTTCGACGACCGAAAGACATCCTTTACCTGAGCCACGCCAACGATGGATTCCTTGACCTCCGGCGCCAGCATGCCGGAGAGCGCCGCCTTCACATCATCGATCACCTCATAGATGATGCTGTAGTAGCGTAGATCGATCTTCTCCGACTCCACCAGCTTGCGTGCGCCGGCATCGGCTCGGACATTGAAGCCGATAACCATGGCGCTGGAGGCAATGGCAAGGTTCACGTCGGACTCGGTGATGCCCCCGACGCCGCTGGCAATGACGTTGACGCTGATTTCCTCGTTAGACAGTCGGGAGAGGGCCTCGCCAAGCGCCTCGGCGGAACCCTGCACGTCCGCCTTGATAACCAGATTGAGGGAAACCTGCTTGCCCTCCTCCATGCGGGAGAACACGTTCTCGAGTTTCACCGCCTGCTGGCGGGCGAGTTTGCTCTCACGATTCTTATTCTGCCGCAGGAGCGCGATCTCACGGGCTTTGCGCTCGTCGTTGACGACGATCGCTTCGTCGCCCGCGTTCGGAATGTTCGATAGTCCCAGCACTTCCACGGGCGAGGAGGGCCCGGCCGCCTCGACCACACGGCCATTCTCGTCGACCATCGCGCGCACGCGGCCGAACTCAACCCCTGTAAGAAGCACGTCACCGCGGTTCAGCGTGCCGTTCTGAACGAGAACGGTGGCGACCGGGCCGCGCCCCTTGTCCAGCCGCGACTCGATGACGACACCGGCAGCCGATCCCTGCTCGACAGCCTTCAACTCCAACACCTCGGCCTGCAGCAGGATGGCGTCCAGCAGGTTGTCGATCCCCTCGCCCGTCTTCGCAGACACCCGCGCGAAAATTGTGTCGCCACCCCAGTCCTCCGGGATAACGCCATGTTGTGTGAGCCCCTGCCTGACCCGATCGGGATCGGCCTCGGCCTTGTCGATCTTGTTCACCGCGACGATGAGCGGCACGTTGGCCGCCTTGGCATGCTGGATCGCCTCCACCGTCTGCGGCATCACGCCGTCGTCCGCGGCAACAACCAGCACGACGATATCCGTGACCTTGGCACCGCGCGCGCGCATGGCGGTAAAGGCCGCGTGCCCCGGCGTGTCGATGAAGGTGACGGTGCCCTTAGGCGTCCTTACGCGATAGGCGCCGATGTGCTGGGTGATGCCGCCAGCCTCGCCTGCCGCGACGTTGGCGCTGCGTATGCGATCGAGCAATGAGGTCTTACCATGGTCAACGTGGCCCATAACCGTCACGACGGGCGGCCGCGGCGACTTCTCCCCGCTCGCAGTGACAGTCTCCAGCAATTGTGACTCGAGCGCATCACTCTGCATGAGCTTCGGTTTGTGGCCCATCTCCTCGACGACGATCGCCGCGGTGTCCTGATCGAGCACCTGGTTAATGGTGGCCATGCTACCCATGTTCATCATCACCTTGATGACCTCGGCCGCCTTCACGGACATGCGTTGCGCGAGTTCCGCCACCGTGACCCCCTCCGCGATCGCGACTTCGTGCACGACGGGTTCGGTGGGCCGCTCGAAGCCGTGTTTGCTCGTGATGGGCGCGACCACCCGGCGCGGTACAACCTTGCGCTTGCGCCGGCCGACCTTGCTGGCGTCAACGTGCAGCTCTTCGCGCCCATGGCGCGCCTCGCGTTCCTCCGCCCGATCCGGGCGGCCGGAATCTCCGCGCTTCTTCGAGGCCGTCCGCTCCTCGGTCGCCGGCGCCGGGGGGTGCTCCTGGACGTGTCGGGGGGCGGAAGGCTGGCGCAATCCCTCGGTCTCCGCCTGCCTGCGCGCCTCCTCTGCCGCACGCGCCGCTATTTCCGCTTCGGCCCGGCGCTTTTCCTCGACCTCACGCTGATGGCGGTGCTCCGCTTCGAGACGCGCCCGCTCTGTCGCCTGCTGTTCCTCGCGCTGCGCCGCCTCCTGGGCCAGTATCTGGGCTTCCTCGTCGACCACCACACTGCGCTTGACGTATGTCCTTTTCTTGCGGACCTCGACGCTAACCGTCTTGGTAGCGACGGGCTTCGTGCCGCCGACACCGGGACGCAGGCGCAGGCGGCTCTTGTCGGTGGGGACCTTGAGTTCGCTGACGGTCTTGCGGCGCAGGGTAATGCGTGTAGGCTCGGGTGCGTCCTCTGCGCGGCCGTGCGCACGCCGCAAATAGCTCAGCAACTGGCCTTTTTCGTCCTCGCTGATGGTGTCGGCCGCCATTTTGGCCGTCAGCCCCGCCTCCGCAAGCTGTGCGAGCAGCCGCTCCACGGAGATGCCCACCACTTCCGCAAACTGCTTGACGGTCACTTCAGCCATTCACATCTTCCCCGTCCCGCTGCTCACCGAACCAGGGCTCGCGCGCGGTCATGATCAGCTCGCCGGCGCGCTCCTCGGTCATGCCCTGGATGTCAATCAGGTCGTCAACGGACTGGTCAGCCAGATCTTCCATGGTGCGGATCCCCCGACTGGCCAGCACATAAGCGAGATCTTCGTCCATGCCTCTCATCGCCAGCAAGTTCTCCGACGGATTGGCATCGCCGATCTTCTCCTCGGTGGCGATCGCGCGCGTAAGCAGCAAATCCTTGGCGCGCCGGCGCAGCTCGGAGACCAGATTCTCGTCGAACTCCTCGATCTCCAGCATCTCCGCCTCGGGCAGGTAGGCCACTTCCTCGATGCTGGTGAAACCCTCGTCGACCAGGATCCGCGCCACCTCCTCGTCGACGTCGAGCTGCTCCATGAACTGCCCCTGCAGGTTCTGCTCTTCGCGGCTGGTCTTCTCGGCCGCCTGTGTCTCGGTCATCACATTGAGAACCCAGCCGGTCAGCTGGCTCGCCAGTCGGACGTTCTGCCCGCCGCGGCCGATGGCCTGCGAGAGCTGATCCTCCACCACCGCAACGTCCATGCTGTGGGCGTCCTCGTCGACCAGGATGGAGACCACCTCCGCCGGCGACATCGCATTGATCACGAACTGCGCCGGGTTCTCGTCCCACAGGATAATGTCGACCCGCTCGCCGGCCAGTTCATTCGAGACGGCTTGCACGCGTGACCCGCGCATCCCTACACACGCACCAACGGGATCAACCCTCGGGTCCTTGCTGCGCACTGCGATCTTGGCCCGCAACCCCGGGTCCCTCGCCGCCCCGAGGATCTCGATGAGTCCCTCGCCGATCTCGGGCACCTCGAGCTTGAAGAGCTCGACAATCATTTCCGTTGCGATACGACTGATAAAAAGCTGTGGACCGCGTTTCTCGGGGCGGATGTCGTAGAGATACCCGCGCACGCGGTCGCCGGGCCGGATAGGCTCGCGCGGAATCACATGCTCGCGGGGGATGATCGCCTCGGCATTGCTGCCAAGATCGAGATAGACACTGCCCTTCTCGATGCGCTTGACGACACCCGAAACCATCTGCCCTTTGCGAGTCTGGTACTGGTCGACGACCTGTGCGCGCTCCGCCTCACGGACCTTTTGAACGATGACTTGCTTTGCGGTCTGCGCAGCGATGCGCCCGAACGTAGCTGCTTCCAGCGGCTCCTCGATAAAGTCGCCCGATTGGATCTCAGGGTTCTTCTCGCGCGCCTCGCTGAGCAGTATCTGCCGGTCCGGCGCCTCCAAGGCGTCGACCACAACGGCATCGTCAATCACCTCCCAGCGGCGGAAGGCGCTGTAGTCGCCCGACTTGCCATCTATGGCGACCCGCACCTCGATGTCCTCACGGTAACGGCGCTTGGTAGCGGTGGCGAGCGCTGCCTCCAGCGCCTCGAAAATGACGTCTTTGGCGACGCCCTTTTCGTTCGAAACGACCTCGACGACGGTAAGGATCTCTTTGTTCATACGCGTTACGGCGCGTCTCAGCGACGCGCTCCATGTAAGCCCTCTACCAGCGGCTTCAGATTTCCCCTGGCGATCACCTGAAACGGTATGCGATACGCCTGGCCCTCGACATTCACCACAACCACCTCGTCTTCGACGCCCTCCAGCTTGCCGGTGACCTTGCGTCGGCCATGCATCGGCTCGGACAGGCGAAGCCGGACCACCTCGCCGACGAACCGGCGGTAATGGGCCGGTTTGAACAGCCGCCGATCCAGACCAGGGGAGGAGATCTCCAGCGTGTACTGGCCTCGCATCACATCCTCTACGTCCAGCACCGCACTGACCTGCCTGCTCACCGTCTCGCAGTCTTCCAGCGTTATCCCCTGCAGCCTGTCTATGTAAAGGCGCAGCGTCATCCCGCGCCCACCCCGCAAATATTCCACACCGAGCAGTTCGTAACCCAGACCCTCCACCACCGGTTCCAGCAGTGTCTGTACCTGCACTGGTTGCGCCATCACCTCACCGCTAACTCTCTCTGCAAAACAAAAAGCCCCGATAACGGGGCTCCTGCGCTTCCGGCCTGTATGGACGGCGTCCCTGCCGTTCCGACCTGTCTTGCGTCGGTACGGCACTCCGGCCCGTCACACCACATTGCTGCGTGTGGTAGCGGGGGGAGGATTTGAACCTCCGACCTTCGGGTTATGAGCCCGACGAGCTGCCAGACTGCTCCACCCCGCAATCGTCAGGCGGGCGATCATGCCAATCGAGCCACGTTTTTTCAAGCTCGCGTCACAGGCCAGCAGGTTTCGCCTCGTTTTCTCCCATCCGAATCACTGTCGGTGCGTGGCGACAGAGGGATGCGGTCCGGCCGTCTGACTGACCATTCCACGTCAGACCACACGCAGCGCCCGCCACTATATTCGCGCCACGGCGAGACCACCTCACCTTGCACACCACTGGCACGACAAATGCCAAACTAAGTGCACGAACGACGCGGCACGCCGATTCAAAGAGCTGTGTCCGCATGCACAGAGGCTCACAGATATGGGTCCGAGCTGGCTCGAGCACTGGTCAACGCTGGGCGCCGCGATGCAGCGATGGTGGTTCATTTGCGCCTACGCCCTCGCCTATCCGCGCAGCACTGCACAGACACTGCAGCGGCCAGACGGTGCCCGATGGCGCGTCTTCAGAGTCCCTGAAAGCCGCATAATCTATGTCCGTCATCTCCCGCCGTTGACAGCAAGGCGCGGCGGCGCGATGGGTGCGGAACCCTGCGATAACGTGGTGCTGCTCGTCGAACCCCAATCCCGACGCGCCGGCCACGGCTGAGTCGTCGCCGATCTCCACCCAACCTGGCGCCGCCAGGCTCGCGCAGCTATTCCTGGGCGAGTTGTTTCGCCACTTCGAGCGCCCGGCGGTAATCGACCTTCCCGCTGCCCAGCAGCGGCAGCCCCTCCACGACGAGGACGCGCCGCGGGACGTGCAACTCGCTCGCGCCGAGCGCGCGCGCACCCTCCAGCATCTGGCGGCGGTCCGCCTGCTTGCTATCGGTGACCAGGATGATCATCTCGCCCCGGCGGGCATCGGCGACGGTCACCGCCGCGTGGTGCCCCTTTGGCCATACTCTTGCCGCAATCTCCTCAACCGCTGTCAGAGAGATCATCTCGCCACCCACTTTCGCGAAACGCTTGGCGCGGCCGACGATGCGGATGTACCCATCCTGATCGACCTCGACGACATCGCCGGTGTCGTACCAACCCGGCCCACGTGTCGTGACCGGGGGCACGATCTCCCCATCGCTACCGTGATAAAGATAGCCCTTCATCACGTTCGGACCGCGGATGATGAGCTTGCCGCCGTTCATCATCCCCTCCACCGGTTCCAGATAGTATTCAATCCCCGTGAGCAGGCGGCCAACGGTACCCGGCCGGTTGCCCATCGGCGTGTTGACAGACACTACCGGGCTTGCCTCGGTGGCGCCGTAGCCTTCCAGCACCCGGATGCCGAACTGCTCGGCCCAGACGCGCCGCGTATCCCCCTGCAGTTTTTCGGAGCCGGCAACGACATAGCGCATGCGGTAGAAATCGAAAGGATGGGCCGAACGCGCGTAGGCCGAAAGGAAAGTGTTGGTGCCGAAGAGCACCGTCGCGCCTAGCTCGTAGCACAACTCGGGGATGATGCGATGGTGCAACGGTGTCGGATAAAAGAAGATTTTCGCACCGGCCAGTAACGGCAACAGGGTGCCGGCAGTCAGGCCGAAGGAATGGAACACCGGCAGGGCGTTGAACACGATGTCGCGACGGTGCAGACCGATGAGCGTGTGGGTCTGGGCGCGGTTGGCAAGCAGGTTGGTGTGCGACAGCACGACGCCCTTGGGGATCCCTTCCGAACCCGAGGTAAACAGGATGACGGCTGCAGCGTCAGGATTGCGCAGACGACGCCGGCGCCGGTATGCCCATCGAGGGAGGCGCGCCGCGAGGGCGCCCTCGAGCTTGTCTATGAGCGAAAGCCGGGCCCCCGCATCCTCCAGATACACAACCTTGGCTTTCACTTCCACGGCGCGCACAAGTTCGCCCAGCCCTGCCCGCTCCACGAACTGGTGCGAGGTGTAGACGATATGAATGGACGCGGTTTCCAGCGCCGCGATCACACCGAGGGAACCGGACGTGGAGTTGAGCATGGCCGGCACCCGGCCACAGCTGTGCAGGGCCATGAACACCGTGAGCACCGCGGTGGAGTTCGGGAGCAGCACGCCGACATGCTCGCCCTCGGCGGTCGCGGCACTGATGGCTTTCCCGAGGATGAACGCACGCGTAACCAGCTGTCGATAGGTCACCGACTGGCGTCGGGGATCCTCGGCAATGACGTGGTTCGCGCCATGCGTGGCCATGGCCTGAAGCAGGGCATCAAAGACCGTGTTATCGCGGAAGCAGTTTGCGTAGGCGACCCGCAACATGAGATCACCGACCACGCGGGCGGCAGCCTTGCGCCGCGCATGGCCAGTGAGGTGGTCGGGGAACTTGAGCGAAGCCGGCGGAAGAACCGTGAGTATGATCTTCGGGAACCAGCGCCGGCGGACCAGTTGATGCAGGTAGGAGAAGGGCGTGTACTGGGCGCCTTCGATGCCAACCGCCAGCAGTGCCGCCGCTGCCCTCTCGGCGATAACCCCTGGTCCTTCGTAGATCTTCATCAGTGCGCCGGTGACTGTGATGCGGCCCTCCGGAAAGATCACCGCCTTGCGGTTCTCCCGCACGTGACCGACCATCGCCTTGATGGCCAGCGCATTGCTCGGGTCCATCGGAAAGATCCGGACCATCTTCAGGAACGGCTTGAAGTACCACTTCTGCGCCATGGCGGTATTGATGGCAAAGGTCGGGCGCTCGGGGAGGTACAGGTAGAGCAGCGCGCCATCGAGCAGCGAGGTATGGTTGGCAAGGATGAGGACACGCGGCCCGGCGCGGTAGTAGTTCTCCACGCCGCGCACCTCGACGCGATAGAGCAGCCTGCACAGCGCCCTCCCCGCCAGTCTCAGCAGCGTGTGCAGCACAGCGGATTTCCTGCGCCGTGATGATGACGAAGGCCGATGCGCCACCTGGGCGCTGAACGCGGCGCGCGGAACGGAACGACGAGAATGAAAGGGATGCGGACGCAGGCCGCGCTAGATGCGCAAGCCTTCATCCTTGCTATCGACGCCGACGACGTAGACGTCAAGATTTTCGCCAGGCTGCAGGACCGCCTGTTCGCGTATGCCGTTCCACAGGCACAGTTGATCCACGCTGACACGGAAGCGCTGCGCGATCGTCCACAGTGAATCCCCGTACTGGATCTGGTAACGCACGAGCTGGAAGGCGCTGCTACCACCGGACGTCACTGTCGCTTCGACGAGTTTCGCTTGGGTCTCCAAGGGCCCCGGTGGCTGATCGGCGGGTGCCTCGTCGCCGCTCCAAACGATCAGCTGCTGATTGAGGCGTAACACAGACTTGGCGGAGATACCGTTCCACGCCACAAGGTCCTTGATGTGCACATCATAACTACGCGCGATGGCCCAAAGGCTGTCCCCGGCGCGGACGGTATGGACCAGCTTGATACCGCTTGCCGGCGCACCGCTGGTGGCCACCCCCGCGGCTGTGAATGCCTCCGCAGAGGCCCCGGCGGTGCGCGCTCCCGTGACCGGCACGAGCAAGGTCTGCCCTATCTTGAGCCGGTGTCCGTTCACTTGATTGAGCGCGCGAATTGCCTCAATCGTAACATCATACCGTCGGGCAATGCTCCACAGGCTCTCGCCGCTGCGTACGCGGTGCTGCGTGGCATCCGTATCAGCACCGGGGTCTGCGTCTGGTTCCGTCATCGCCACACGGCTCGGAACGAAGTCCAACGCGCGCTCCTCCAGGGCCCGCATGAATTTATCTGCGTGCGCGACGGGCACCGCTAACGTGTGCGGCCCCGGCTGGGTGACTGGTTTGAGGTAACCCGGGTTGAGCCCCCTAAGCTCCTCCGCCGACACGCCAGCGTAAGCTGAAGCCTTGCGCAAATCGATTTGGTTGGCGATGTCTACGGTCGCGAGGTACGGTTCGTTCGGTATCGCGCTCAGGGAGACCTGATGGCGGAGCGGACTGCTGACAATGGCCGTGACGGCCAGCAGCCGCGGCACGTAGACTCTCGTTTCAGCGGGCAGGCTTAAGGACCAGAAGTCCGTCGGCTTGCCCGCCGCGCCATTGGCGCTGATGGCGCGCTCCACATTGCGCTCGCCGCAGTTATAGGCGGCGATGGCGAGCAGCCAATCGCTATCGAACTGCTCGTGGAGTTGTTCCAGATAATCGAGCGCCGCCCGCGTCGAGGCGAGGACATCGCGCCGTCCGTCGTACCATTGGCTCCGCTCCAGGCCGAACCGCCTGCCCGTGGAAGGGAGGAACTGCCAGACGCCGACTGCGCCGCTGCGCGAGCGCGCGTGCGGCTGGAACGCGCTTTCCACGATCGGCAGCAGGGCGATGTCGAGCGGCATCTGCCGCTTATCGAGTTCCTCGACGATGTGATAGAGATATGGACGGCTGCGCTCGGTCGAGCGTTCGATGAACTCACGGTATTTCACGTAGAAGTCGATCTCCCGGCGCACCTCCGGTCGATCAACATTGCTGAATCTGGAGCCGACGCGGATGCGGTCCCAGAGGTCCGCGGTATCGCGGCCGGCGTCGTGCGTGCCTGCACCGGCGCGCTCGGTGAGGCGCGGGATAAGATGGGTACTGGGCGTGTCGCTGGAAACTGGGACGCTGGAGACGGCGTGGGCAGGTGGCGCTGCCATATCGTGACTGGGTTTGAACCACGCGAGGAGAGTGCTGCAACCTGCCAGGCATACTCCCAGCGCCGCGATCGTTATTAGTCTAGCGAGCTGCCCCCGAGCCATTGGTGGTCGATGCTATTAGTCATTGTGATTGCCGTCAAGCTTTAGATTCTGTCTAACAGGAGCCTGCCTTCTGCCTTCGAACCGCGCCTTGTTGCGCAGGCGCCGCTGCGACGGCAACGCTGTTATCGTCGGACTCTTGAGGATGGACGGGCACGTCTCAGAACCTGTTTTTCCACTCGCGGATCGCCGCAAACACCGCGGCCGGCCCGGAAAGCTCGCGACCGCAGTACCGTTCAGCGGCCGCGTGGACGGAAGGCAGCCCGCAGCGCAGGAAGGGATTGGTCTGCTTTTCCAGGGCAAGCGGTGCGGGGACTGCCGGTTGCCCGCGGCGGTAGATTTCTTCGGTCTCACGCAGACGCCTGACGGCGGCGTCGTTATCAGGCTCCACGGCGACCGCGAAGCTCAGGTTGGCGAGCGTGTATTCGTGGCCGCAATAGAGCAACGTCTCATCCGGGAGTGCGCCGAGACGACTGAGGGACTGATGCATCTGTGCGGCGGTCCCCTCGAACAGGCGGCCGCAGCCGGCGGTGAAGAGGGTGTCGCCGGAAAACAGGATCGCCTCGCCGTGATAGGCAATCGCCCCCAGAGTATGCCCGGGCACAGCCATGGGCAGCAGGCGCAGACCAAGTTCGGGCACTGACAGAACGTCGCCATCAGTAACGCCATGGGTCCTGCAAGGTATGGACTCCGTGGCCGGGCCGTGGACGCGCACGCGGTAGCGGCTAACGAGCTCTTCGATGCCTCCCACATGGTCCCAGTGATGATGCGTCACTATGATGGCAACCAGATCGAGATCATGCTGCGTCAATGCGGCGACCACGGGTGCGGCTTCGCTTGGATCCACGACAACCGCGGCGCCGGTTGCCGCTCCGTGCATCAACCAGATGTAGTTGTCCTTCAGTGCTCGCAATGGCGTGACGGTGAGCATTGCTCCGCTCCGGGGATTCCCACGGACTCGCCTGACTGGACGCCGCCGCAGGCAGTTCGTTATGTTACGCCAAGGAGTCTGTCGGACTTAATACACCGTGTGCACATCCTCAGGGGTCCGCCCGTGAATGACACTGCCACCGCCAAGCCGACCGCGCGCCGCCTGCTTGAGGGATGGTTTGAGCGCGAACCGGGTCGCTCGCTGCTTGAGGCTGTTGCTGGGCGACTCGACGCGCTGCTGCCTAACCTGTTCGGCTATCACATCGTGCAGCTCGGCAGCTTCCGGAACGCGCCACTGCTCGCCGCCAGCCGCATCTCGCATCAGGTCGTGCTCGGCATCGCGCCAGCAGCGGGCATGACAGCGCCGCACGTCGTACGCTGCACGGCGGGCGCGCTGCCGATCGCTTCGGACTGCGTGGATGTCGCCGTGCTCCCTTACGTGCTTGAGTTTGAGGAGGATCCGCATCAGGTGCTGCGCGAGGTTGATCGGGTGCTCATTGGGGAAGGCCATGTGGTTATCGTCGGCTTCAATCCCTGGAGTTGCTGGGGCCTGTGGCGGCTCATGCTGGCATGGAGCGAGACGCCACCGTGGTGCAACCGCTTTCTACGGCTCGGCCGGATCAAGGACTGGCTGCACCTGCTGGGGTTCGAGGTGACCTCGGCAAGCCGGCTCTTTTTCCGGCCGCCGCTGCGCTCCGCGCGCATGTTGCGTCACCTTGCCTTCATGGAGAAGTTCGGGCGCCGGCTGTTGCCGTTCGCGGGCGGCGCCTACGTGGTTGTGGCGAAGAAACGCCTGCAGCGCCTCATACCGATCAAAACTCAGTGGCACACGCGGCGGCAACTGATTACCGCGGGATATGCCGAACCCACGACGCGTGTATCCGATAGGAATGACTGAGCAGACTGACAGCGAAACCGATGTGGTCGAGGTAGTCACCGACGGCGCCTGCCGCGGTAACCCCGGGCCGGGTGGGTGGGGCGTAGTGCTGCGCTACCGTCACCACGAGAAGACGCTGCATGGCGGCGAGTCGGCCACGACCAACAACCGCATGGAGCTGACAGCGGCGATCATGGGGCTGGAGGCGCTTAAGGGACCCAGCCGCGTGCGGTTGACGACCGACTCGCTGTACGTCTGTCACGGTCTGCGGGAATGGCTGCCCGCCTGGAAGCGACGCAACTGGCGGACAGCCGACAACAAGCCGGTCAAGAACTGCGATCTGTGGCAGCGGCTCGATGGCGCTGCCGCGCGCCACGAAGTCGAGCTCCAGTGGGTACGGGGACACGCGGGCCATCCGCTCAACGAACGCGCTGACGCCCTGGCGAACCGCGCCATTGATGAACTGCTGCACGCCGGTCGCGAGGCCACACGGGGCCAGTCATGAGGCAGATCGTCCTGGATACCGAGACGACCGGCTTGGAACCCGCCGAGGGTCACCGCATCATCGAGATCGGATGCGTGGAACTCATCAATCGACGCCGCACCGAACGCACTTTTCACTGCTACGTGAATCCGGACCGTGACATCGACGAAGGGGCGCTCGCCGTCCACGGTATCACGCGCGAACGTCTGGCCTGCAGTCCACGGTTTGGTGACATCGCCGGGGAATTCCTCGAGTTCGTGCGCGACGCGGAGGTGATCATTCACAACGCGCCGTTCGACGTGGGCTTCCTCAACCACGAGCTGAGGCGGCTTGATGATTCATGGGGGACACTGGCGCAGCACTGCACCATCCTCGATTCGCTCATGCTCGCGCGCGAAATGCATCCCGGACAGCGCAACAGCCTCGATGCCCTGTGTAAACGCTACAACGTCGACAATTCGGCGCGCGATCTGCACGGGGCGCTCCTCGACGCCGAGATCCTCGCCGACGTTTATCTACACATGACCGGAGGGCAGGCGACACTTCTGCTCGACGATCTGACGGCGCGGATTCCCGGCGAGCCACTCCCGGGCGCAGGCAGGCTTGCCGGGCATCGCCCACCGCTGCCGATAGTGGTGCCGACCGCGGAGGAGTTGGCCGAGCATTGGCGGCGGCTGGACGCCATCGACATGGCGAGCGGCGGGCGCTGTCGATGGAAGCAGATCTCTGCTCAGGAAGCCATAGCCCTGCCCGGAGGGCGACCCGCAGATTAATCAGACGTGGGACCTCTGGGCAAGGGCACGCCGGTTACCTAACCGCGAAGCGCGCCCTGGACTCGTGGCTGCGAAGCGCGCCCTGGACTCGTGGCTGCGAAGCAGCTCTTTCGGGAAGGGGCGCAACGGCTGCGTTTGGTGTCGAACGCGGCGCGGTCGGGTGCTCCCGCACTCGTCGCTTCGCGCACCGGGTCGCAGCCGCTTTCAGGAAGGGGCGCAACGGCTGCGTTCGGCGTCGAACGGGGCGCGGTCGGCTGCTCCCGCGTTCGAGGCTGCCTCCACGGGGCTGCAGCCGCAGGATCAGGGACGGGGCAGGGGCGCGGCTGTGCGCACCAACGTCGAAAAAGTCTGCTAGCCCTAGCCCGCGCTTCTGGCAGTAGCCTCGGCTTGGCGGCTCGCGGCCGCCTTCGCCATCTTTTGCAGTTCGCCCTTGCCGAACAGGTCCATCGCAATATCGCAGCCGCCCACCAGTTCGCCGTCGATGAAGATCTGCGGGAATGTCGGCCAATTGGAGTACCGCGGCAGACTGGCGCGGATCTCGGGCTCGGCCAGCACGTCCACATGCGCGAACTCCACCCCACAGGCCTTCAGCGCCTCCGCGGCGCGCATCGAAAATCCGCACTGTGGAAACTCGGGCGTGCCTTTCATAAAGATGACGACGGGATTGCCCTCGACCGTTCGTCTGATGCGTTCCATGATGTCCATGAATCTAGCCTCGGCTCAAACTGAGCGCCACAATCAATCGGTTGATGTGCAGTTTAGAGACTCTGCCCGCAGCTGTCATCAGGCCCGCATGTCTTGCCAAGGCTGAGTTAAATCGTCGACAATCCCGGCCGGCGTGCGAAACACGCCACCCACCACCCGAAGTCCCAATGCGGCGCATATATAAGAAGGGGGAATCCATGAATCCGCTGGATTCGATAGTTGGCACCATTATTTCTGGCGTGGTCCTGGCCGTCATCCTGACCTTTATTATTAACGCCATCGCCGGCGTCTAGGTCAGGGGCTGGGTCGGAAAGCGATACAGAGGCGAAAAATCATGCAAATTATGGGCTTATCGCTGGATCGGTGGTTGCACCTTCTGTCCGGCATCGCTTGGATCGGTCTTCTTTACTACTTTAACTTTGTGCAGGTCCAGGCCCTCGCCGCGGCCGCCGCTGACAAGGAGGGACCGGGGCCGGCCGGCATAAGCAAATATGTCGCGCCCCGTGCGCTACTCTGGTTCCGCTGGGCGGCGGTGGTCACCTGGCTGTCGGGCGCGGGCTATCTGGCGATGGCACCCCACTACGGCTTCATCAATGCCTTTCTGCTCGGCATCGGCCAGGGCAACGTGCAGCTTACGACCATCGGCATGGGGGCCTGGCTGGGCACGATCATGATCTTCAACGTTTGGGTCCTGATCTGGCCCAACCAGAAGAAGGTGCTGGGCATGGTCCCGGCCACCGACGTCGACAAGGCGCGCGCACGCCGCGTGGCGTTTCTAGCCTCGCGCACAAACACCATGTTGTCGATTCCGATGCTGCTGTTCATGGGCGCGGCTTCGCACGGGCTGCCGTTCTAGCAGCGTCGCACCAGCATCGAAGCAATAGCCCGGCCCTTCAGCCGGGCTTCTTCTTTTCTGGGCCCGGACGCTTCCCTCATCTCACTGGCCGATGATCACCGCGAAACCTCTCATGGCGAGCTATCAGCGTCTCCCCGTTGCCTTCGTACGCGGCGAAGGCGCCTATCTGTGGGACGAAAGCGGGCGCCGTTACCTCGATGCATTAAGCGGTGTCGCCGTGTGCAGTCTGGGTCACGCCCACCCGGCAATTGCAGCGGCGCTCGCGGAACAAGCGCGCACGCTGGTGCACACCTCCAATTTCTACCGCATACCGCTGCAGGAAGAGCTTGCCGCGCGCCTGACCGCGCTTGCCGGCATGGACAATGCTTTCTTCTGCAACTCCGGCGCAGAGGCCAACGAGGCGGCGATAAAGATTGCGCGTCTGCATGGGCATGCGCGTGGCATCGATGAGCCGCAGATCGTGGTGATGGAAAACAGCTTCCATGGCCGTACGCTCGCGACGCTGAGCGCGACCGGGAATCGCAAGGTTCAGGCGGGCTTTGAGCCCCTCGTGCAAGGTTTCCTGCGCGCGCCGTACGGCGATGCCGCGGCGCTTTCGGCCATCGCATCAAACCGGCGCGACGTGGCAGCGGTGATGCTCGAGCCGCTGCAGGGCGAGGGCGGCGTGATCATGCCGCCTCCCGGCTATTTGCTCGCGGTGCGCGAATTGTGCGACCGTCACGGCTGGCTGATGATGCTCGATGAGGTGCAGACCGGCATGTGCCGCACCGGCCGCTGGTTTGCGTTTCAGCACGAGGAGGTCACGCCCGACGTGATGATGCTTGCCAAATCGCTGGCCAACGGCGTGCCGATCGGTGCATGTCTGGCACACGGTGCCGCCGCCGATTTGATACAACCCGGCCGGCATGGCTCGACCTTTGGCGGCAATCCTCTTGCCTGCCGCGCGGCGCTCGCCGTCATCAACGTGATGGAGACCGGGCGTCTGGCGCAGCGCGCGAGCGAGGTCGGCGCAGCGCTCGCGGATCGATTGCGCGACCGCCTTGCCGGCACAGGAGGCGTGCGCGCGGTGCGCGGCAGGGGCATGATGATCGGCGTGGAAATGGATCGCCCCTGCGGCGAGCTCGTCGCTTGCGCCCTGGATGAAGGAGTCCTCATCAATGTGACCGCCGGCAATGTCGTGCGCCTGCTGCCGCCCCTCATCTACGACACACCGGAGATCGAGCAACTCGCCGACGTCCTGGACCGCGTGATCGGCGGCTTTACCAATCACTGAAGGCGTGGCGCGATGGTGAGACACTTCCTGACCTTGCTGGATCTCTCGCCCGAGGAACTTGTGAATCTCATCGAACGCGGTATCGAGCTGAAGGCAATGCGCCGCGCCGGCCGAGTGCACGAGCCGCTCAAGAACCGCGTGCTGGCGATGGTGTTCGAGAAATCCTCCACCCGCACACGCGTATCGTTCGAGGCGGCGATGGCCGAGTTCGGCGGTCACGCCATCTTTCTCTCGCCACGCGACACGCAGCTTGGCCGCGGCGAGCCAATCGAAGACACGGCGCGCGTGCTGTCACGCATGGCGGACGCCATTATGGTGCGAACCTACGAGCATGAAAAGGTCGAGCGTCTCGCCGATTTCGCCACCGTACCGGTCATTAACGGGCTGACCGATCTGCACCACCCCTGCCAGTTGCTCGCCGACATGCAGACCTACCACGAACACCGCGGTCTCATCCGCGGCAAGACCGTCACCTGGATCGGGGATGGCAACAACATGTGCCACTCCTATATCCATGCAGCCCTGCAATATGACTTTGTCCTGCGAGTCGCCGCCCCCGAGGGCTACGACCCGGAGCCTGATGTCCTGGTGGAAGGCGGGCGTGTCGAGGTGCTGCGCGACCCGGTGCGTGCCGCGGCCGATGCGGACCTCGTTGTCACGGATGTCTGGGCAAGCATGGGCCAGGAAGAGGAGGCCCGCGCCCGCCGGGAAGCGTTCGCGAACTTCCAGGTCAACGAAAGGGTGATGGCCAGCGCAAAAGCGCACGCTCTGTTCATGCACTGCCTGCCGGCACACCGCGGCGAGGAGGTGAGCGCTGGCGTGCTCGAGTCTGCGCAGAGCGTGGTGTGGGACGAGGCCGGCAACCGTCTGCATGCGCAGAAGGCCCTGCTTGAGTTCCTTGTGGGAGCGTAGTCCTATCGCCGCCCTGCGGCCCGCAAACCATGCTGTTTCTCATCAGCAATGACGACGGGTACCAGTCTGAGGGGATCAACGTCCTCGCTCAGGCGCTTGCCCGGGTCGGTGAGGTGGCTGTCGTTGCGCCCGATCGCAACCGCAGCGGCGCGAGCAATTCGCTGACGCTGGATGCGCCGTTGCGCGTGCAACAGGCGGACAACGGCTATTACTACGTCAATGGCACACCCACCGATTGCGTCCACCTCGCCATCACCGGGCTGCTTGAGCGCAGTCCCAATATGGTCATCGCCGGCATCAATGCGGGCGCCAACCTCGGTGACGATGTTCTGTACTCCGGTACCGTCGCCGCGGCCATGGAAGGGCGATTTCTCGGCTATCCGGCAATCGCGATATCGCTCGTCGGCGAGGACGTTGCACACTTTCAAACTGCCGCGCGCGTGGTTGAGTTGCTCATCGATACCATGCAGCGCCGGCCGCTGCCCGCCGATACCATACTCAACGTTAACGTCCCCGACCTGCCATGGGACCAGCTTGCGGGCTTCGAGGCGACGCGGCTCGGGCATCGGCACAAATCCGCGCCCGCGATCCGTGCCAGCGATCCGCGCGGACGTCGCATCTATTGGGTGGGTCCGCCGGGGCCGGAGGAGGACGCCGGCGCGGGCACTGATTTCAATGCACTGCGCCGCAATTGCGTGTCGATTACGCCGCTGCAGGTGGATTTGACACGCTACAGCGCGCTCGATACCGTGGCTCAGTGGCTGCAAGACGTGCCTAAGGATCTCTGAGAAGCATGGCTGACCGTCGCGGCATCGGGATGACGTCGCAGCGTGCGCGCGACCGTCTGGTGGCGCAACTGCGCGAGATGGGTATACGCTCCCCGCGCGTCCTCGATATCATCCGTAACACGCCGCGCCACCTGTTCGTCGACGAGGCGCTCGCCAGCCGTGCCTACGAGAACACCGCGCTGCCGATCGGGCACGGGCAGACCATTTCGCAACCATACATCGTCGCCCGCATGACCGAGGCCCTCATCGCCGGCGGCCCTCTGAAAAAGGTACTCGAGATCGGCGGTGGGTGCGGCTACCAGACGGTCATCCTGGCGCAGGTTGCCGATCAGGTTTACAGCGTCGAGCGGATAGCCGCCCTTGCCACGAAACTGCGCGAGCGGGTGCGCGCGTTGGGTCATTTCAACGTGACGGTCCGCCATGGCGACGGCAGTATCGGCTGGCAGCGCCATGCGCCGTTCGACGGGATACTCGTTGCCGCCGCGCCGCTGGGCGTGCCGGAGCGACTGCCCGATCAACTCACGGCGGATGGGCGGATGATCATCCCGGTGGGCGCCGCGGGCGAGCAGCAGTTACTGCGAGTCACGCGTACCGCGGCGGATCTCCGCGAGGAATCCCTCGACTGGGTCAGCTTTGTGCCTCTGCTCGAAGGTGTGGGTTAAGACAGCTCTGAATAAGTCCGTCCTAGACTTCTCAGAGCACGGAAAGCGAAAAGCGTGGTTTTCACTTTCCTCCATTTTCAATGGCCTCCGGTCATCGAAAATGGCGGCACTTCCCTGTACCGCGGGAATCTCTGAGTGAATCAAAGATTCCTTAAGTTGCACCGGAACAACTGCGCGCACCGACTTGTCTCGTTTCTGCTGGCCCTCTCAGGCATTCTGACGCACGGATGCAGCAGTCATTACGCCGCGCCGGTGGAGGACGTGACGGATTATCCAACTGCCAGCGCCATGCCGGCGGAACCGCCACCAGTCCGCGCCGCCGCGCCGCGCGACGAGTATCGCATCGTCGCCGGTGACACACTGTTCTCCATCGCGTGGCGGTTTGGCCTCGACTACAGGCTACTCGCGCACTGGAACAATATTGGTCCGCCCTACACGATTCATCCAGGCCAGCGGCTGCACCTGAAGCCTCCTGCAACGCTGCCGTCCTCAGCGCCTCTCGCCAGCAACCGCGCGAGCACTCCACCGCCGCCCGCGCCGGCCATCGCGGCACGACGGGAAATGGACTCAATCCCTGCAACGCGGCCGGCGCCGCAAGTGTCCACCCCGCCACCGCGACAGCTCCCTGCTGCGAGCTCAAAGATACTCTGGCAATGGCCCGCGCGCGGAAAGATCGTGAGCGCGAGCTCCGTGCTGGGTCAGCGGGGGATCAACATACTGGGCGCGCGCGGCCAGCCCATCATGGCTGCAGCACCTGGCGAGGTGGTCTACAGCGGCAGTGGACTTGTCGGTTACGGTAAGCTTATCATCATCAAGCACAACGAAACCTTCCTCAGCGCCTACGCGCACAACGACAGGCTGCTTGTCGGCGAAGGTGCGCGGGTCATCGGCGGACAGCAGATCGCAGAGATGGGTAGCACCGGAACCAGGCAGGTCATGTTGCATTTCGAGATCCGCCGCGACGGCAAGCCCGTGCCACCAATCCAGTATCTTCCCTGAGCCTATCGCTCCACCCAGCATCGATGGCATCCCCGGGAAATCGAGGCCACGGAAAGAACAACGAGGCCGGATCCGACAAGCAACACCGGGAGCCCGGCGATCCCACTTCTCTGCACGACGCAGTAGAGCCGCCGGAGGACATTGCCGTCGACGTCGATCTGGCCACGGCTCCGCCCGAAGCGCAGATGCTCCACAATGACGAAGAGCCCGCCGGCGAGTCTTCGGCAGAGGACGCGCTGGATCCCAACTTCACGATCACCGTCGACCACGCCCTGCCGCCGGGGGACATCGCCGATGGAGAACTCGACGCCACCCGCTTATACCTCAACGAGATCGGCTTTGCCGAGCTGCTCACCGCGCAGGAGGAGGTGCATTACGCTCGCCTCGTCAAGCGCGGGGATGAATCCTCTCGTAAGAAGATGATCGTGAGCAACCTCCGCCTCGTCGTGAAGATTGCGCGCCGCTACATGAACCGTGGGCTGGCCCTGCTTGACCTCATTGAGGAAGGCAATCTCGGCCTCATCCGCGCCGTGGAGAAGTTCGATCCGGAACGCGGCTTCCGTTTCTCGACCTACGCGACATGGTGGATCCGCCAGACCATCGAGCGCGCCCTCATGAACCAGACACGCACGATCCGCCTGCCCATCCACGTCGTTAAGGAGATCAACATCTACCTGCGTGCAGCCCGCCGACTGGCGCAAACGCTAGACCGGGAACCAAGCCCGGAGGATGTCGCGCAGACACTGGACCGGCCGATCGAGGAGGTCAAGCACATGCTCGGTCTCAACGAGCGGGTGACCTCGATGGATGCCTCCACCGATCTGGACTCCGACCGATCGCTGCTCGACATGATCCCGGACGAGCAGAACCCCGATCCGTGGCTGCTCCTTCAGGACAGCGATGTCCAGCGCCACATCGAGATCTGGCTCTCCCAGCTCAACGAGAAGCAGCGCGCGGTGGTCGAGCGCCGCTTCGGCCTTAACGGCCAGGAGATCGCGACGCTCGAGGAGGTCGGCAATTCGATCGGCGTCACGCGCGAACGTGTACGTCAGATCCAGATTGAGGCGCTGAAGCGACTGCGGCAGATCCTCGAACGGCAGGGATTTTCTATCGACGCCCTGTTCCGGGAAACATAAGACTCAGTCAGCGTTCGGAGGCAAAAGGGCCGCGGCAACCCGTCGCCCCTCGGCCGCAAGGACGACATAACTGCGACAGGCGGCCGCGGTGTCCATGACCTCGCATCCGATCGCCCGCAGCGACAGCGGGGCGAGCACAGCCGGCGGCGGGAAGCGGGTGGTCTGGCCGGAACCGAGGATCACGACCTCCGGAGCCAGATCCGCCACCAGTGTCATGTGGTCGGCGGTCAGCTCCGCCATCCGCTGGGGGGGCCAGTCGGTCAGCAGCCGATCCGGCATGATGATGCAGCTGTGGTGCAGAACCCGGTCATTGACGACAATGGCTTCGGTGGAATACGCGCGGATCTGGTACAGACCGACATCGCTATCCAGTTCGAGTTTCACAACCTGCCACCCTCCGCTGCTAGCCGTCCGGTTTCAACAGCCACAAGTATAACGACCCTGGAGGAAACTCATGAATGTCATACTGCTCGGCCCGCCCGGCGCCGGCAAAGGCACCCAGGCCGACTTCATCTGCGCGGAACTGGGCATTCCCAAGATCTCGACTGGCGACATGCTGCGCGCCGCGGTGAAGGCGGGCACTGCGCTCGGGTTGGCGGCGAAGAAGATCATGGACGCCGGGGGATTAGTCTCCGACGACCTCATCCTCGGAATAGTCCAGGAGCGAATCAAGTCTCCCGACTGCGAACGGGGCTTCCTGCTTGATGGATTTCCGCGCACCATTCCGCAGGCCGAAGGTCTGGCTAACCTCGGCGTGCGTATCGACAAGGTGATCGAGATCGACGTGGATGATGAGGGGGTCGTCAAACGCATGTCGGGGCGCCGCGTTCACCCGGCGTCGGGACGCACCTATCATGTCCTCTACAATCCGCCGAAAGCGCCAGACCTTGACGACATAACGGGGGAACCGCTCATCCAGCGCGACGATGACAGGGAGCAGACGGTGCGCAGGCGCCTGCAGGTCTACCACGATCAGACGCGGTCTCTCGTCGACTACTATACCCGGCAATCAGGCAGGCAATTTGTGAAGATCAATGGCGTTGGAGAGGTGACGGAAGTGCGCGATCGCCTCTTCGCGGCATTGCGCACTTGAAGGTTTGCCGCCGTGAGCCGATATTCTCTCAAGCGATCATATCGACAGTTCGATCGCGCGACTGACGCGGTGCAATCACTCAGCGTGACCGATCCACACACACGTCAGCGAGCAGCGATCGCATGCGGCGCGCGATGATCGATCACTGAAAAACATTTGCAACCTTGCGCATTGTGATGTATATAAATGATCGTGGTACCTTGCTTTACGTTTGTTCAACAACCAGATAGGGGGTTAAACATGGCAGCAAAGAAGAAATCGAGTAAGAAGTCATCTGCGAAGAAGTCGAAGAAGAAAGCGTCGAAGAAGAAAAAGTAGTTCTAGGGCACAAGGTACGATTCGGTTGAACACCAGGATAGGTTGAGAGACCGATAATCGATAAGGCGACGCGAGCGGTGGAAAGGAAGCAGCACCGCCGCCCGCCGCATAAAGCAGTCAGGCAGCACTCTTCTCCCCCTCAGGTAGCACCAGAACGACTCCGTGGCGCGCGTTACCGCGGGCCACCTGCCGGGACTAGCGGAATTCCGCCTCCCGTTGACCGCCGTCGACCGAACCGCCATCCGCGCCGACGGTCGATCAAAGGTATCGAGACGCCGCACGGTCGGTGCATCGAACATCGCCACCGTCGCGCACGCGACCTTCCATGAGATCGGCTCTATAACTGGAACTTGAGAATTGGGCGCGTCGCCGTCGAGGAAATCACGTCGAACATCCCGCCGCGGGAGCCGCTGGCGGATCCCGCCCATAGTCTGGGTGCATGCCGCGCTGCTGCTCACGCTCGCCCTAGCAGGCTATTTCCTCTGGATCGATCAACGTGTCGGTGAAAGCTTCGCCCGCTGGCGCTGGGAGCTGCCAGCACGCGTGTACGCCCGACCGCTCGAACTCTACGCGCGCCTTGAGATCGGGCGTGCAGAGTTCGAGGCGGAGCTGCAGCGGCTCGGATACCGCGCGGTCGCCAACCCGGCCGGCCCAGGTCAGTTCACGGTACGACGGGACCGCATTGACGTACACACGCGCGGCTTTACGTTCTGGGATACCCGGGAGCCGTCGCAAGTCATCCGCGTTCGCTTCTCCGGCGGCCAGGTTGCCGCGCTGGAGAAGCCATCGGCGCAACAACCGTTGCCGTTGGTGCGGCTGGAACCCATGGAGATTGCCAGGATCCATCCGCGTCACCCGGAGGATCGCGTGCTGGTCCGGTACGCCGATGTGCCGGCTGCCCTCATCGATGCGCTGATCGCAGTCGAGGATCGGCGCTTCTACGCGCACCGCGGCGTCGATCTCCTCGCCATCGCCCGCGCCGCCTGGGCCAACATCCGGGAGCGGCAGATCCGCCAGGGCGGCAGTACCCTTACCCAGCAACTGGTCAAGAACTTCTATCTTGGCCGCGAACGGACCTTCTGGCGCAAAGCCAATGAACTGCTGATGGCGCTGTCACTGGAACGGCGTTACACGAAGGCGCAGATCCTCGAGGCATATCTCAACGAGATCTACCTCGGGCAGGACGGCGAGCGGGCCATCCACGGTTTCGGTCTCGCCGCCGAGTTCTATTTCGGCCGGCCTCTCGGCGAACTGCGTCTGCACGAACTGGCGCTACTTGCGGGACTGGCCAAAGGGGCATCGTACTACGACCCCCGGCGCCATCCCGAGCGGGCGGTCGCGCGCCGGAACCTGGTCCTCGCCGCCATGGTGGAGACCAGCAAGCTCGCGGAGCCGGTCGCTGCAGAGGCGCGGGGCGCGCCGCTCTCCGTCAGCCGGCAACCGCTGTTTCGCAGCATGCGTTACCCCGCCTTCGTCGACCTGGTGAGGCGGCAACTGCAGCGGGACTACCTTGAGGAGGATCTGCGCACGGAGGGACTGCAGATCTTCACCTCCCTCGACCCGCGCCTGCAGTCGCTCGCCGAAGAGGGCGTCATGCGACAGCTCGCCGCCCTGGAGAAGTCATACCGGCGGTTGCAAGGTCGGCTGCAGGCAGCCATGGTCGTCACCAATCCGCAGAACGGCGAGGTACTGGCGATGGTGGGAGACCGCAATCCCCGCTTCGCGGGGTTTAACCGCGTGCTCGACGCGCGGCGGCCCGTCGGTTCACTGCTCAAGCCCGCTGTCTTCCTCACGGCCTTGCAGCATCCCGGTCGCTACACGGTGGCGACGATACTGCAGGATGAACCGATCACCCTCCAGAGTGGCGGTAAGAGCTGGACGCCGAGCAATTACGACAAGATCCCGCATGGTCCGGTGATGCTCGAGGACGCGCTGGCGCAGTCCTACAATCTGGCAACGGTGCAGCTCGGACTGAGCATCGGCATACCGGCGGTGCATGGAACATTGCACCGGCTGGGCATCGAACGTGAGCTGCCGGCCTACCCCTCCCTGTTCCTGGGGGCCGTGGACCTGTCGCCGCTGGAAGTCATGCAGATGTATCAGACCATCGCCGCCAAGGGTTTTCGCACGTCACCGCGCGCCATCCGCGACGTGCTGACGCGTGATGGGCAGCGCCTGCGCCGCTATGACCTGACCACACAGGCCGCTGCCGATCCCGAGGCCATCTACCTGCTGACCCACCTGATGACGAAGGTGACGCGCGTGGGCACCGGCGCCGGGCTCGTGAACTGGCTTGGTCCGAAGCGCACGGTCGCCGGTAAGACCGGGACCACCGACGATCTTCGCGACAGTTGGTTCGCCGGCTTCAGCGAAGATCTGACTGCCGTGGTCTGGGTGGGCCGGGACGACAACGCACCGATTTACCTGACCGGCGCGCAGGGCGCCATGCGCGTATGGGGTGACTTCATGGCATCGGCCGATGCCGGAACCCTGCGCATGGATGCTCCGCCCGGAATTGCATGGCGCTGGTTCGATCCCTTAAGTGGCGCCTTCACGCCGGCAAACTGCCCCGGCGCGCGTCCCCTCCCCTTCATGCAGCCGGCGCCGCCCCCACCCATCGGATCATGCCGCGTCGCCCCCTCCTCCATAACGGAGCGACTGGACGCGCGCCCGTACTGATGCCTTCATCGCGAATTCGTTTTATTCTGTCGCAGTAACATTGCTCCGCCCAAATCCTTGCGTACATTCGCGTGCGTGCATGTCCAATTCGCCATGAAACACATCTCTTCCGACTCATCGCATCAGGCCGCGCTGCTGTGGCCAATATTGAGCATGCTGGCCATCCTTGCCGGATGTACGACCGCACTGGCGCCGGTGGTCGAACCTCCCGTTGAAGAGCAGAGCGTCTCGCCACCAGAAGCGTTGCCACCGCCCGAACGCACCGAGGAAGCGCGAACCTATCCACTTCCCGATGAAGAACCGGGCTTCCGCGCGGAAGGAGCACCGCCGGAAGGGCCGGGCGCTGCAACCGAACCGGCACCGATCAACAGTCCTGCCGTCGTCGCGCTCCTCGATCAAGCGGATCTGCAGGCACAAAGCGGCGAGGGCGATCAGGCCGCTGCCACCCTCGAGCGTGCGCTGCGCATCGAGCCGCACAACCCCTGGCTGTGGCACCGCCTCGCCGTCCTGCGCATGCAGCAGCGACGCTATCAAGACGCTATTGATCTGGCCAACAAATCGACCTCGCTCGCCGCGGGCAATGAGCGTCTGCTCGCCGGCAACGGGGAAGTCATCGCTCGCTGCCGGGAAGCGCTCGGCAACTATTGATTCGCGCGCCTCAGGGATCTCGGTTAATCGCCCTGCGCCCGCAGCCGCGTATCGCCGAGTTACGTCTACGTCAGAACCCACTACACACGCCACGACACACAGCCGGCTCTGGTTCGTGCGCCGTGGCGACACCGTGCTCGGCCTGTTTCCGACCTCCCTCATCAAGCGTTATCTCATACTCGGGCGGATCAGGCAGACCGACGAATTGAGCCTCGATCGGGAGGCGTGGCACCCCGTATCCAAGTACCCGATGTTCGCGCCGAACCGGCTCGCGGAGGACAGTGCCATGGTCCTGGCGCGCGAGGATGAGCGCAAGCCAGGGGATCGCCGCGCCAACGAACCCCCGAACAATCCCTACAAGGAACGCCGCAGCGGTGTGGACCGCCGCGCCGAGGAATCGTCGGAAACCATCGAACGCCGCAAGCGGCGCGTCCGGATCGTCGCCAGTCTGAAACCCACGCGCCAGAGCAACCGCATCCCCGCAACGATCGCCGTCATTCTGCTCGCCGGGATCGTCCTCGGCGGATTTCTGTTCAAGCCGGATGGACCGATATCAGAGCCCGTATGCGTCGCGCCGCCCACGCCGGGCGTGAACTGGTCGAATTGTCGCAAGGAGCAGGTCGACTTGAGCGGTGTGGACCTGCGCAACGCCGTCCTCCGCAACAGCCGGCTCACCGGTACACGCCTCACGGGTGCGAATCTCGCCGGCAGCGATCTGGCCTATGCGGACCTTGTCGGCGCCGCTCTCAGCAACAGTCAGCTTCAGGGCGCGAACGCCCTTGGCGCCATCTTGCGCAAGGCAGATCTGCGCAACGCCAATCTCGAACGCGCGGATCTCTCCTACGTTGACCTAACCGACGCAACGCTTGACGGCGCCTTGCTCACCAACGCCAAGCTCGGCAATGCGATCTGGATCGCCTGCGCCCCCGGCTCCCTCGGCACCTGCGTCCCGCGCCAGTGATGCACTGAACAATAGCCGTTGCCGTCGTGCCGGCGAGTGCCGGTACCCAGGACAATGATGTTGCTGTTCGACTCCCGCTTACGCGGCGGGTGGCGTTGCTAATCCAGGCCTCCCACACAAGTTGTGTTTTGCTTCCCGCTATTGGGTCGTGCTAAAAACGACTAACCATATGAATAAGCAGCTATCTTTTCTCATCGTTCAACGTATATACAGTATTATGTCGCTTTGTAAAGCGACTTTTAGGTCGTCTACTTCTAGTAATGCCGATATTGTCCCCAAAGCGAGAGGGTATGCTCCCGAGGTGAATCATGGAGTGGTGGGTCCAGGCCCTGATCTCCCTCGTGACTGGTGGTGTCGCAGGCGCAGCAGTCAACGCATGGGTTACAACACGAAAGCAGAGGCTCGAGGTGACCCTCAGCGTCATCCGTGACTTCTTCTCGATTTACGATGACGTCGGCAAAGTGAAGGGAATCCTGGCTGAAACCGATGTCAGCAAGGCTCTAGGCGATACGGGCAATCTGTTGCTGGTCCGAAGGACTGGGGACTGGTTTCATTACGTCGCGAGCCTGCTGTCGACTAAAGTTGTCGATCGTGATCTCCTTGAGAAAGTTGCGATCGTTACCGAGCTTGACAGATTTCGCGAGGCGGTTTTGACCGCCAAGACGAGGGCACCGCAGCATCTCGAAAACGCGTGGCACTGGTGGCCCAACATCGAGAACTTTAGACGGAGCTGACGCATGCCGACATCGTCTCAAGAACGACTCACCAGGGTTCTTAAACAACTCGCCGAGCTCGAAGAACCACAGAGAGATCTCGCATTTGGGGCTATCGCCGACTTTGCAGCATTCACGCACGCCGTCATGCAAGGAGCTGGAGCGGGACCCCCAGTGATTCCGCCCGGTTCTGCGAAGACGACGAGGGGGTCATTCTCGTGCCCGAAGTGTGGCTACAGTGGAACAGCCACTTTCAAGTGACGTGCGCGTCACATCATGCAAACGGCATAACCTGCTGCTGCAGCCGACACGCTGAAGCGCGCGGCTGAGCGCAACGTTCAGCCCCGCTCGCGCCGCGGGAGGTTGCAAGCCTCGGGAGACAAAGATAGCGGAAGGGACGGATAGGATTTCGATGCAAGCGATGACACTACGCTCGCGGGACTGAACGGAAGCGGGAGCTGCGAGCAGTTGGCCTCTCCGCGCCCGATCCGATCTGGGGCTACAGCCTCGGCTGTGTCGGTGCCTTCGCTGTGAGGTTGCGTTGGCGCGAACGAGGCCGAACTGTCGGCTTCCGCTCTCCGCTGCGCGGCTGTGGCCCTTGACCGCCTCGCAAAGCTGCGCTT
>JBQTIC010000046.1:0-35918 GCA_052388435.1 Chromatiales bacterium | reverse complement strand
TCCAGGATGGGCTTATTCAGAGCTTCCCTAATGGCGCAAAGAACCGATACACGCCAAGCCACAAGCGCGAAGTGCGGCGCGGAACCATCCATAATGGGTTCGTCTATCGGCGTAGTGCTGCTCTGGCTTCCAGTTCCGTTGCCTCGTTGACTGCAACCTCTCGCACCGGCTGACCTGATTCGGGAATGAAGCCCTTCTTTTCGATCATTGTTCCGACCTGTTCGCGGCCGCAGGCGCTATCGGCCTGCCTGGAATCGCTGGCCGGACTCCACTACCCCCACGAACTGTACGAGGTGATCGTGGTCGACGACGGAAGCGAGCTGCCGTCAGAGGGCATTGTTGCGCGCTACAGGCAGCGAATCAGGCTTACGCTGATCAGGCAGGAGAATGCCGGTCCGGCGTCTGCACGGAACGCCGGGGCGCAGCGCGCGCAGGGCGAACTCCTGGCCTTCACGGACGATGATTGCCGTCCCGAACCGGGATGGTTGGGATGCTTGGCTCGGGCGTTTGGGCAGGCGCCTGACTGCATGGTGGGCGGCAGGACGGTAAACGTCCTGACGGACAATCTGTACTCGGTGACGAGTCAACTCATAGTCGATATCGTGTACCGGCACTATAACGCCGATCCGCGCCAGGCACGGTTTGTCGCCTCCAATAATCTCGCCATGCGAGCGCAGGATTTTCATCATATCGGTGGGTTCGATCCGGTGTTTCGGACCTCTGAGGATCGCGAACTCTGCGATCGCTGGCTGCACCAGGGACGGCGAATAACGTACTGTCCGGAGGCCCGCGTGGGTCATGCCCATGCGCTGACTCTGTTCTCTTTCGTCCGGCAACATTTCGGTTATGGCCGCGGGGCGCAACGCTACCACCGGCTTCGTTCACAGCGCCAATCAGGCAGCCTTGGAAAGGAGTTTGGTTTTCATCTGAACCTGCGCAACTGGCTGTGGTATCCCTTCACGCAGGTGCATGCGTCTCATGTTTTGCCCGTCGCGTTATTGCTGGGTCTCTGGCAGATGGCAAACTTCGCCGGCTTCATGTGGGAAGCAGTACGGCAGAAGGTTGGCCCGCCCGGCGAGCACCCGAGGACGCAACCCGAATCTGACAGCCGTTCAGGAAGACCTGCGGCGTGACGCCGCGCTCCATCCTCTGCGACGTTGACGCCAAAGTCGTGCGGGCACGACTCCTGCTTCTTGCATCTCCGTTGCTGGTATGCGGGCGCTGACTCCTATCGCGCAGATGACCCTGGCACATCCACAGGCTGACCTCCGCATCGGCATTGTCGGCTGCGGGAGGGCCACGGTGTCGCTGCACCTGCCTGCGCTGAAGCGATTGCGCGGCGCAGCTGTTGTTGCGCTGTGCGATCCGGATGCGCAGCGGTTGCGGGGAGCCGCTGCGCGGTGCGCTGGGGCAACCGGCTACGAGAATTACGAGGCGTTGCTCGCGGATGAGCGGGTTGACCTGGTCGCCGTGTGTGTTCCAGCGACGTTGCATGCGTCTATGTCGCTGGCAGCGCTGCACGCCGGCAAACATGTGTTTGTGGAAAAACCGCTGGCATTGACGGTTAATGATTGCGATCGCATGGTGCATGCAGCGCAAGAGGCCGAAACGCGTGGATTGCGTTCGGTCGTTGGCTTCAATCTGCGATCACACCGCCTCGTTCGACGGGCGAAGGCGATTATGCGCTCCGGATGTCTCGGCGAAATCGAAATGCTGCGAACCGCATGGACGGCGGACTGGAGCCACGGCCAGCAGCGACCTGCCTGGCATAGCGTGCGCGACGAAGGGGGCGGAGCGCTCTTTGAGATCGGCGTGCACCATGCCGATCTGTGGCGCTACCTCCTGGACAGCGAGGTGGAAAGCGTTCATGCAGCGTCGAGATCGATGTCGTTTGACGATCAGGCGGCGGTCATCAATGCTCGAATGAGCAGTGGGGCGCTGGTGTCGACGGCCGTCAGCCAGCGTGCTGCTGCGTCTCAGACAGTGGAGGTCTTCGGTGAGCGCGCCTCGCTCAGATTCTCGTGCTATCACGCTGACAGCCTCGAGGTATCGGTGGCGGGGCGTGAGGAGAGCGGAATATGGCGACGGATTCGACCGCTGATGCACAGGGCGTGCAAGCTACCCGCAACCGTCCGGGCGGCGCTTAAGGGGGGTGATTATCTCGCCTCATACCGCCAGCAGTGGGAGCGCATTATTGGGGCGCTCAGATGCGGGGGTCCAATGCCCTGCTCGATAGATGACGGACGCGAGGCAGTCCGGATCGTGCTGGCGGCGCTGCGATCGGCGCAACAGGATTCGGTGGAACACCTGGCGGCCAAGCAGATGGCGCATGGAGCAGTGGCGTCCTGAGGTGCAAACCATGCTCGACTCCGGGAACCGTCCGCGAATGAGTGTCGTTCTGGCCACACCGGGTAGTTCCGAAACTATCGCTGCAACGATTTATCACCTGCGCCGGCAGAGTGTCGCCGATCGTCTCGAGCTGGTCATCGTTGCACGATCGGCCGAGGCCCTCGCGCTCGACGAAAAGGTCGTGAGTGGTTTTTGGGGATACCAGGTAGTGAGCGTCGGTCCGTTTCTGTCTATCGGACATGCTAATGCGGCCGGAGTGCGGGCAGCCCGTAGCGAGGTAGTGGCGCTGGCAGAGGATCACTGCTTTCCCGATCCCGGATGGGCCGCGGCTCTTATCGAACGCCACACGCGCGATGAGGTTGCGGCGGTCGGCCCGGTAATCCGCAATGCGAACCCGGGAACGCTGGTGAGCTGGTGCGATTTCGTCATCGGTTACGGACCATGGATCGAACCGGCACCTGACGGAGAACAACCGTTCCTGCCCGGTCACAACTCCAGCTACAAGAAGACCGCGCTCATGGAGTTTGGGGCGCAGCTGGACGACTTGCTCGAAGCCGAGACGGTACTGCATGTGAAAATGCGGGAGAGGGGCTACCGGCTCGTGATCGAGCCGCGCGCCAAGACTGCGCACGTGAACTTCGCCAAGCTTAGTTCGTGGCTGCCCGTGCAGTTCCACTGCGGACGCGTCTTCGCGGCCAACAGGGCACAGGATTGGGGCTGGGCGAAGCGGGCGCTTTACGTGGTGGCATCGCCGCTTATTCCGGGGATCCGTCTCGCACGCTCGATCCGGCACATGCGTCGGCCGCAGCAGTCACACCCCTCGCTGCTACGCCTTACTCTGCTGCTTGGGATTGGTCTTGCTGCGGACGGGCTGGGCCAGCTGGTTGGTTACCTCGCAGGTGCGGGCAGCTCGCTGCGCAAGCTTGCCCGCTTCGAGTTCCGTCGCATTGACCACGTTCCGCAAGACGAGCGGCGGTTGTGGAAACACCCTGCTGGGCACACTGTGGACGGCCAGCATGCCGGAAAACGGCCTATGTGACTCGCCGATGACGCCAATCCACTGACCAGACTACCGCAAGACGAGCGAGTCGGGCACTTGCTCAGGGGGCTGCAGTCAGCATTTCGCGGCGAACTTCTTCCAGGTTTCGGCAGCCTGCCAGGGCCATGGTGAGGTCGAACTCTGCAATGAGATTCCGCATGACGTCGCGAACACCTCGCTCACCGGCTATGGCGAGTCCGTATACATAGGGACGCCCCAGCGTGACTGCCGCGGCACCCAGTGCGAGCGCCTTGAACATATCGGCGCCGCACCGGATGCCGCTGTCCATGAGTACGGGCACGCGGCCATTTACCGCGTCCACCACCCCAGGCAGCGCGTCGAGCGCCGCGATGGCGCCGTCCATCTGACGGCCGCCGTGATTGGATACGATGATCCCGTCGATTCCCGCGTCCACCGCCCGGCGGGCATCGTCGGGGTGCAGGATGCCCTTGAGCAGGACGGGAAGACGGGTGAGGTTGCGCACGAAGCCGAGATCGTTCCAGCAGAGCGAGGGATGGGAGAAAGTGGCGAGAAAATGCCGAAGCTGGGCGCCGGAAGTGCCCAGCCGCACCATGGCGAGCAGCGGTCCGGGGAACCGGCGCACCGAATTCGCAAAGGCTAAGATCCTGTGCAGCCAGACGGGGGCAGCGGCAGGAGTCAGCGGAACCCCAGAGAGACGAGTCAGCGTCTCGCGAAAGACCGGATCGCTGGTGTACTGGGCGATGCCGCGGCCCCTGAGAAAGGGCAGGTAGCCGAGGTCGAGGTCGCGCGGCCGCCAAGCGAGCAGCCCGGTGTCGACCGTCAGAACGATCGCACTGAACCCGGCAGCCTCCGCGCGTTGTACGAGGCTCGCCACCACCTCGTTCGATTTGTTCCGATAGATCTGGAACCACCGCGGGGTGTCCCCCATGGCGCTGGCGCACGCTTCTAGCGGGCGCGAGGCTTGGCTGGAGACGATCATTGGAACGCCCAGTGCCGCGGCTGCCCGGGCTACGGCGAGATCGGCCTTGCGGTGGGCCATCTCTAACGCTCCGATAGGAGCAAGGAGGAGTGGGGCGGGAAGGAGATCACCCAGTAGCCTGACAGACAGGTCGCGGGAAGAGACATCTCGGAGCACTCGCGGCACGATGCGCCAGCGCTCGAACGCGGCCCGATTCTGTGTTTGCGTGCTTTCGGTGCCGGCTCCGCCAGCGACGTAGGCGAAACCCTCCCTGCTCATCGCTCGCCGCGCCCGATCTTCGAGGCGGGCGGGATTGGTCGGTACCCGCGGGCGGCGCCCGGCGAGCCCATCAAGAAAAATCTCCGATTGGCGCCGCGGGCCTGGCCCGATCTCGTGTTCAGGCAACGCGGAGGTCATCGATCACGCGCTCGGGACACCGATAAGGCCGGACAAGGCGCACTGCCAGTTTCCACATCGGCGCTTCGACAACTTGCCGACCCGCGTCAACTGGAAGCCTCATTCATCTTATTTGCTGAGCTCGCGGAGATCGGTGACCCAGTTGTAGATCACGCCGACGAAATAACCGAGCGCGAAGCCAGAGATAAAGCCGTAGCCGAAGCCGATAAGACTGCCCACAAACGTCACGGTATAGCCGATAAAAAACTGGCCAAGGAGCGCAAGATGCGGCCCTATCGTATCTCCGCCCTTCAAAATGAGCCAGTTCGTGGCTACGAAGACTCCCGTCCCCAGCAACAGCCCTGTCGCAATCCCCTGAATGACCGCGTTGATGCGCAGCACGTGAACAAGGACCGCGCGTTTCAGCTCGCCGGTATCATCTTTCATGGACATAAGGGTAGACCCCACATAGACATGGTAGGCAAGTGGATGGATGCGACCACGCCGTGCGTGGGCACGGATGCTCGCCTTATATACGAACCGCGTCTGCCGAGGCAACCGCAGCGCTGGGCCGCAGCGGATCTGTGAACCTACTCACCACGCACAGCGTTCGTCATCGTCGAGGATCCGGCTACTGGGACAGCGGTCATTCCGCGACTTTGGGGAACAGCCACGCCGTGCCGTGTCAGCGAAGAGCAGGCAGGCGGGTATGCGGTGAGCCACTCGGCATCATGAGCGTTGCCAATTACAGACAGGTGCGCGAGCCGTCCACAGCCATCGCATGCGGTGGCTATCACGCGCAGGCGCTGCTTTCTCCATGGCCGACAACTTGTTATGTCTAACGGTTCGCGCCATGGAACGATAACTGCTTTCAACAAAAGATCGGCCGGAGTCTGTACCTGCCTCCGTCCGGGCGTTCCTGCCACTAGACACAACCTTAAGACGGGCAAGAGTTGAATCTCCCCGAAGACATCAAATCGATAGCCGGCGAGGACACTGGAACAGTGTTTCAGCCTGGACACCAAGCCTCCGACCGCACAGTCATAATCATCGGCGCAGGTCCCGCGGGGCTCACGGCCGCCTATGAACTTGCGCAACGCCAGTATGCGCCGCTGGTCTTTGAAAAGGGGGACAAGGTAGGCGGTCTGGCGCGGACCGAAAGCTATAACGGCTTCTACTTCGACCTTGGGGGCCATCGCTTCTTTAGCAAAGCCAGGGAAGTCACGGCCATGTGGCGGAATGTGCTGGGAGAGGACTTTCTTCGCCGCCCGCGGCTTTCCCGGATCTACTACCAGAGGCGGTTCTTTTATTACCCGCTACGGCCATTGCACACCCTGATCCAGCTCGGCTTCGTGGAAAGCCTGCTCGTAGTGCTCAGCTACGTGAGGTGGCAGCTGTTTCCATACCGGCGGGAGGAGACTTTCGAACAGTGGGTGACAAACCGGTTCGGCAAGCGGCTGTTTCAATCCTTCTTCAAGACATACACGGAGAAGGTGTGGGGGATCCCGTGCTCGGAGCTTAAGGCGGAGTGGGCGGCGCAGCGGATCAGGGATCTTTCCGTCAGGTCTGTGCTGCTCAACATGTTCTTCAAGCCCAGGAAGCAGATCAAGACGCTCATCGAGGAGTTCGAATACCCGCGCCGCGGTCCGGGCATGATGTGGAACGCCGTGCAGTCCGGCGTGCAGGAGCGCGGGGGAACGGTCGCTGTGAACCACGATGTGCGCAGAATCAACCGGACCGGCAACCGCATCGACAGCGTCGTCGTCGCATGCAACGGCGCCGAGTCCGTAGTGTCCGCGACGCACTTCATCTCCAGCATGCCGATTTCCGAGTTCGTGAAAAGGCTGGACCCGCCGCCGCCCGCGGGGATCGTAGAGGCCGCCGGGAAGCTGAACTACCGGGACTTTCTCACGGTCTGCCTCATCGCCAACAAGCCGGACATCTTTCCGGACAACTGGATCTACGTCCATGACCCTGCTGTCAAGGTCGGAAGAGTGCAGAACTTCAAGAACTGGAGCCCCGAAATGGTTCCGGACCCGGCCAAGACCAGTCTCGGTCTGGAATATTTCTGCAACGAGGGCGATGAGTTATGGAACACACCGGATGCGGCCCTCGTCGAACTCGCGCGGCGTGAAATCGATCGCATTGGTCTGGCCCGCTACGAGGACATCGAGGATGGCTGCGTGGTGCGTGTTCCGCACAGCTATCCGGTTTACGACTCCGACTATCGCACCCATCTCGACGTGATCCGGAAGTTCGTCGACGGCCTGGAAAATTTTCAGACGATCGGCCGCAACGGGCTGCACCGCTACAACAATCAGGACCATGCCATGCTCACGGGCATGTTCGCCGCCCGCAACCTGGCACTGGGCACCCGCCATGATCTCTGGAGTGTCAATGAAGAGCAGGAGTATCACGAGGAGATCTATGAGGTGCCGGAGCAGAAAGTGGTGGTAGCTGTTCAGCGCGCCTTATCGGAGGGTTTTGCCAGGCTGGACCGCCTGGGTTTCGGGATTGCCACGGGACTGCTGGCAGGGCTGACGCTCTGCGTTGCGACGCTGTGGCTGGTGCTGAAAGGGGGCGATGTCGTCGGCCCGAACCTGCGGCTTCTGAATCAGTTCTTTCCGGGCTACGAGGTGTCGCTGGTGGGCAGCATGGTGGGCCTCGTCTATGCATCTGTCGTCGGTTTCATCGCTGGTTGGACTTTCGCGTTCGTGAGAAACGGAACGGTCTTCTTGTGGGCGGCCTTCGTCCGTCGGCGCATTGAGCGCGAGCTTGTCGGCAGGCTGCTCGACTACCTGTAAGGCACCGCCCTTGGTTTCGTGCGTCCTCGGGGTCCCGGTTGTGGTAGCACCCTTGCGGCGACATTGGCAGGGCGGGCTGCTATCCTGATCAGAGCGCCCGCCATCGACCAAAGAAATCGGCGCGCAGCAGCACATTAATCAGGGACGTGCTCGTTGGGACCCTCATCGAAAGAGCAGTGACAATGCGGCAGACAGGTGGCGCGATAGCACGTGCGCGGGAACGGCTGATACGCAACGACCGCGACCTCCTGCGCTATCTCGGAATCTCTGCTTCCATCCTGTTCCTGGTCTATTTTGCCTACTGCTTTCTCCAGCCGCTCACCCCGGGGCGCCTCGAGAGATCAAGCGCATCGTTGATCCCGCAGTTGCCGGTGTGGTCGTTCGTTTCATCGCTGCAGTTCCCGCTTCTCGATGCAAACCTCGCGGTCGCCGCAGCATTGATCCTGACCTTGATGGCCGTGCCTGCCGTCTACGGGCTCGCGCTCTATCTGAGCTGGGGCCGTTCACCACGACGCGCTACCGTGGCAGTGGTCGTCGGCGCCGCGTCTTTGTTCTTTGTGACGTCGTTTCTCGCCTTACCCAACCACACGACCGATATCTACAATTACATTTCTCGCGCCCGTGTTGCCGCCGTTCACCACAGCAACCCCCATTATGTGCCGGCGACCCGCTTTCCGGATGACCCTCTCTACATCTACGCGAGCCCGCGTATCGCCAGAATAACGGGGGACAAGCTGGCCTTCTGGACGCATATCAGCACCGGGGTAGCGAGACTCGCCGGCGACAGCGCGCTCGCCAATCTGTTCGGGTTCCGGTTGCTGTTCCTGCTGTGCAACCTGGCCAACGTTGCCCTGATCGCGGTGATACTGCACAGACTGTCTCCGCAGCACGTGCTCGCCGGGACCATTTCGTACGCGTGGAATCCAGTGGTCGCCGTGCTGGGGCAGAGCAAGACCGATACGGTCATGTTGACCTTCATGCTCCTTGCGGTCCTGGGGCTGGTCGCGGGCAGGAAGCGGTTAGCTGTCATGTCGATGGGTCTCTCGGCATTGATCAAGTTCATCACCCTGCCGCTCATCGCGGTGTACTGGCTCCGGGACCTGAGATTCAAGCGGTGGCGCGAACTCGCTGTCAACGCCATTGTGCTGATCCTGCTCGCAACGGTGCTTTACGCGCCGTTCTGGGAAGGACCGGCGCTGGTTACGCGCCATCTGGCCGTGGTCAGAGGGGAGGCGGGCCCCTGGGCCGGCGAGATACGGTGGATCCTGCACGGCGCCTTTCTGCTGGCAGTGCTTGCGATCGGGTTAACACGAGACGACACTCATGAAAGTTTAATCAGGGGCTGGGCCTGGGTGATGCTGTTCTTCGCTGTGTTTCTGGCTCGCGCCTCGAACTCCTGGTATCTCATCACGGTAATCGGCATGGCGAGCCTGTGCAGGAGCTGGGGCGTGGCACTGCTGATCGTTGTCCTCTCTTGTTCGGCGTTCTCCTTTAATCTTTGGTATACGACCTCGACACCAGGCTTTCGACTGCCCGATCTGTTTGCGTTCTCGCGACGGCTCGTCTATATAGCGCCGGCTCTGGCGGCCGCCAGCGTTGTCGTTGTCGTGGCGCTCACCAGACGGCGACGCGTCAGTGCGCGGATGCCGCATGGCTGATCCCGACAGGGGCAAGCTGTGTGCGCGTGGTAGGACCGATGTCCGCCCAGGCCGGAGGCCCGGGCATCCGGCCCCCATGAGGCACAATGGTGCCCAGTCATGACAGGAGAACCGGAACTCAACTGCTGGAAGTGCGGCAGCGTGCTGAAGGACGTGCCCCTGCCGATGGGACGCCTGCAGGAGTGTCCGGCATGCCGCACCGACCTGCATGTGTGCCGCATGTGCGAGTTCTATGATCCGCGCGTGGCCAAGAGCTGCAGCGAGCCCATCGCCGAGGAGGTCAAGGACAAGGAGCGCTCCAATTTCTGCGGTTACTTCAAGGCGAAACCGGGGATCGCTCGGGCGCGGGAGGATGATGCCGCCGTGAAGACCCGGGTCCAGCTTGATGCCCTGTTCGACACGGATGGGGCTGGCAGGCAGGCGGGTGGCGCGAGGCAGGCTGAGACCGACCGTGCCAAGGAGGAGCTGGAGCGCCTGTTCGGGTCGGGCGGCGAGAGCGGCGGAAAGCCTCACTGACATGCCGCCATCCCCGCCAGGCGGGGGGGTGGCCGGCTGTGCAAGCTTTGCTGCCAGGGTGCACAATGCGTTGCGTCGTATGCGGGGAGGAACAGGCATGAGCGAAGAACAACTTCTCGATCGCATCACCGTCGACTCCGACGTTCTGGATGGCAAGCCCACCGTGCGCGGCCGTCGCCTGGCCGTCGAGCACCTGATGGGCATGCTGATTGCCGGTGACCCGATCCCGGAGGTGCTGGTAGCTTACCCGTGGCTGGATCTGGCCGATGTGCACGCCTGCCTGATCTATACGGGTCGGCTTGCGAACGAGCGCATACACCCCTTTGCCCTCGAGGCAGGGCATGAAACTCCTGCTCGACGCGTCGATTTCCGCGACCGCTAGGAGCGCATTGACAGCCGCCGGTCACGATGTGACCTGGGCGGGCGACCTGGCGGACAACACGCCACCCACGGATGCAGAGATCCTCGATCGCGCCCTCCGCGAGCACCGCGTCCTGGTCACCCTGGACCGAGACCTTGGCGAGCATGCCCTCGTGCGGCGCCATGCCCCGCCGATGCTGCGCGTCTGCAACTTCAAAGCAACGCAGCAGGCGCAGGTCGTGCTCCAGGTCCTCGCCGCGCACGGGCCGGAGCTGGCGCGGGGTGCGGTAGTGACCGTGGAGCCCGGTACGTTACGCATCCGGCTTCCGGACGCGGAGCGATAGCTACGTTCCTCGCTGGTATGTGTAGAGCACTGCGCCAGGCTGCAGACCCCGGCGCCTGACTTAAGAGGCGGACATGGAAAGGGAGCGGTGCGCCAGAGGCTACCGCTCCCCGGTCGTGGGTGGCTCAGGCCGGACGCTGGCCGCCGTGCCGCCACTTCTGGAAGTCCGTATCCAGCAGCATCGCCCAGAGGGCGAATGCGGTGACGAGGATACCCGGGATTACCGCGTTCATCATCGCGGTCGTGTGGGCGCTGAACCCAAGCACCCAGGGCGATACGACCATCCAGATCCCGAGGATGATGTTGATCGCCTCTTCCCATGCCTTAGGCATGTACACTGCTATGGCAGCGAAGATCACGATGGCAACGCCCAGAACGTAAGCGTTCCATGCTGGCGTCACATCCGCGGTAAAGCCCAGGATCCAGGGTGACACGAACAGCCAGAGTCCCAGCGCGAGGTTGGCCCAGTCTTGCCAACGCTTCATGGTCATGGGTGTCCTCCTGGCATCTGTTACCTGTTTTCTTTAGACCGCCCTGCAGAAATGGTGTTCCGGCCCGGTCGCGGTCGGGAGGCCAGTTCCTGCGCCGCACCTTCGGGGGGACGCAGCTTGTCGCCAGCCAGCGGGCGTTAACCGGTAGAATGGATCTCCTTGTGCGGTGCGGTGCCATTGACACCCCCGTCCCGACACCCCCGATCATCAGCCATGGCCCAACCCTTTCGCGGCGCCATCCGCATACGCGGGGCGCGGCAGAACAATCTCAAGGATATTGACCTCGACATTCCGCTGAACGAGCTGGTTGTCGTCACCGGCGTCTCCGGTTCCGGCAAGTCCTCGCTCGTCTTCGACACTCTGTACGCCGAGGGCCAGCGCCGCTACGTGGAGACCTTTTCGCCCTACGCGCGGCAGTTCCTCGACCGCATGGACAAGCCGCAGGTCGACCGCATCGAAGGCATCCCGCCGGCGATCGCGATCGATCAGACCAATCCGGTGCGCACTTCGCGCTCCACCGTCGGCACGATGACGGAGCTGAACGATCACCTGAAGCTGCTGTTTGCCCGGGCGGCACAGCTCTATTGCCGCGGCTGCGCGCGGAAGGTGGCGCGCGATACGCCGCAGACGATCTACGCGGACCTGGTAGAGCGAGCGCGGCGCGCCGGGGATCCGCGGCTGGTGATTGCATTCACGGTCACGGTGCCGCGCAACTTCAGCAAGGAGGAGGTGCGGAAACTGCTGGAAGCGCAGGGCTACACGCGCATCGAGGCGCGGCAGGGTGGAGCGCTCGAAGTCGTGCAGGACCGGCTGCGGCTGTCGTCAGCGGACAGGGGGCGCGTGGTCGAAGCGCTGGAGGCAGCACTGAAGGCAGGGCGCGGACGCGTCAGCGTGGGTGCGCTGGGCGAGGCCGGTGAGGCTGTCTCGACGTGGCGATACTCCACAGACCTGCACTGCGCCGACTGTGACATTCACTACCAGGAGCCCGCACCGAATACTTTCTCGTTTAACTCGCCGATCGGCGCCTGCGAGAC
Source organism: Chromatiales bacterium (assembly GCA_052388435.1). GTDB lineage: Bacteria > Pseudomonadota > Gammaproteobacteria > JAJPIJ01 > JAJPIJ01 > JBQTIC01. The sequence goes on along the minus strand of JBQTIC010000046.1, from coordinate 23,988 downwards.
CTGCCGCGGCTTCGGGCGGGCAATGGACATCGACTACGGCCTGGTAGTTCCCGATGACAGCCGCACCCTGCGCTACGGCGCGGTCAAGCCCTGGCAGACGCCGAGTTATCGGGAGTGCCAGGACGATCTGCTGAGGTTCGCGCGCAAGCGCGGCATCCCCGTCGATACGCCGTGGCGCGAACTCACCCCCGCGCAGCGGTCGTGGGTGATCGACGGCGAGGGCAATTGGGAGGATGGCCTTTGGTACGGCGTGCGCCGCTTCTTCGCCTGGCTCGAGACCAAGAGCTACAAGATGCACATCCGGGTGCTGCTCTCGAAGTACCGCGCTTACACGCCGTGCGTCGCCTGCAACGGGGCACGGCTTAAAGCCGAGGCGCTGCTGTGGCGGCTTGGCACGGCGGAGGATGTGGAGGAGGAGTGGGACGCTGCAACCCCATCCAGCCCCCCACCTGGCAGGAGGAGGGATCGGGAGGGGGTCGAACGCTCGGCCGTACCTGGATTCAACATCCACGAGCTGATGCTGCTGCCCATCGACCGCTGCCGTGCGTTCTTCGCCCGCGTGCGTCTGCCAACGCCGCTCGATGAGGCGACCGAGTTGCTGCTCGCGGAGATCCGCTCGCGGCTCGATTATCTCGTCGATGTCGGCATCGGCTACCTCACGCTGGATCGGCAGTCGCGCACGCTCTCCGGCGGCGAGGTGCAGCGGATCAATCTCACCACCGCGCTTGGCACCTCGCTGGTCAACACCCTGTTCGTGCTCGATGAGCCTTCGATAGGCCTGCACCCGCGCGACATGTACCGGGTGCTGGGGGTGATGCAGCGGCTCAAGGACGCCGGCAACTCGCTGGTGGTAGTAGAGCACGACCCGCAGGTGATGCGTGCCGCTGATCGGCTGCTGGACCTCGGTCCCGGCCCCGGCGAACGGGGCGGCGAGGTGGTGTTCTTCGGCAAGCCAGCGGCGATCACGGGCGCGAAGCATTCGCTCACCGGCGATTACCTTGCTGGCCGTAAGCGAGTGGGCGTGGATAAAGCGATCGGCGCGGACACGCCTGAGGTCACCCTGCGGAAGGCCGGGGTCCAAGCAGAAGATCACTTATCACCGGATTGCGGCTTGCGCGGGGATGTCGGAACGACAGCACTTCCCGCTCTCGAGGTGCTGGGCGCGAGCGAGCACAATCTGAAGGGCATCGATATCGCCATTCCACTTCACCGCCTGGTGTGCGTCACCGGCGTATCGGGCTCGGGCAAGTCGACCCTTATCCAGGATCTCCTCTACCCCGCCTTGCGCAAGCTCATGGGCAAGCCAACCGAGGCCCCCGGCGCGCACGTCGGCATACGCGGCCACGAGGCGCTGGTCGAGGTGGTGCTCGTGGACCAGTCGCCGATCGGACGCACAACACGCTCCAACCCGGCGAGTTACGTGGGCGCCTTTGACGCTATCCGCACATTGTTCGCGAAGGCGCCACTCGCGCGCGAGCGCGGGTATACGGCCAGCACCTTCAGTTTCAACGCCGGCAACGGCCGCTGCCCCACCTGCAGCGGCAGCGGCTTCGAGCACGTGGAGATGCAGTTTCTGTCCGATGTGTATCTGCGCTGCCCAGACTGCAATGGTCGCCGCTATCGCGGTGAGGTGCTGGAGGCGAAGGTCGCCGGCCGCGGCAGACAAACACAAAGTGTCGCCGACGTACTGGAGATGTCCGTTGCCGAGGCACTCGCCTTCTTCGCCGATGAGCAGGATGTGCAGCGTGCGTTGCGACCGCTCGCCGAGGTGGGCCTTGAGTATGTGCGCCTGGGACAGCCTGTGCCCACGCTCTCCGGCGGCGAGGCGCAGCGACTCAAACTCGCCGGCCACCTGGCAATGACGAGCTCGCGTGACAGGAACGCTCGCCGCCAAAATCCCCCCAACCCCACTTTGAAAAAGGGGGGCAAAGGGCGCGTCGTGCCCAGCACGGGGATTTTGTTTCTCTTCGACGAGCCGACCACGGGTCTGCACTTCGACGACTTCGCCAAACTGCTGCGCGCGCTGCGCCATCTCATCGACGCCGGCCATTCCATAGTCGTCATCGAACACAACCTCGACGTCATTGCCGCCAGCGACTGGATCATTGACCTGGGGCCGGAAGGCGGTGACGCCGGCGGGGACATCGTGTTTGAGGGCACGCCGGAGGGGATCGTCCGTTGCGCGCACTCCCACACCGGACGCGCGCTGCAGGAATACAAGGCAGCACCTGCGAAATCCCGCCGCGCCGCTACGCGGCACCACCCCCCTTTTCAAAGGGGGGATTTGCTCACATCCGGCAAGGACGACGCCATCCGTATCCACAACGCCAGCGAGCACAACCTGAAAGGCATCGACGTCTGCATCCCGCGCAACGAATTCACGGTCATAACGGGTGTCTCCGGCAGCGGCAAGAGCACGCTCGCCCTCGACATCGTCTTTGCCGAGGGCCAGCGGCGCTATCTCGAATCGCTGAACGCCTACGCGCGCCAGTTCGTGCAGCCGGCGGCGCGTCCGGACGTGGACGCGATCTTCGGCATACCGCCGACGGTGGCCATCGAGCAGCGCACCAGCCGCGGCGGCCGCAAAAGCACGGTGGGCACGATGACCGAGATTCACCACTTCCTGCGCCTGCTGTTCGTCAAGCTCGGCAGGCAGTATTGCCCCGACTGCGTCGTGGCCATCGAACCGCAGAGCGAGGCGTCCATCGCCGCGCGGCTGCTGCGCGAGTGGCGGAACAGGGCGATTACCTTACTCGCACCGCTGGTGGTGGCGCGCAAGGGCTATTACACGGATGTCGCAAAGTGGGCGGCGCGCAAGGGCTACGCGCAGCTGCGCGTGGACGGGAAGCTGCTGCCGACCGCGGCGTGGCCGCGCCTGGACCGCTTCCGCGAGCACACCATCGAGCTGCCTGTTGCTACCCTGCAGGCCACGCCGCGCGCCGAGGCAGAGCTGCGAGACGCGCTACATCGCGCTGTGGACCTCGGCCACGGTGTCGTCCACGTGCTCGACACAGAAAAAAGGGGGCGGAGTCGATTGTCGGCTGGGGATCAGCACGGCGAACATCCCGCTGCGCGAAAATCGAATCCGACCCCTTTTGCCCAAGCCCCGGTCGAGACCACAGTGTTCTCCACGAAACGCGCGTGCCAGATCTGCGGCCGCAGCTTCGCGGAGCTCGACCCCCGCCTGTTTTCGTACAACTCGAAACACGGCTGGTGCGAGACCTGCTATGGGGCCGGCGTGCTGCTGCGCGGTTTCGATGAACAACAGACCGGCGAAGAGCTCTGGTGGACGGACCGCTACGAGAGCTGGCATGGCGAGGGACCGCCGCCTTGCCCGGACTGCGGCGGAAGGCGCCTGAACCGCACGGCGCTGGCGGTTAGGTTCCGCGCGCGATCGATCGCCGACCTCGGCGCCATGCCGGTCAATGAACTGGTGCGCTATTTCCGTGCCCTCAAGCTGCGCGGCCGGGAGCTGGCGATTGCGCGGGACCTCGCCGCCGAGTTGCGATCCCGTCTGGGCTTCCTCGAAGAGGTCGGGCTCGGCTACCTGGCCCTGGACCGGGCGGCGCCAACGCTCTCGGGAGGCGAGGCGCAACGGCTGCGCCTCGCAGCCCAGCTCGGCTCCAACCTGCGCGGGGTCTGCTACATACTCGATGAGCCGACCATCGGCCTGCACCCGCGTGACAACCGCGTGCTGCTCGCCACCCTTTCGAAGCTCAAGTCAAAGGGCAACACGCTGCTGGTGGTCGAGCATGACGAGGACACCATCCGCCACGCCACGCACGTGATCGACCTCGGTCCCGGCGCCGGCACACGCGGTGGCCGTGTCGTAGCCGAGGGCACCATCGCGGACCTCAAGCGTGCGCGCGAATCACTCACCGGCCGCTTCCTCACGCACCCTCTGGTGCATCCGCTGGTCGGTCGCCGGCATACGGACGCCAAAGCACCTTCGCTGCATGTGCGCGGCGCCTCTCTGCATAACTTGCGCGACATCAATGTGCGCATGCCGCTGCGGCGGCTGGTGTGCGTGACCGGCGTGTCCGGCAGCGGCAAGAGCACGCTGGCGCGTGACGTGGTGCACGACAACCTCAGGCGTCTGCTGGCCTCGAAGCGTCGCGGCAAGACGGCGCTGAGTGGCTGCCGCGGCATCGGGGGCTGGGACCAGATCTCGCGCGTGCTGGAGGTGGAGCAGACGCCGATCGGCAAGACACCCCGTTCCTGCCCGGCGACCTATGTCGGCTTCTGGGACGCGGTTCGCCGCCTGCTCGCGGAGACCACGGAGGCGCGCATGCGTGGCTACAGCGCGAGCCGCTTCTCCTTCAACGTATCCGGCGGCCGGTGCGGGACGTGCAAGGGGCAGGGCATCAAAACCGTCGGGATGAGCTTCCTGCCGGACGTGAAGGTGACCTGCGAGGCGTGCGGCGGCGCGCGTTTCAACCCCGAGACGCTGGCGGTGCGATACAAGGGCCGCAGCGTCGCCGATGTGCTGGCGATGAGTGTCGATGAGGCGGTCGAGTTCTTCGCTGCGCACCGCGGTGTGCATCACGCTCTAAAGCTGCTGCAGGACGTGGGTCTGGGCTACCTCACGCTCGGCCAGCAGAGCCCGACGCTCTCCGGCGGCGAGGCGCAACGCATCAAGCTGGTCAGTGAACTTGCGAAGGCGAGTTCAGGGACCATCCCGAGCGCAGCGAAGCGGAGTCGAGGGATCTTCGTATCAAAGCAAACCCTCTATGTCCTCGACGAACCGACCGTCGGCCTGCACATGGCCGATGTCGAGAAGCTCATCCGCGTCCTGCATCGACTCGTCGATGCCGGCAACAGCGTTGTCGTGATCGAGCACAATCTTGACGTGATTGCCGATGCGGACTGGGTCATCGACCTGGGTCCCGAGGGCGGGGAGGCCGGCGGACGCATGGTTGCCCAGGGCGCGCCGGAGCAGGTGGCGCGCGCGGGACGCCGCTCGCACACCGCACGCATCCTCGCCGGCTTCCTCGCGAGGCGCCTGCCACAGCAGGCGCGGCGCAGCGGCTGACTGGCCGGTTGTCGTTACACTCCCCTCGCCGGGGACAACGCGGAGAGGCGGATCGTGAACGGGTCGGGCTGCTCGCGCGGCGCCGCTGCGAGAGCGCGCCCGAACTCAGGGGGAAGCTGCCGCAGATCGCTCGGGCGGTGCGTTGCGCTGGTTGAGGAGCGGCATCAGCTCGAAGTAGGGTCTGATGATTGATGAGCGGGATCGCTCGAATTTCTCAAACGCGCCGTCGAAGTGAACCTTGCCCTCGTGCAGCATGATGGTACGCGGGCGCAGCCGGTAGAGTAGGTCCTTGTCATGGGTGATGATGACCGTGGTGCGGCCGCCGCTACCGGTTCGATAGGCGTGATGGGTGCTGTGGATCAGGTCGTGGATCTGCGCGGAGCTTGTGGGGTCGAGACCGGTCGTCGGCTCATCGTAGAAGAGCACCGCCGGGTCGGTGGCGACCGCCCGCGCGACGGCCAGCCGCTTGGCCATGCCGCCGGAGAGATTCTCCTGACTGCGGCCCAGGAATTCCTCATCGGCCGCGAGGCCGACCGCCGCCAGGGCCGCTTGTGCAATAGGGCGTATCTCCTCATCCGGCAGGGCGCGCACCTCACGCAGCCAGAGCGCGAGGTTGTCGTACACCGTCCCGGAAAACAGGGCATTACGCTGGAACACCACTCCCCAATGGGTATGAATGCGGTCGCGTTCCTCCTGGGACAGCGCCGCCAGGTCGCGCAGCGGCGCCCCCGGCTGATCGTGATCCGCAACCTGTATTTTGCCGCGATCGGGGGTCAGCAGGCCGAGCACGTGATTGAGAAGCACTGTCTTGCCGCATCCCGATCCGCCAACGATGGCTACCACGTCGCCGCGAGGTATGGCCAGGCTGATGCCGCGCAGGACCGCGGGGCCGTCAAAGCACTTGTGCAGGCTTTCGGTACGGATCTCGACCAACGCGGCCGGCGGCGCCAGCGGACTGACGGGCTTTCTGATCGGGGACGCCACGGCTGCTTCCACCTCCGATGCCTGCGCTCACCAAGAGTCGCCTTCTCTTAAACGGACAGTCAGGCGGCGGGGAAGTTTGATAATAGCGGCAGGCCTGGCAATAGGGTACATCGCGGCAGATACCACCGCGGTCCGGAATGCGGTCGCCGTCACGTTGCGCGCCGCGCAAGCGCGCCCTCCGCCTGCTTTCTGGCGATCCGTGGGATGGGGCTTCAGGCGGCGCGCAGTGCCTCCACGATGTTCATGCCCGCCGCGCGCGCGGCGGGCATGAACCCGCCCGCCAAACCCATCAGCAGCGCAAAGACGGCACTTTGCAGGACTACTCGCTCGGTCATGGCGAAGCCAAAGGCCAGCTCGGAAAAGGTCTGCCAGTTCATGGTCGAGACGGTGATGAACTGCATGAATGAGGCGAGGAGGAGACCGATGGCCCCGCCGATAAGACTCAGCAGGATCGCCTCGGTGAGAAAGGCGCCCAGGATGCTGCGGCGCCGGAAGCCGATGGCACGCAGCGTTCCAATTTCGGAGGTGCGGTTGGCGACCGATGCGTACATGGTGATCATGGCGCCGATGATGGCGCCGATGGAGAAGATGACGCTTAAGGTCACGCCCAGGATGCGCAGGAAGGTCGACATCGCCTCGGACTGCCTGGCGTAGAACTGCGGCTCGCGATCCGCCTCCACGGTGAGCCGCTGGTCTTTCTCCAGCCCTGTTTTGACGGCCTCGAAGCGACTGCGGTCGGCGAGGCGGAAGATGACGGAGGAGTAGGACTCGCGGCGGAAGGTCTGCATCATCTGATCGACATCGCCCCAGATCTCGGAGGCGAAGGCCGTATTGCCGGCGTCGAAAACGCCGACGACCGTCCATTCTCGCGGGCCGAGCTTGAGCCGCTCGCCGATGCCGGCGCCGGTGAAGCCGCGGGCGATCCTGCCACCGGCAATGATCTCCGAGGAGCCTGGCCGGAACATGCGGCCTTGCGCGATGCGGACCTGTGGCCGCAGGGTCACACCGCCCGGTGGCAATCCGCGTAGCGTCACGTTCGACGGTTTGTCGGTACCGCGCTTGGACAACACCATCAGCACCACCACTTCCCGCGATACCAGCCGCTCGCCATCGGATCCGTTCGCGATCTCGGGCAGGCTTGCCACCAGCGCCGCCTGCTCCCGAGACAGGCTGCTCTGCACTTCGGTTTCAGCGGCACGGCGAATGACCACGACGTTGTCCATGCTGCCCGTCTCCACCAGGGTCTTCTGGAGCCCCTCCGACAACATCAGCACGGTGGCGAAGACGTACACGACCAGCGCCATGCCCGTCGCGGTCAGGAGCGTGGTGAGCTTGCGCACCCACAGGTTGCGGACGATGTAAGAGAACGGCACGCGCATCCGGGGTCCCCTAAACTACCGCCCGCAGACCTTCTGTGACATTGACGGTGGCGGCGCGCCAGGCCGGGATCAGCGCGGCCACCACGCCGACCAGCAGTGCGGCACCGGCGGCGAGCCATACCGTCTCGGTAGAGACGTTAAAGATCGGGAACCAGGTCCCGACCTGGGTTGCGAAGTAGCGGGCCGCGGGGAATGTGAGCCAGATCCCGGCGCCACCGGCCGCGAGCGAGATCAGCAGCGACTCGCCGAGAATGAGCGCCACGACAAAGTGCGAGGAGAAGCCGAGCGCCTTCAACGTCGCGTACTCGCTCCTGCGCTCGCGTGCGGTCATCGCCATGGTGTTGGCCATCACCGCCATGATGATGAGGATGACCAGGAAAGAGACCACCTGGATGACGAGGAGGATCGCCTCAGTCATCGATACGAAGCCGAGCTGAAATGCCTTCTCGGTCTCGGTCAATGTCTCCGCGAGCGAATTGCTGAACATCGCGTCGATGCGCTGCGAGACCTCCGGCGCGTCCTGCGCATTCTCCAAACCCACGACGTAGATGCCGGTCTGATCGGCGCGCGCCGGCAGGGCCTTCTTGATCGTTTCGTTGAGGTAATCCCAGTGAAAGAAAAACTGCGTCTCGTCCACCTTGGAATCGACGCCGCGATAGATGCCGCGCAATACGAAGGTCCAGTCGCCGGGGAAGATGGTGCCGCGGATGGGGATTTGATCGCCAATCTTCCAGCCGAACTGCTGTACCAGCTTGCGCCCGGCCAGCGCACCCCGGCGGTCAAGCAGGAAGGCCTTCTTCTGCTCCGGGGACAGGATGAACTCGGGATAAAGTTCGAGGTAGGTGCGTGGCTCCACCGCGAACTGCGGGAAGAAGTTCTTCTCGCTGATGTAGATGCCGCCGAACCAGTTGGCGTTGCTCACCATCGCCACGCCCTCGAGCTGGCGGATCTTGGTCAGATAGTGGATGGGCAGCGGGAAGACCAGCGAGATGGCGTTGCGGGTGATCAGACGCGACGCCGATGTGGCCTCGGCGCCCGCGTACCAGGCGTCGACCACTGTGCGCAGCAGCCCGAAGGCCGTCACCGCGACGATGATGCCGATGGCCGTCAGCAGCGTGCGCAGCGGATGGCGAAGGGCGTTCCGCAAGATGAGGCGCACCAGGTATGACACGACTCCCCCGTGTTGCTACACGGTCGCGCCCGCGCCGTGGACGACGGGCGCGGCGTCGGTGAGCAAGCCCTTGTCGAGGTGGCGGATGACGTGCGCGCGATCGGCCGCGAGCTGATCATGTGTCACCATGATGATGGTCCTGCGCAGCTCTTCGTTGAGCTGATCGAGCAGGTCGAGTATCTCCCGCGCGGAAACCCTGTCCAGATCGCCGGTCGGCTCATCGGCAACGATGATGGTCGGGTCGGTGATGAGTGCCCGTGCGATGGCCACGCGCTGCTGCTGGCCGCCGGACAACTGCGAGGGGTAATGCTCCATGCGATCCTCCAGTCCCACCAGGCTCAGCACCGTCTCCACGTGCTCGCGCCGCTGCTGGCGCGACAGGCTGGTCAGCAGCAGCGGCAGCTCGACGTTCTCGTAGGCCGTCAACACCGGCATGAGGTTGTAGAACTGGAAGACGAAGCCGACGTGATCGGCGCGCCACTGTGCCAGCTCTGCCTCGCTCAATCCGGTAATGTCGATGCCGCCGATGTGGATCTCGCCGCTGTCCGGCGTGTCGATGCCGGCGATCAGGTTGAGCAGCGTCGACTTGCCGGAGCCCGAGGGACCCATCAGGGCGACGAACTCGCCCTCCTCGATGGTCAGGGTGAGGTCGTTCAGCACCGGCACGGTCTGATCACCGCGCCGATAGGATTTGCTCAGGTTGCGGATCTCAACGATCGCGCTCATGGATTGGCGATAACCACGCGCAATCCGTCCTCGAGCTTCTCCGGCGGATCGAGTACGATTTTCTCGCCCGCCTTTAAATCACCCTCGATGACCACAAGGTCGCCAAGTCTGCCCGAGTTCGTCACGGAAACCTGCGTGGCCCTGTCGTCGGCCACGCGGAAGACAACGCTCTGACCGTCGCGCGTGACCACGGCGTGTGGCTGCACCACGATGCGCGGCGTATTCGCCTCCGGCGGGATCGGCCTGGAGAGAAAAGCCACGCGGGCGCTCATGTCCGGCAGCACGCGCTCATCCCTGTCCACGAAGCGCACCTTGGCGAGCACCGTCGCCTTGGCGCGATCGACCGTCGGTACGATCATGTGCACCTCGCCGCGCAGGCGCACGTCGGGCAGGGCATCGAGCTGGATCTCGCAGGCCTGCCCGACCGCGAGCTTGATGAGGTTCGATTCCGAGACATCGGTCTCCACCTGCACCGTGTCCAGATCAGCCATCGACACCACCGCGCCCTTTGATTGCGCCGTCGAGGAAAACGGCGCCACGACGTCACCGATGTCGGCCTGTTTGGAAAGGATGACGCCGTCGAAGGGCGCGCGGATGAGCGTGTACTCGACCTGCACCTTTGCCTCCTGGTGTGCGGCCTCGGCGGCGCTCACCCGTGCCTGGGCGGCAGCAATGGACGCCGCAGCGGCGGCGACGGTGGCCTCGGCGCTGGTGAGACTCGCTGCCGCCTTGTCCTGGCGGGCAACGGCGGCGTCGTAAACCTCGGGGGTAACATAGTTCTTATCGACCATGGCCTTCGCCCGTTGCAGTGCGCGATCGGCATCCCGGAGCTCAGCGCGCGCTTCGGCGACGCGCGCCTGCGCTTCGCCAAGGCGCGCGCGCGCCTCGGTCACGGCTGATCGGGCCGCGTCGACGTTCGCCTTCGCGCGCTCCATGGCGGCGGTTACGTCCTGGTTCTCGAGGCGCGCAATGATCTGGCCCTTGCTCACGCGGCTGCCTTCCTCGACCTCGAGCGCTTCGAGACGTCCGGTGGCTTTCGAGGCAATGTCAGCCTTGGTCTGGGGCACAACGTAGCCGGTGGCGTTGAACAGCGTGAGGGCCTGCGACGGATAAGCGGTGGAAACGGTGCCGACCTCGACCTTGAGCTTCGGCTCGAGGGCTTTGAGCTGACCGGTCACGTAAGCGCGGCCGACAACCGCGCCGGCAATGAGGAGCAGCACCAGCGCGATCATCCGCTTGCGCCAGCGACCACGCCGTTTGACACTAACCTTGTCTTCGCGGTCTATCCGCAGTTTGGAAAGATCGTTCATCGTGGACAGGGGGCGCTGTGTGGTTAAGCCCCGGCGGCAATTGGAGGGCTAGTATCGTCGCTTCCGTGGCGTCATTCCACCGAACGGCGTGGCGTCCATTTTGAATGACCCAGATCGGGATTAGTTCCGGTGCGAAGAATGGGTTACGTTACGGTCATGCCGGAGCTTCCCGCTGTGACCGTCTATGTCGAGCACTTGCAGGACTCTGCAAAGCTCCCAAGTACCGGCAAAGCTCGCATTCCGGATAACGGGGGCAACGTCGGATTTGTGATTCGCTGACCCGGCAATGAAGGGAAAAGGCGCACTATGAGTTATGCAATACGATTCCATCAGACCGGTGGGCCGGAAGTCCTGCAGGTCGAAGTGACAAACCCTGCCCAGCCTGGATCCGGCGAGGCGTACGTACGCCATCACACCGTCGGCGTTAACTTCATCGACGTCTATCATCGCAGCGGCCTGTACCCGGTGCCGCTCCCCTCCGGCATCGGACTGGAGGGTGCCGGGGTGGTCGAAGCGATAGGCCAGGGTGTTTCCGACATACACCCCGGGGATCGCGTCGCCTACGCGGGCGGGCCGCTCGGCGCGTACGCCGATGAGAGGGTCTTGCCTGCCGACCGGCTGGTGAAACTGCCCGCGGCTGTCAGCTTCGAGCAGGCAGCGGGGATGATGCTCAAAGGGCTCACCGCGCAATATCTGCTGCGGCGGACCTACCGCGTGCAGACGGACGACACGATCCTGATTCATGCCGCGGCGGGCGGTGTGGGCCTCATCGTCTGCCAGTGGGCGAACTCCCTCGGCGCTACCGTCATTGGTACGGTGGGTTCGGACGAGAAGGCCGCGCTTGCGAAGGCAAACGGTTGTGACTACCCCATCGTCTATACGCGCGAGAACGTTGTCGAGCGGGTGAAGGAACTTACCAACGGCGAGGGCGTGCCAGTGGTCTACGATTCGGTAGGCAAGGACACCTTCATGGACTCGCTCGCCTGCCTGCGGCCGCTCGGCATGATGGTGAGTTTCGGCAACGCCTCCGGTCCCGTGCCACCCCTCGACACCGGTGAACTGGCGCGCCGGGGCTCTCTGTTTCTCACCCGGCCGACCCTGTTTGCCTACGCGGCGAAGCGCGCGGATCTGCTGGCAATGGCCTCCGACCTGTTCGAAGTTGCGACCTCCGGCAAGGTCAAGATCGAGATCAATCAGCGCTACGCCCTGCGCGAGGCGGCGCAGGCGCACCGCGATCTGGAGGCGCGCCGCACTACCGGCTCGACGGTGCTGCTGCCCTGACGCCTACCGGAATCACCGTGAGGGCGGTTTGATGTCATCCCGAGGAGCAACGCGACGAGTGATCTTGCCTTTCAAGATCACTCACACGCGCTCGGGATGAGTTCGCCAATTGGCGCTGTCACCATTTATGTAAAAGTGAATGGGTCGTGTAGACGCGAGGGATGCAAAAACGATGGGTGGTGAGAGGCAAGGCTATGGTGTCGTCGCGAAGCTGCTGCACTGGTCGATCGCGCTGCTCATCATCGCGCTCATCGGCTGGGGCGCGTGGACGGTGACGCTGACCTATTTCGATCCCTGGTACAACCGCTCGCTTGAATGGCACAAGGCGCTGGGGATGATCGTGCTGGGGCTGGCGATCTTCAACCTGGTGTGGATCATCTACAGCCCATTGCCGGCGTTGCCGGCTTCGATCCGGGGGTGGCAGCGCGCGGCGGCGAGAGCAACCCATGGCGTGCTGTTCGTGATGACGTTTCTCATCCCGGTGACGGGCTACGTGATCTCGACCTCCGCGGGGCAGGAGGTGTCAGTGTTCGGCCTGATCGCCATTCCCGCGCTGCTGCCGCGCGGCGAGACGGTGCGTGACCTTGCGACGGAGTTGCATTTCTGGCTGGCCTATCTCACTGCTGTGCTCGTCGCCGTTCATGCCGCCGGGGCGCTCAAACATCAGTTCATCGAAAAGGACGGGCTATTGAGAAGGATGCTGTGGTAACGGGGAGGGATGAGAGGTCTGTGCGCTTTCGACCTTTCACCCCCATACCCGCCCCTTCGACGGTGCTCAGGACAGGCTTCCCGCGTCGAGGGGAAAGGAACATCAAGAACATCGCGGGCGGGCACAAGGGCCACCACGGGAAAGCCCGTGGCACAGGCGCGACGCGGGCTCAATGCGCTACTTCTGCCTGATGCCCTCGATGAAGAGATCGAAGTTCATGGTCTCGGCCGCGGGGCCAAGGTCGTAGGCGAGCCCGAAGTCGGCGCGCGTGATAGTGGTCGTGGCGGAGAAGCCGGCGCGATAGTCACCCCATGGATCCGGACCCTCGCCGATCACCTTTACATCCAGCGCCACAGGCTTGCTGACGCCGTGCAGCGTGAGGACACCCTCGAGCTTGCCGCCTGTCGCATCGCCGGTGTACTTCGTGCTCTTGAAGGTCGCCTCGGGGAATTTCTCGACATCCAGGAATTCGTCGCCGCGGAGGTGCTTGTCGCGCTCGGCCCAGTTGCTGTCGATGCTCGCGGTGTCCACGGTGACGCTGATCTGCGACGCCTCGGGGTCCTGCTGGTCCCAGTTGAAATTCCCCGAGAACTTGTTGAAACGGCCGGCAAGCGTGCTATAGCCCAGGTGGGCGATGCGGAACTGGATGAATGCATGGGCAGGATCGATCTTGTACTGCGCTGCCGAAGCCAAAGGGCTGAGGATAACCGTTGCTGTAAACGCCAGGATCGCCGGGATGCGGGCCGTGTTCATTTTCAATCCTCCTGAATGGTGACGTCCAATGATGAGCGGACGAAAATTTAACACACGAGGTGTCAACGTTCATTGACCACGCCGTTGGGGAGGTGTTCGGGAGCCGTCAGAGTGACATGGCAAAAAGTCAACGCGGGAATAGGCTCGAAAGGGATCAGCCGTCCTGTTCACCCTTCCGGGAGGGGCCAGTATCGCCTTGCGCCTCGGTTTCACCCTTTTTGTCGGCGCCGCACTTGCCCTCACCACATTTGCCTTCGCGCGTGGCCTCGTCGTCCGCGGCCGCGTTGTTTGTCCCGCATTTTCCTTCGCCGCATTTGCCCTCGGGGCTGTCCGCGACCCTGTAACCATGGGCGTCGATGGACTGGAATGGACTGGTGGCATGAACCAGTGACGCGGCGGCGATCGCCGTGACCGTCACTGCCGCACCCAGGGTAACGCCGATCAACGGAGAACTCCTGCGCATAGTCAGCTCCTGTCTGATTGATTGCTAGCTTGGAATGCGGCCGGCGCCTTGCGCGCGAAGCGATACTTTGCTGCGCGCGGGCGCCGGACCGGTTTCCGCCTTACGACGCCCAGGGCCGAAAGCCGATGGTGCGGCTAACCATTGCCGCGATGCTGGCATCCTCGACAGTGCTCGGACGCTTGAGCGCCTTCTGGGTCGCCAGGAAAGGCTGAAAGCCGAACACATCCCTGCCCGGACCCGCGTAAGCGCTGACCTGCTGGCCCGCGCCGCGCGCAACCGGATCGCCCCATGGGCGGAACCCTTCATCGGCCTGCGCCGCGGCGCTGGCAAACAAGGCAACTGCAACAATTAACTTCTTCATAGGTGTAACCTCCAACTTGAGTGATCGAACTTCAGTTCTGACTAACTTCGGGGCGACTCACGCTCGCCCGTTGTAGATTCGATGTCGCCTGTTCGTTGTTGGTTACACCTCGCTGCAACGGACTTACGACTCGCCAAGGCGCGCTTTGATGCACCGAGTGCTCGTAAGGTTACAGTGCACAATAGCCGCCGCGATGGACTTCGCGGCACGTGCCCGTGGATCTGCGCTCGCGCACGAGCGATCGCTGTGCGTCCTGAAGCAGCGAATGCCGGAACGGCGGTTAGGGAGAATCCCCGCGCGAGCGGGACGAGGGTACGCGCGCCCGCGGCCGCCGCCGCCGTCAGCGTAGCCGCCGCGCCAGGAGAATCCCCGCGCGAGCGGGACGAGGAGAAAAGCGCGAGGAGCGCTAGTCGGTGGGTGGGGGCTGCCGGCCTTTTGCCGCCAGGATCGCCTGTATCAGCTGCTCGGGCATGCGCGGCACTTCGACCTTGTCAGCCGCTTCGCCATAAGCCCTGCTCAGCTCCAGGGTGCGCTTGTAGGCCTTCAGGTAGGCGCGACAAGGGCGGCAGAAGTGGATGTGCCGCTCAAACAGGCGTCGTTCGCCTTCTTTCAGCCTTCCGTCGAGGTAGTCGACGACGAAGGCATCTGCGTCGGCGCAGGTCATCATGCCGGGCAGCACTTTCAGCATAAAGAACTCTAATCGTTTTAGTACTTTATTCACTTCAAACCGCCTCCTGGCGGTAGAGCGGCTCGAGCAGCGTCTTGAGCGCAGCGCGCGCCCGGTGCAATCGCACCTTGACGTTGCCCTCGGTGTCGCCAAGCAGTTGCGCTACCTCATGGGTATCAAAACCTTCGATGTCGCGAAGCACCAGAAGGATACGGTAGCGATCGGGCAGCCGGCCCATCGCTTGCGTCACCGCCGCGCGCACGCTGTCGCGTTCCAGTGCGGCCTCCACCGACTCGACGAAGGTCCATTCCGGCTCTTCGCGCACGTCTTCGATCTCGGGGACCAGCTCGTCGATGGAGACTTCGGCCCTGCGTTCGATGCTGCGCAGACGCATCAGCGCGGAGTTGACCACGAGACGATGGAGCCAGGTCTTCAGCGTAGAGCGCGACTCGAAGCTGGCAATGCTGCGAAACGTGCCGATCAAGGCCTCCTGTACCGCCTCGCCGGCCTCCGTTTCGCTGCGCGTGACGCGCAGGGCGACGCGATAGAGATAATCGCCGTATTGCCTGACCAGCGTCTTGAACGCCTCGTCGTCACCGCGCTTCAGGCCCTCGATAAGCGCCGCTTCGCTCATCGGGGGCATTGTGCCGGCCACGGGTCTCATTCATCGGCGTGCATGCGGAGGTACTCCCATAGCATACCGCACCTCGCCGCCGGCCGACGCAGGCCGCGGCGGTGACCTATCCGCGCCTCCTCCTCATAAATCCCGCCACGTGGTCCCGCCATGCTCCGTCCCGGTCGCCGATATCCGGTGCGCCGGCCAGAGGGTGACGGGCGGCCCGGACGCTTGTTTGTGCGGGGTTTGCGCTGCGGGAGACATTCGCGTGCTTGAATTTGCGACCACTTACCCCCATCTCGGGTTGAGCAACCGACTTCAGGGGCTTGTCTAATCGATCAAGATCACCGATACACGCATGAGTGACGCCCATGATCCAGGACTTCATGCTCGATTCCGACAAAAGCAGCGAAGACGACGGCTCGCCTCCTGAACCGAACAGCGCCCGCAGGGCGGGCGCGCGCAAGCCGATACCGGAAGACGCGGTCGCGATAATCCCGGTGCGCAATGTCGTGCTGTTCCCAGGCGTGGTGGCGCCCATCTCCATGCGGCGCGAGGGATCGGTGGCCGCGGCACAGGCGGCGGCGCATGACGAGCGGCCGCTCGGCTTCCTGCTGCAGCGCGATCCTGCCCAGGACACGCCGGGTCCGGACGACCTCCACTGGGTGGGCTCGACCGTCAACGTGCTGCGCTACGTCACCGGGCAGGACGGCACGCATCACATCGTGGCCCAAGGCACACAGCGCTTTCGCGTGCTGCAGTTCCTGGACGGATGGCCATTCCTGGTCGCGCGCATCGAGCGCATCAAGGAGAGCGAGGTCTCCACACCGGAGATCGAGGCGCGTGTGCTGCAGCTCAAGCAGAAGGCGCGCGAGGCGCTCGAGCTGATCGCGGAGGCGCCCAAGGAGGTCGGACAGGCCATCGAGACCATCAGCTCGGCCTCCCAGCTCGCCGACCTTATCGCTGGCTTCATGGATATCAGCGCCGGCGAACGCCAGGACTTGCTGGAGACTTTTGATTTGCGCACGCGCCTGGACAAGTTGATCAAGCTGGTCGCGCATCAACTGCAGGTGCTGCGGATTTCGGCGGAGATCAGCAAGCAGACCAAGGAGGCGATCGAGGAGCACAACCGCGAGGCTGTGCTGCGCGAGCAGTTGAAGGCAATCCAAAGTCAACTTGGCGAAGGCAACGAGCGCGCCGAGGAGCAGGAAGAGCTCGCCAAGGCCATCGAGGCGGCCAGGATGCCCGAGGAGGTGGATAAGTACGCCCGCAAGGAGCTCAAGCGCCTGGAGCGCATGAACGAGGCGGCGGGCGAGTACTCGATGCTGCGCACGTATATCGAATGGCTGGTCGAGCTGCCGTGGTCGAAGGAGAGCGAGGATCGCATCGACATCGCCGAGGCGCGGAAGATCCTCGACCAGGACCACTACGGTCTGGACAAGATCAAGCGCCGTATCCTCGAGCACCTGGCGGTGCGCAAGCTCAACCCGACCGGCAAGAGTCCGATCCTCTGTTTCGTGGGCCCGCCGGGCGTGGGCAAGACCTCCCTTGGTCAGAGCATCGCGCGGGCGACGGAGCGCAAGTTCCAGCGTGTGAGTCTCGGGGGAATACACGATGAGTCCGAGATCCGCGGTCACCGCCGCACTTACATTGGCGCGCTGCCGGGCAACATCATCCAGGCCGTGCGCAAGGCGGAGACGCGCAATCCGGTGCTCATGCTTGATGAGGTCGACAAGATGGGCATGGGTGCCTTCCACGGCGATCCCTCCTCCGCGCTGCTGGAAGTGCTCGACCCGGAGCAGAACGCTACCTTCCGGGACAACTACCTCGGCGTGCCGTTCGATCTGTCGAAGGTGATGTTCATCTGCACGGCGAACGTGCTTGACACTATTCCTGGCGCGCTCGGCGATCGCATGGAGATCATCCACCTTCCGGGTTACACGGAGGAGGAGAAGATGCAGATCGCGCGCCGATACCTCGTCAAGCGCCAGCTCGAGGCCAACGGCCTCAAGCCGGAGCAGTGCGCGATCACGGACGAAGCGCTGAGCGCCATCATTGCCGAGTACACCCGCGAGGCGGGCGTGCGCAATCTCGAGCGGGAGATCGGCTCGGTGTTCCGCCATGCCGCCATGCTCGTTGCCGAAGGCACGGCGGGCGGCATCCGCATCGACGCGGTTGATCTCGCGCCGATCCTGGGTCCGCGCAAGTTCGAAAGCGAGATCGCCATGCGCACCAGCGTGCCGGGCGTGGCCACCGGACTTGCCTGGACGCCGGTCGGCGGCGACATCCTGTTCATCGAGGCCTCGCGTGTGCCCGGTGGCGGCAAGCTGATCCTCACTGGTCAGCTCGGCGATGTGATGAAGGAGAGCGCGCAGGCGGCGCTGTCGCTCGCCAAGTCGCGCCTGGCGACGCTCGGCCTGGAGGCAGACAGCCTGGAGAAGAGCGACATCCACGTACACGTGCCGGCCGGCGCCACGCCCAAGGACGGTCCCAGCGCGGGTATCGCGATGTTCACCGCGCTCGTGTCGCTGCTGACGGGTAAGGTTGTACGCCCGGACGTGGCCATGACCGGCGAGATTTCGCTGCGCGGTCTGGTGCTGCCGATCGGCGGGGTGAAGGAGAAGGTGCTGGCCGCCCTGCGCGCCGGCATCACCACGGTACTTCTCCCGGCGCGCAATGCCAAGGAGCTGGAGGAGGTGCCGGCTGAGGCAAAGGAGAAGCTGCGCTTCGTATGGCTGGAGACGGTCGACGACGCCCTGCGCGAGGCCATCGGCGCCAACCTGGACAGCGGGCGCGCCGACGCGGCATAGCCCCCTCGCGGCCCGCTTGCCGTGGCCATGCCGGTGGACGCCGGCATCCAGATCGACAATGAGATCCCGCCTACCCTTCCCTCACAGCGGGGACGGGGATACCGGGTTACGGCCGCTTAGCGGTCTTGCCGGGAATGACCCTCTTCGACATCGAGGTATCCGTTTCATTACGCAGGGCTTAAACTTCCAGTTTCGCCTGTCTCCGAGCATGCACATGAAACCGCTTAAAGACGAAGAACCGGCCGCGAGCGAGGACCCCAGTTGGGAATCGCCGCTGACGCTGACGCTGACGCCCGCGGGCGTTCTTAACACGTTCTTTGCCACCGCGCAGAGCGCGCACACGGCGTGGCGCACCTGCGTCGATGACACACTCGTCGTCGGCGAGACTGCGGTGGTGGCAGAGATGAATGCGAACCACTGTCGCTTCGTGGAAATGGAGTATTCGGATGAAGAGACGGCCGAGGAGACCTGGCACGACTGGACGGTGGAGCTGAAGATCGGCGAGATTTTTCTGCTCGCGCACTGGCGCGCGCGAGTCAACGGCAGCCCGGCCGACTGGGAGTGGTGCGCCAGCGAGGCTGAGCGCGCCTTCATGAATGCGGCGGCACTACTCGGACGCCGGGTCCGCCGTGGCCTCGTCATCGAGGAGCCCGCGGAGTCGCCGCGCACGCCGAGCACCCGCCACTAGCCCGATCGGCTGAACACCGTCAGCTTCGGAACTGGCCGCTGCGTACCGCTCACGCCGGCGCTGCATGCAATGAATCACTCGCGTCGTAGTCCCGCCGCCACCGCCATCACCGCCGCGAAGACGCAAGGTCATCAGATAGTGACGGTGGAGGTGACGGTCCGGCGCGGTGAGTCACCGCAAGCGATCGACCTGCTGGCGAAGCACTGCGCTCTGTCCAAGCAACGGATCAAAGATGCGATGCGCAAGGGTGCCGTCTGGATTCAGCGGCGTGGCCGCAAACCCAGCCGCCTGCGTCGGGTCACGACGAAACTGGAACCCAGCGATCGCCTCGCGCTGTACTACGACCCCACGGTGCTGGCGGTGCAGCCGCCGCAGGCAAAGATCATCCGCGACTTGAAGCGCTACAGCATCTGGTACAAGCCGCCTGGCCTGCTGGTGGAGGGCTCGCGCTTCGGCGATCATGCGACGCTGAGCCGCCAGGTCGAGGTGCGCTTCGAGCAGAAGCGTCCTGTCCTCCTTGTGCATCGGCTGGATCGCGAGGCGAGCGGTGTGATCCTTGTCGCGCACACGCCACAGGCGGCGGCCAGACTCTCGACGCTGTTTCGCGAGCGCAACGTCGAGAAGGAGTACTCAATCGAGGTGAGAGGAGACCTGCGACGGCGAGGCGCCGAAGGGCGTATCGACCAGCCGCTGGATGGCAAACCGTCGGTCACGGACTATCAGGTGATCGAGTACCTCCCGGCACGCGATGTCACGCGGGTGCAGATTTTGATGCAGACCGGCCGTTACCACCAGATCCGCCGCCACTTCGCTGACACCGGGTTCCCTGTGATGGGCGACCCGAAGTACGGCGCGCACAACGGCGACCCGCGCGGCATGCAACTGGTGGCCACGGCATTGCGTTTCGTCTGTCCGTGGACTGGTCAAGCGGTGAATGCCACCGTTGAGCTGCCTTCAGGCGCGAGACTCCCGGCACTCGGGCAGACCGACCCTTAGCCTGTATTCGGGAGCGAGACGGTACGCAGAGCGCGCATCGGCCCCGCGCGGATGATCGTATCCACCATCACGGAGGAAGGTACAAACATGGATCCGGCAAAGCCGAGCGCGTTGATCGAAATCCCCTCGAACCGCTCCTGCGTGCGCGGCACCAGCAGCATCCATTCGCGGCTGACCAGCAGGTTGTAGGGACGGCGCTGCCAGAGCGTGCCGCCGCGGTTCTCGCTCTGCAGGCCGAGCATCCCCAGCATTTCAAGATAGAGCCGATGCAGGGCCTGCGCGCCGGAGACCGGCCATACGAACAGGGAGGGGTCGATGCGCGCGAAGGCATGCGCAAAGGGCAGACCCGGCAAACTGCGGACGCGCACGTCGTCCACCCCGCTCAGCAGCGGCTCCACAGGGATGCCAGCGCCGGACTGCGCCAGCGGCAGCGGCACCAGTTGCAGGTGCTTGTGCGCCTGGCTGGCGCCGGCTTGTGTGCCGGCGTTGTAGAACGCCAGTGCCTCAAACTCTGCCATGCATATCGCCAGGGCTTCGAAGTCTGCCTGAGTCAGCAGCGCCTCCTGGTCCTCGAACGCGCGCGTGGCCAGCAGCAGATGGTTTTCGAACACCGGGAACTTGTTCAGCAGCGCGACGTGCGTGTCCGAGATATCGGCGACAAACATGTCGGGGTCATACGGAAGAAAAGGATCGATCGGCATCGTCCCTGCCGTCGCCTCTGCCTCCTGCTGATGCACCTTGCGAGCGAGGCTGGAGACATAACGTATGCAGAAGCGGACGCCTGCGTCTTCCGTCCAGCGTTGGCGTGTCTCGATGGGGTGCAAGGCGCCGCGTGCGAGGGCGCGCCGGGTGCTGCGCACGGTCGTCTCCCAGAGAATGCCTCGCGCTAGCATTTTTGTAACGCCTTCGGGCGCCCGGACCACGTGAGTCAATGCTTCACAGTCGCATCCAAACGGACACCGTCTGGCAACTCGCGCGCGCCATGGTGCTGCAAGCCACGTAGCGTGGGCCGGAAGCCGGCGGCGATGAGATCAGGCGCGACCTCGGCCTCAACTGCGGGCGCATCGTCAATCCTTGCGATGAGCAGTACCTCGCCGGCGGCCACCAGGCCGGCAAGCGTCTGCGCCAGATCGCGGCGCGCGACAATACGCCGCTCGCTATCTTCGGGTAGATAGCTGAGGAGCGATTGCGAACGCCGTCCGAGGAACGCCAGCAGATCTCCGTCGCGGAGGATAACGCGCGCGCCAGGCACGCGTTGCGGTTTCAGGTCCCGGGCATTGCGCGTGGGCCATGGCAGGACGGCGCCGTAGGCGTTCGCCGGGTCACAGGCACTCATCACGACGATCTCAGCGTTGCCGTTGTCGGGCGGCCCGCACTGGCGCAGCCGGTCAGCGGCGCCGGGAAGGGCAAACTGCGCCGCGCCGAGACCGGCGATGAAATGACCGCAGCGCAAGCGACCGGTCTCTTCCAACGCCTTCAGTGCCGGGTAGAGAGCGGCGAAGCCGCCGTTCACCCCTTCGGCGACCACGGCCTCGCGTGTCAGCACGCCGTAACGCTCGAGCAACTGCGTGGCGAGCGCGGCGAGTCGTGCGCTGCGTCCTGGCAGCATCATGCCCCGCCGCACAAGCAGCGACCAGCGACCCTCCGACCCGGCCGGACCGTGCCGCCGTCGCGAGCGAAAGCCATGACGCGCCGTGCGCCTGGCCCGCAGTCGCGAGCGCAGCGGTGCGAGCGTGTCGCTGCTGACCTCGCCGCTCCACACCAGATCCCAAAGCGCAGTCATGACGTCGTTGGGAAAGCCGCCGAGCGCGCCGGTGATGTCCTGAAAGAAGAGCGCACCCTGCGCGCGCAGCAACTGGCAGATACGCTGCTGCAACTCGCCGGCGGCGGGCACAAGCATTCGCATGAGTGCAGGCACGTGATCGGTGAGATACAAGGCGATGCGGCCATCGTGATCACCAAGGCTCTCAATGCCCTGCCAAACCACCTTGCCGGCAGCACACAGCGAATCCAGATCGCCGCTGTCAAAGTGACTGACGCGCGCGCGCAGGATGTGCGCCTCCAGAACAGAGGCGGGCAGCGCGGCGCCCTGCAACTGCGCGAGGACATCGAGCAGGCCGTCGCGCCCGCGGCGCGGAGGGGTTACGCCCTGCCAGCGCGGCAGGAAGCGTGCGAGCGCCTTGGGGCCTGTGGGCATAGGTCTCACCCGTGCGTTGCTGTCCCCAATCGCGCCGGGCAAGGCGCGAGGAGCGACGTCTGGTTGCGTTTGTCAGCTTCGGTCGGCGCCACAGATACGGCCTGAAACACAGCGAGCGCGTTATGTAGCGCAGATGCAGCAGTTGTAATCATCGATGATCCGCAAAAGTGGCGGGTACCGGTTGCCATTCTAACAACCGCCGTGCGCCTGCGTGCGTGTGACGCTGGCTTCCTCGGAACCATGCGCGGCTGGCAGAAGGGCAGGCTGGCTGGAGGTGTTTGCGTTTCGCGTTTGGGCTGTACTAAATTTGCTTAAGGTGTTGTTGGGCGTCACCCGAGCCGCGATGGTCAGAGCCTTATTAAAAGTCGCCAAGTGGGCGTTGATATTGAGCGTCATCGCGGCGGGAGCCTTGCTGCTGATTGCACCCTTCCATGTTTACGGCCGTTTCAATGCCGAGCGTCCCATCGCAGAGCTGTGGTTTGAACCGCGTGGTCATCAGAGTTACGTGGCGCATGTTGCCACGGGAGATACTTGTTCCTATCAGTCATACGGCATATCGGGCGATCAATGGCAATTGGATGCGAGCTTCCTGAAATGGAAAGGCATCACCGCACTGTTGGGGCTTGAATCACGCTACCGGCTCGACAGACTATCGGGGCGGTATTCAGATGTGAAAAAGCAAAACTTGAGTAAGCCGCGGTCGCACGATCTAGCCCCCGACCTGCTCATCGACCTCTTTCCCTCCAAACGTGTCAGTGGCGCGCCGGGACTGTTCGTGGACACCATTTACGGGTCGTCGGTATATCTTGATATCGACACAACCAAGAGATATCGGGTCTACAAGACCGAAGATGCATTGATTGCCAGGGCAGTGGAAAGACCGGCGACGACCTCCAGTGGCGGCCCGCTGACCGTTGTGATCGACAAGGCCTGCGGCGAGAAAGCCGGCATCGTGGAAAGACTGTTGCGGTATCTCAACAATCTTGTGGTCAAATATTTCTGACGTGAAAACCGGCAGCAAGAGCCGGGATGAGTTCACGGGCCCGGAGCCGTCGCTCGATCCTGTATTCAGTGCCAGCGACAAGGGCGCGCCGCAGTCGTGCCCGGTGTGGCCGACAGGCGTGCTGACGGCCAACTGGACCGTGGAGGCCGTTCACTGTAAACGGATCGACGGAGGGCAACGCACCAGGCCTTTCAAAGTGCGTTTACCGCGCTGCAACGGCGCATTAGACCCTTCGTTAACCTGCCATCCGGGAGCCTCGACACGCAACCCGGCCGTTAAGTAGGAGGCCAGTATGAAAGCACTTTCCTGCACTCTTGCCCTTGTTACCCTCGCCGGACTGAACTGTGGGCTTGTGCCGGCAGGCGCTGAAACAATCGTCACGGACGAAATTCCATCGGACACCGTGTCAGTGTTGAGCGTGACGGAAAACAACGGCGTAGTTGAGGGAATGATAGTCAATGAATCACCACATCCGGTGAAGGATGTGGAACTGTTGATTACCTACGAGTGGCTGTGGAACGAGGAATTTTCACCGGGCGACGACAATCCCGGTAGGGCGGTCTTCCAAACCGTGCCGGAAGAAATTCCAGCGGGTGCAAGCGTACCGTTCAGTTATCAGCCCCCATCGCCGCTGCCGGTGCGGTCCGACGGACGGTTCCTCATTTCCGCTGAAGTCGTGGGCTACAGGTATAAATAGGATAGCGCGCGGCGAGTGTTAGGGAAGCTCTGAATAAGCCCATCCTGGACTTCTCAGAGCACGCAAAGCAAAAAGCGTGGTTTTTGCTTTGCTTCATCTTCAACGGCTTGCAGCCTTCGAAGATGGCGGCACATCCCTGTGCCGC
>JBQTIC010000045.1:0-2716 GCA_052388435.1 Chromatiales bacterium | reverse complement strand
GTTATCGAGTCAACGCCGCGCCGCGCCCTCGGTATCGGCGCGCTCGCCGTCGGTGACGTAAAGTACAAGGTGCACACGCAACTGTTCAGGATCATGGTTGAGACGGCGAAGCCGGTTTATCTGAGCTTTCCGGAAGCCTTTCAGGTGGCGCGGGAAATCACCGCCAATCTCTAGATCGGATTGGCTCGGGCCTACCTCATCATAGCGTTATCGGCCCGCGCGCTGGGGCAGTCGGCGGTCCGGGCTGGTTATCGCATGCATGCGGTCGATATCTTTGGCGATGAGGACACCCGAGGCAGCGCGGCCTCGATGACCGTAGCGCCGTCAATCGGCCCGGAGTTCGACCTCTCGCCTCTGCCCGACCTGGTGGCGAACATTTGCGTGCAGCATCCAGTCGAAGGAATCGTGTACGGCAGCGGCTTCGAGCACTGCCCGTCGCTGCTGGCGGCACTGTGTCCACCTTCTCTGCTATTGGGTAACCCGCCCGACATCGTTCAACGAATCAAGGATCCGGCGCAGTTCTTTCCAGCGCTCGATCGGCTGGGCATCACGCATCCGCAGACGAACTGGCGGCAGCAGGCTCCCGGTGCAGATTGGCTGCAGAAACGGATAGGCGGCGCTGGCGGCGCGCACATCCGCCCGTTGCAGCGGGGTGAGAGCGTTGAGAGCGGATGTTACAGCCAGCGACGCATCAGCGGCCGCTCAATGTCGGCGCTGTTCCTGGCGAATGGCGAGCAGGCTCGGTTGCTTGGGATGTGCGAGCATTGGTGCGCGCAGCCCGCGCTGCTGTCGCCCTTCCAGCACAGCGGCGTTGTGCGCAGGGTCGAGGTCGCGGTTGAGGCCGGCCTGATCGCGCAGATCATCGATCCCATCGTGCGCGCGTTCGAATTGCGCGGGCTGTGCGGGATCGATTTCATGCGCGACACGCGGGGCGCCGTCCATGTGTTGGAGATCAATCCGCGGCCGCCAGCCTCTTTCGAGCTGACCGAGGGTGAAGAGAGCCTGTTCGCAGCGCATGTCGCGGCCTGTCGGGGACGGCTGGCGCCGGTGGAGGTCGCCCCAAGGCTGCGCGCATCAGCGGTGTGCTATGCACCGATACCCTGGCGGAGGCCGGAACACTGGAGCTGGCCGGCATGGGTCACGGACAGACCAGGAAAGGGTCGGCACGTGCCGCGTGGAGCTCCGCTATGCACGGTCCTGGCCGAGGGCGAGACCGGTGCCGAGGCGCGTCATACCGCCCAGCAACGCCTCGATGAGATAATGCGGCAGGTGGTGGAGCCACACGCGGCGGACAGCCCCGCAGGATAGATCAGGGTTTTCGCGAGCCGGCGACGCGGGTGATTCCGAGACAAAAGAAACGAAGAAAGTCATGGCGAGCAAAAACAAAGCGAAGAAGACCGTGCCCAACAAAAAGCGTGGCAGGAACATTCCCCCCAGCGTCAACCAGCAGGTGGCGCCACTGGTCAGGGATTTGGTGGCGCATAGTGACGCGCTGCGGGTCGCGGTGCAAAGGCTGGAGAACGGCACCCGCGTCATCGACGCGGGCATCCAGGTGCCCGGCGGTCTTGAGGCCGGCCGACGCATCACCGAGATCTGCATGGGTGGCTTGGGAAAGGTCAACATCCGTTCCGCCAGAGTGTTCAATAAATGGCCTTGGCATCTGGACGTGTGGTCGTCCAACCCGGTCATCGCCTGCCTGGCGAGCCAGTACGCCGGGTGGAGCCTCAGTCACGGCAAGGGCAAGGAAGGTTTCAACGCCCTCGGATCCGGGCCGGCGCGGGCACTCGGCAGCCGCGAGGAACTGTTCCACGAGCTAGGCTATCGTGACCGCGCCAGAGAGGCGTGCATGGTCATCGAGGTGGACAAGTTTCCGCCGGAGGAGCTGGCGCAGAAGATCGCCGACATGTGCGGAGTGACCGCGCGCAACGTGACACTGATCCTCACCCCCACCTCCAGTCTGGCCGGCGCGGTTCAGGTAGTGGGACGCGTGCTGGAAGTGGCAATGCACAAGGTGCATGCGGTGGGCTTTCCGCTCGGCGATGTCGTCGACGGCACTGCGACCGCTCCGCTGTGCCCGCCCGCTCCCGACTTCCTCAACGCCATGGGGCGGACCAACGACGCCATTATCTTTGGCGGTCAGATCCACCTGTTCGTGAACTGCGGTGACGCCGAGGCCGGGGACCTGGCCAGGAAGCTGCCGAGCAACAACTCGCGTGATTTCGGCAAGCCCTTTGCGCAGGTGTTCAAAGACTGTAATTACGATTTCTACCAGATCGACCCGATGCTGTTCAGTCCGGCACGCGTGATCGTTACCTCGCTCAAAACCGGCCGCAGCTTCCATGCCGGCGCCCTGCACGAGGAGCTGCTGGACCGCTCCTTCGGCGTCGCGCCCTGACATCCAGGAGAAATGCGAGGCAGGCAGTGAGGTCGATCCTCGCATCCGCGTGTTCAAGTCTTCGCGACGAGAAGCGACAGCCTGACTTGAGAGCAGGCCAAGGCCGCCCGGAGCCCCGAGCCCGGATTGGCCCGTCCGCTTCATGGCCGTCCTTGTTGTACCGCGCTTTGCCCGATGCCAGGTGTGTTCATGCATCTAAGGAACCTCTGATTAAGTCAGAGGTTCCTGCGGCACAGGGATGTGCCGCCATCTTCGAAGGCTGCAAGCCGTTGAAGATGAAGCAAAGCAAAAACCACGCTTTTTGCTTTGCGTGCTCTGAGA
>JBQTIC010000044.1:0-25370 GCA_052388435.1 Chromatiales bacterium | reverse complement strand
CAGACGCGGACCGCACCACTGCAGTTCCGTCCAGCTCACTCCTTCACTGACGCTTTCGGCACCATTTGAAGTCACTCATGATGGATCGCTCACCAGTTCAGTGCACGCAGGCCGCGCAGCGTTGTGTAAAACTGGAGGTCAACTCTC
Source organism: Chromatiales bacterium (assembly GCA_052388435.1). Taxonomy (GTDB): domain Bacteria; phylum Pseudomonadota; class Gammaproteobacteria; order JAJPIJ01; family JAJPIJ01; genus JBQTIC01. The sequence continues at coordinate 25,223 of JBQTIC010000044.1, read as the reverse complement.
TGACAAGTAAGCGTAATCTCGTTGTGGTCTGCGTATTGCGCTGCCGAGTGAAGTGCCCAGTGCGGGGTCGCCACAAAGATGCGGCAACGCGGACACAGGCAACGGAGCCTTACCGACACGAGTCGGTCGGGCTCTTTTTCTTTTTGGAAGTACATATAAGGGGAAAAGACATGAGGACATCCAAGCGGGCTTTCGGCATTGCAATGCTGACGATGCCGATATTGCTTGGCTCAGTGGCGGCGCGCGCGGACGATAGCTTCATCGACGCGCTGACCAGGGGAAAAGTAGACCTGTATGCGCGGCTGCGCTACGAATACGTGGATGACGACGCGACGGTGCCGCAACCGGTGAAAGACGCCGATGCCGTGACACTGCGCACCGCGCTCGGCTACAACACCGGCCTGTTCCATGGTATCGGCGCCTACCTGCAGTTCGAAGATGTCACTGCGCTCGTCGAGGACTACAACGATGGCGGCAGCAACTTCGAGACGAAGTTCGCTACCGTGGTCGATCCGGACGGCACCGAGGTACAACAGGCAAACCTGCGGTATGAAGGCTTGCCGTACACTGTCATCCGCGCCGGACGCCAGGAGATCGAGCATCGACTGGCGCCGCTGCACCGCTATGTCGGCAATATCCTTTGGCGGCAGAACTGGCAGGGCTTCGACGCGGCGCGGCTAACGACGTCATTCTTCCCCGATGTAGATACCGGCGATCGCAGGCTCAAGCTCGACTATGCCTATGTCTGGAACGTCAACCGCATCTTCGGCGAAGACAATGGCATTCCGGACCGTTCCGACTTTCCGATGAACTCGCATTTTCTGAAAGCGAACTGGGATGGTTTCAATCTAATGAAGCTGGAAGGCTACTTCTACACGCTGGACTTCGACCACACCGTGTCCCATCGCTTCTCGACGCACACGCTGGGTCTGCGCGGCGAGGGCAACAAAGGCATCGGCAGGAAGTGGAAGCTGCTCTACACCGGCGAGTTCGCGCACCAAATCGACGCCTACGACAATCCGGCGGACATCGAAGTCAACTACTACCTGGCCGAGGGTGGCGCAGCCTATCAGGTCGGCAGGAAGTGGCTCGATGCGATCACTGCGAAGGTGAGCTACGAAGTGCTTGAGGGCGACGGCGGCGTCAGCTCGTTTCAGACCATACTGGGAACCAACCACGCCTTCCAGGGCTGGGCGGATCGCTTCCTCATCACGCCTGGCGATGGCATTGAGGATCTGTTCGTCACACTGCGCAGCGGCGTCTACGGCGCTACTGTAATGCTGATGTACCACGACCTCGCGGCCAACAACGAGGACTACGACTACGGCACGGAATGGGACGTGGTCGTTGAAAAGCCGTTCCAGAAGAACTGGCTGGTGGGTGTCAAGTATGCCAACTACGACGCCTCGGATGATGCCCTTAATCAATTGCGCAACACCGTGGGGGGACAGGCCTTCGACCTGGAGAAGTTTTGGGGCTACGTTCAGTTCAAATGGTGATTGTCGGTGTCTTCAGACCCCATCGGCGCAGCGCCGGCCGGGGTAGGCGGCCGCGCCCAGAATCGTGTTCCAGTCGCGGATGACGAGATCCACAAAGCGGCTGCGAATCATGCTCGTGGACAGTTGTCCGGGGCGTTTTACCATCCTGGAAGACGCCCTGACGGCCGCCGGTCATGAAGTGGTTGCACGCATCGTGACCGGCGCCGATCTATGCGCCGAGGTTGCGGCAGTCTCGCCGGACGTCATTATCATCGATATCGATTCGCCCGATCGCGATACGCTCGAACACATGCGCACAATTAGCCGTGAGCGGCCGCGCCCGGTGGTCATGTTCACCAATGACGACAACACCGAGACGATACGCGCTGCCGTGCGCGCCGGAGTCAGTGCCTACGTCGTCGACGGTCTTCATGCAAGCCGCGTAATGCCGGTGATGGAAGTTGCGATCGCGCGCTTCGAGGAGTTTCAGTCGATGCGCGAGGAACTGAGACAAACCAGAACGACGCTCGCCGATCGCAAACTCATCGACCGCGCCAAGGGGATTCTCATGCGCCAATTGCAGCTCGACGAAGACGCCGCATACAAGACCATGCGCAAGATGGCCATGGACCGCAACCTGAAGATCGCCGATCTCGCCAGGAGTCTCATCACCGCGAGCGAACTCATGGCATCCCCCGCCAGGAAGAACGGGTCATGAAACTGGAGCGGCACAGCGTTACCCTTGGATTCTTGCCCCTGACCGATTGTGCGCCGATGGTCGTGGCGCAGGAACTCGGGTACTTCGCGGCCGAGGGGCTGAGTGTTGCGCTGTCCCGCGAAAGTTCGTGGGCGACGTTGCGCGACAAGGTAATGGTGGGCGTACTCGATGCAGCGCACATGCTGGCGCCCATGCCGATCGCATCGACCCTGGGCCTGGGCGGGTTTGCGCGACCGATGGTGACGGCGCTGAGTCTGGGGCTCAACGGCAACGGGATCACCGTGAGCAGCACGCTGCACGCGCGCATGTGTGAGGCTGATCTACAGGCGATGCGCGAGCGGCCGGTGTCCGCGCGCGCGTTGAGGAAGATCATCGACATCGATCGGCGCGAGGGGCGTCCACCCATGAGGTTCGCCGTGGTGTTCCCGTTCTCCATGCACAATTACGAGCTGCGATACTGGATGGCGGCGGGCCGTGTCGATCCGGATAACGACGTGCACTTCATTGTGGTACCGCCGCCGCAGATGGTCGCAAGCCTGCGCACAGGGAAGATCGATGGATACTGCGTGGGCGAACCGTGGAACCTGTTGGCGGCCGCCGAAGGTGTGGGCCGCACGCTCATCACTGGCAGTGAGATCTGGAACAGCAAGCCGGAGAAGGTGCTCGCGGTGAGCCGCGACTGGGCCGATCACAACCCGCTGACCCACAAGCCATCATGCGCGCTCTGATCCGCGCCGGGCGCTGGCTCGATGATCCGGTCAACCGTGAGCACGGGGCGGCCATCCTTTCCGAGCCGCGATACGTGGGCGTCGATGCGACGCTGCTGGCGCAATCACTGCCGGTAGTGGACAGCATCGACAGCAGTATTCGCGGGATTCGTGCGCGAAGCAATCCGAAGTGTTTCTTTGCATCCCTGGCGATGTTTCCGTGGCGCTCGCATGCAATGTGGATCATTACGCAGATGTATCGATGGGGACAGCTGGTGAGGCCGGTCGATATCGCGGCAGCGGCACGGTCCGTGTATCTTTGCGAGTTGTACCGCGGCGTTGCGGCGCAGATGGGGATTGACGTTCCTGCTGTCGATGCAAAAGTGGAGGGCGTGCACGCGCAGCCGTGGCACTTGCAGAACTTCGGCCGTCCCATAGCAATGGCCGCCGATGCGTTCATGGACGGCCGCACCTTCGATCCGGAACGCGTGGTTGAGTACCTCTCCAGTTTTGATATTCAGACCCTCACGCCCGCCGTTCAGGCCCTCAGGTTGCTAAACGTTTAAGCGGTTCGCCGCACCAACGCAGTGAGTTCGCAGGCATCGCCGCACTAAGTTAGAGCGGTGAAGGGTACTGCCGGTCGCGCGCTGAAAGCTTCCGAAACAAATTCAACTTAATGAAATAAAGAAACTATTCACGGCCCGCGCTGGAACGGCACGGCGCTTGCCAAGGCCAATTGAGCTATGTGTACGGCCGTCATCGCGAGGCGATGCGGCTGCCGCAGGCAGACCCAACGAAGGGTCGCGCAACGGATGACAACGGCGTCAGACAGAGCAGCTTACCCCGCTCTATCTGTGAACGCCGTTTTTCGTTTGTATCGACCGGAATGTTTCTAATGCATGTTTCTATACACAGTCGAGGAGAGTGCACCGTCATGAATAAATTGCGTCAATCTTCCCATCCGGGAGCTGTTATCCGCCGCTGGTTGCTCAGCGCGGCGGCCGCGTTGCCAATGCTGTGTGCAGGCGCCGGCAGCTCAGCAGCGGTGGAACTGGAGCAAACGGATCTCAAGTTTGGTTTCATCAAGCTGACCGATTCGGTGCCGGTCATCATCGCCGCGGAGAAAGGCTTCTTCGCGGAAGAGGGGCTCGATGTTGTCGTCGAGGCGCAGTCAAACTGGAAGGTGCTGCTCGATCGCGTCATCAGCGGCGAGCTCGACGGCGCGCACATGCTGCCCGGCCAGGCCATCGGCGCCACGGTGGGCTTCGGTACCAAGGCCGAGATGGTGGCGCCCTTCGCGATGGGTTTGAACACGCTCGCCGTCACTGTCTCCAACGAGGTGTGGGAAAGGATGAAGCCCAACGTGCCCCAGGACGGCGGCAAGACCACACACCCGATCGGCGCCGAGGCCATGAAGCCGGTCGTGGACCAGTTCAAGGCTGACGGCAAGAAATTCAACATGGGCATGGTGTTTCCCACCTCCACGCACAATTACATGCTGCGCTACTGGCTGGCGGCCGGCGGTATCCATCCGGGCCTGTATTCCAGCGGTGACATCACCGGCCAGACCGACGCCGATGTGCTGATCTCCGTGACCCCGCCGCCGCAGATGCCCGCGACCCTGGAAGCCGGCACTATCTCCGGCTACAGCGTCGGTGAGCCCTGGAATGAGCAGGCCGTGTTCAAGGGCATCGGCGCACCGGTGATCACCGCCGATGAGATCTGGACGCGCACGCCGGAGAAGATCTTCGGCATGCGCAAAGACTGGGTCGACGCCAATCCCAATACCACGGTCGCAATCGTCAAGGCGCTGATCAAGGCGGCGCAGTGGATCGACGCCGACAACGGCAAGAACCGCGACGAGGTGGTGAAGATCTTGTCGCAGCCGCAGTACATCGGCGCGGACTACAACGTTCTGGTCGGCCCGCTCACCGGCAGCTACGAGTACGAGAAGGGCGACAAGCGCCCGGTGCCGTTGATGAATGTCTACTACAAGGACTTCGCCAGCTACCCGTACTACGCCGACGCAGTGTGGTACCTGACGCAGATGCGCCGCTGGGGCCAGATTGGCGAGAGCAAGCCCGACGCCTGGTTCGACGAGATGGCCAAGAAGATCTACCGGCCTGACATCTACATGACCGCGGCCAAGGCGCTGATCGCCGAAGGCAAGGCCGCCGCCAGCGACTTCCCGGCCGATGCCGAAGACGGCTACGGTGGCCCGAAAGGCGTATTCGTCGACGGCAAGGCCTTCGATCCGAAGAAGCCCAACGAGTACATCGACAGCTTCACTATCGGCATGAAGAGCAAGTGACTGTCCGCAGGACAGTCATCCGGGCCAGGGAGTGGCCGGGATCCAGTCACACTGATGTGGAGATATGAATCGCTGAACGGCGCGAGCGACAGCAGCCGCGCACACGACACGGAGACACGCATATGCTCAACAACGTGATCAGTTTCTGTAACCGCTCGGGACTGACCTGGTTCGTGCCGTTCCTCCGACTCGCGTTGGGCGAAGATCCGCGCGAGCAGGCCAAGGCAATGTGGATGATGATGGGTGTGCCGTTCGTGGCCATCGCCCTGTTCTTGGTCATATGGAACGCCGGCGCCGCCGGAATCCAGACCACTCTCGGCGCCATCCCCGGCCCCGCGCAGGTGTGGGAGGCTGCAAAGGGTCTCGTCGCCGACCACTACGCCGAACGCGGAAAGGCCGCAGAGTTCTACAAGAAGCAGGAGGCGAAAAACGCCGAATTGCTCGCCAAGGATCCAGACGCCACCGTGAAAATCCGGCGGTGGACCGGCAAGCCGACTTACTTCGATCAGATCCTCACCAGCCTCGAGACGGTATTCATGGGCTTCGCGCTTGCTTCGCTGGTGGCCGTGCCCCTAGGACTGTTGTGCGGCTTGAGCAGGACGGTGCAAGCGGCGCTCAATCCGCTCATCCAGATTTTCCGCCCGGTATCGCCGCTCGCCTGGCTCCCGATCGTCACGCTGTGCGTCGCGGCGGTGTACACACGCGAGCAGGCATGGCTCAGCAAGTCTTTCTTGAACTCCGCGATCACCGTCATGCTGTGCTCACTGTGGCCGACGCTCATCAACACCGCCGTTGGCGTAGCCTCGCTCGATAAGGATCTCATCAACGTTTCGAGGATGTTGCGGCTCAACTGGTGGACAACGGTTTTCAAGATCGTGGTGCCCTCCTCCTTGCCGTACATCTTCACAGGGTTGCGGTTGTCGCTGGGCGTGGGCTGGATGGTGCTCATCGCCGCCGAGATGCTGGCCCAGAACCCGGGCCTCGGCAAATTCGTCTGGGATGAGTTCCAGAATGGCAGTTCCCAATCGCTGGGGCGGATCATGGTTGCGGTGCTCACCATCGGCTTCATCGGCTTCGTGCTCGATCGCATAACGCTCACATTGCAGCAGCTCTTCAGCTACCAGGAACAAGGTCACTAAACAGGAAGGACGCTCCATGCAAACGACGACTTTGAAACGCGCACAGACCGTCGAGGTCGCGGCCCTGGAGGTGAGGCCGGTTGCATCGGTGCAGCCTGCAGCAACGGCGCCCGTCAGCGCACCGACAACACCACTGCTCGAATTGCGCAAGGTCAGCAAGTCCTACGGCAGCGGCAGGGTCGAGGTCTTGAAAGACATCAGCCTGTCGATCGCGCCCGGAGAGTTCGTTGCCATCGTCGGCTTCTCCGGCAGCGGCAAGACCACACTCATCTCGCTCATCTCCGGTCTCAGCAAGCCGGACGCGGGCGAAGTGATCATGAACGGTAAGCCTATCGAGGGACCGGCGCCGGATCGCGGTGTCGTGTTCCAGAGCTACTCGCTGATGCCCTGGCTGAACGTTTACGGCAACGTTGCGCTCGCCGTCGATCAGGTGTTCCGCCACTGGTCGCCCGCGCAGCGGCGTGCCCATGTTGAGAAATACGTCGACATGGTCAACCTTACTCCGGCGCTGGAGAAACGTCCCGCGCAACTCTCCGGTGGCATGCGCCAGCGTGTGGCGGTGGCGCGTGCGCTCGCGCTCAATCCGGACATCCTGCTGCTCGATGAGCCGCTCTCAGCGCTGGATGCGCTGACCCGCTCCAGGCTGCAAGGTGAGATCCTGCGAATCTGGAGCCAGGACAAAAAGACGGTGGTGCTGATCACCAACGATGTCGACGAAGCCATATTGATGGCGGACCGCGTCATTCCCCTCAACCCCGGACCGAACGCCACGCTCGGACCGCATTTTCCTGTCAGCCTGGTGCGGCCGCGAGATCGCACGGCACTTAATCACGATGAGCAATTCATTCGGCTCCGCAAGGCGATCACGGAATACCTGATGGGCGTGGGCGTACGCCGCGCAAGCGCCGGCGCGCAAGCCAACGTAGTGCCACTCCCGCAGGTCAAGCCCATCGTACTGCCGGCAGCGGCGCGTCGGTCGCCCGAACGGGGCGCGGATGATGCCGAGGAAAACCGTTACGTTGAGTTCGCCAGCGTCTCGAAGATCTACCCGACACGCAGGGGGCCGGTGACGGTGGTCGAGGACTTCAACCTGCGCGTCCGCAAGGGTGAGTTCATTTCGCTCATCGGTCACTCCGGCTGCGGCAAGTCGACGGTGCTGTCGATGGTCGCCGGGCTCAACGACATCAGCGGGGGCGGCGTCGTGCTCGATTATCGCGAAGTCAGCACGGCCGGTCCGGATCGCGGCATCGTCTTCCAGGCGCCAAGTCTGTTTCCGTGGATGACAGCCTACGAGAATGTGTCACTCGGTGTGGAGCGTGTCTATCCGCACGCCAGTCGCGCGGACCGGCGCAATATCGTCGAGCATTACCTGGCGCGCGTGGGCCTGGCCGATGCCATGCACAAGAAGGCGCTGTCACTCTCCAACGGCATGAAACAGCGCGTCGGCATTGCGCGTGCCTTCGCACTCTCGCCGAAGCTGCTGCTGCTAGATGAACCTTTCGGCATGCTCGACTCGCTGACGCGCTGGGAGTTGCAGGAGGTGTTGATGGAGGTGTGGGATCGCACCAAGGTAACCGCCATCCTCGTCACGCACGATGTCGATGAGGCGATCCTGCTCGCCGATCGCGTGGTAATGATGACCAATGGACCGCACGCCAGGGTGGGCAAGATCATCGAGGTAAGTCTGCCGCGGCCGCGCACGCGCAAGGCGCTGCTCGAGCATCCGGATTACTATCGTTATCGCGAGACTCTGCTCAACTTCCTTGCGGGCTACGAGCACGAGGACGACTGAACTCTCGGTTTACCCGCCGCCGGCGCGACGCCAATCCGGGCTAGCGCTCTGAAGCGACGACTCCGCACCGTATCAGGGCGATAGATGGTGCGTGAGCACTCTCTTGATGCATGCCGGCTGCATTGCAAGCGGGCGTTTCGACGGCCTCCCCTCCGTTAACAAGGCTCTGATTCACTGTGCAGGTGGTGCATGCCGGCGAACCCCGTATCACGTACGGGGCGGGCGCCGGCATCCAGTAGAAGATTGTTTTTACTGGGTTGCGCGACCCGCGCACAGGTTGCGTCCCTGGGACTCGCTGACGCCTGCTCAGATGCGCTCCGGGCGCATTTGTCCGGCTTCTGCGCGAACCACGAAACGTGGCAAACAGCTTGCAATAGCGTGCCGCATTTCAACTTCAAGGGCAGTCATTCGGCACGCATGTCTATCTCCGGTTCCAACTTCCTCTCCTTCAACGGCCGCATGCGCATCTTGCATCTGTCCGCCATCGCGTTCTTCCTCACCTTCGTGGTGTGGTTTAATCACGCGCCATTGATGGTGTCCATCAAGGAGGCGTTTCAGTTGACCGACAGCCAGATGAAGGCGCTGCTGATCCTGAACGTCGCCATCACCATCCCCGCGCGCATTCTGATCGGCATGCTGGTCGACAGGCTGGGTCCGCGGCGCACCTACTCCGCGTTGATGGTCATCTCCAGCGGGTTGTGTTTCTTCTTCGCAATGGCGGATGACTACGAGACGCTGGCGCTGGCGCGTTTCCTCCTTGGTTTCGTCGGGGCGGGCTTCGTCATCGGCATCCGCATGCTGGCCGAGTGGTTCCCGGCCAAACAGGTCGGGCTTGCTGAAGGTCTCTACGGCGGCATCGGCAACTTCGGCTCTGCCGGCGCCACACTGCTCCTGCCGGCACTGGCGCTGCTGATTGGCGGCGCGCACGGTTGGCGTTATGCCGTGGGAGCAAGCAGTGCGGTGCTGCTCGTTTACGCCGTCGTGTTTTACCTTCTTGCGCGCGACACGCCCGAAGGATCGACCTACTTCCGGCCCAACAAGGCCGGAGGACTGGAAGTTACCAGCAAGGGTGACCTCGCCTTCTACCTATTGATAAACGTGCCGCTGTACCTGGCGCTCGGTATCATCGCCTGGCGATTGCAGACGCTCGGGTTGCTGAGTGCCCCGACCGTGGCGATGATCGACGCGGCGCTGGTAGCCGTATATCTCATCCAGAGTTATCGCATCTATCGCGTCAACGCCGACATTTTCGTGCAGCCGGTGCCCGCATTGCATCGCTACAAGTTCAAGCAGGTGGCAATCCTGAGCGCGGCCTATCTGGTCACCTTCGGCTCGGAGGTGGCGACGGTATCGATGCTGCCGCTGTTCTTCAAGGAAACGTTTGATGTCTCACAGGTGCAGGCAGGGCTCATTGCTTCGGCTTTCCCCATCATGTGTCTGGTGGCACGACCACTGGGCGGATATCTGAGCGACCGTTTCGGCCGCAAGCGCACGCTCATGACCATGCTTGCCGGCCTGGCAGCCGGCTTCCTCCTCATGAGCCGTATCGATGGCAGTTGGTCGATCGCGCTGGCGGCGCTGGTGTCGGCGATGTGCGCCGGCTTTGTGCTCGGCGGCGCTGGTTCGGTATTCGCCATCGTGCCTTTGATCAAGCGTCGCCTGACCGGACAGATCGCCGGCATGGCCGGCGCCTACGGCAACGTAGGCAGTGTGATGTTTCTCACCGTGCTGTCCTTCGTGTCGCCGTCGGTGTTCTTCATTGTCATCGCCACCAGTGCGGTGGTGTGTTTCGGCGTCGTGGCCTGTCTCGATGAGCCCAGGGGTTCGATGGCGGAAGTACTGCCCGACGGCACCGTGCAGATGATTGAGATCGCTTGACGAGCCAGCGCTGCTGCTCTGCCTCGCTGTACAGAAGACTTTTGTCACTGCCGTACTTATAGAACAATGCCGAAGAAGAGAGCGGCGGCCTGCTCGCATGGGCCGGACAAACACAATGACCCTGGGCATACAGATCGGCGTCGGGCAGTTCCCGGACCAGGGCATCAAGCCCCGTCATCAAGACTGCCACGGCATGCGCCTGCTATAGGAGCCCGTTCGACATGAATGACACAGTGCCTCCTGGACGCGCCACGGCACACGGCGGTCTGTGGATCGCCACCGGCCGCTCATCGGAGCGTGGACCCAAGCCGGTCAATCAGGATTTCCTCGGCGTGCGCGTGCCACGCGAGCCGTTACTGACCTCCAAGGGTTGCGTGGCGGCGATCGCCGATGGTGTGAGCAGCGCCGAGCGGGGACGCGAGGCGGCCGCTGCGTCGGTGATCGGCTTCATCGAAGATTACTTCAGCACACCGGAGCCCTGGTCGGTCAAAAGGTCGGTCGAAAAGGTGCTCACCGCATTGAACGCCTGGCTTTACAGCCAGGGCCGCCAACAGCGGGACGCGCGGCGCGGCATGGTCAGCACCTTGAGCGCTTTGGTGCTCAAATCGACGACTGCTCACTTATTCCATGTAGGCGATACGCGCATTCATCGGCTGCGCGGCAGTCATATCGAGTGTCTGACTACTGATCACAAGACCTGGTTGTCGCAGGAACGCAGCTATCTCAGCCGCGCCATGGGCGCGGACGTCAATCTGGAAATTGATTACCTGCGCCACCCGGTCGAGGCAGGGGATCTCTTTGTGCTCACCAGCGACGGCGTCCATGAATACGTTGACGAAAAGCAGATTGCAGCGACCATCAAGGACAATCACCACGATCTGGCTAAGGCGGCGATGCTTATCGTACGTGCTGCGCTCGATGCCGGAAGTCCGGACAATGCCACCTGCCTCATTCTACGCATCGAACAACTGCCGCCGCAGGATGCGGAGGAGGTGTACCGGCAGCTCACCGATCTGCCGTTCCCGCCGGAGCTCGAGTCCGGCATGTTGCTGGACGGCTACCGCATTCTCCGCGAGATTCATGCGAGCAGCCACACCCAGGTCTATCTCGCCGAGGACACGCAGAGCGGCCGGCGGGTCGTGGTGAAGACACCATCGGTGAACTACGAAGATGACCCCGCTTACATCGAACGGTTCATTATTGAGGAGTGGGTGGGGCGCCGGCTCGACAATCCGCACATCGTCAAGGTGTTGAAGCCGACGCGGCGCCGCCAGTTCCTCTACACGGTGGAAGAATACGTTGATGGGCGGACACTGCGACAGTGGATGCACGATCACCGGCAACGCGATCTCGAAACTGTGCGCAACATCATCGAGCAAACCGCCAAAGGTCTGCAGGCGTTCCATCGCATGGAGATGGTGCACCGTGACTTGAAGCCCGAGAACATTCTCATCGACGGCAACGGCACGGTGCGACTCATCGACTTCGGATCGGCAAGGGTTGCCGGGATTGCGGAGATCGCCACGCCGGTCGAGCGCATCAATCTGCTCGGCACGCGCGACTACATGGCGCCGGAATACCTGTCGGATGCACCCGGCGACAACCGCTCCGACATCTTTTCGCTGGGCGTCATCGCCTACGAGCTGCTCACGGGCCGGCTGCCTTATGGCGAGATGCCGGAACGGTGGCAGCCGGGGCAGCGCCTGTCGGAGTCACGTTACACGTCCGCCACCGCATACGCACGCGATCTGCCCGGGTGGATGAATGGCGCCCTGCGTAAGGCCGCGCATCCCGATCCCGCAAGACGCTATCAGGAGCTCTCGGAGTTTCTCCACGACCTGCGGCATCCTAACCCGGAGTTCACCCGCGAGGTCGCGAGGCCGCCAATCGAACGCCACCCGCTGCTCTTCTGGAAGGTGATTGCCGGGTTGCTGCTGCTGGTCAACCTGATCCTGCTATACCTGCTCGCGCACTGACCCGGGATAGCGCGCCGCTGTCGCAGCGTGCGACGGTACCGGCCCCACGGGACCGCTTCACGGAAGCCCGCCGTATGTCGTCTCTGCTGGGAGCGGCAGCGACGATGCAATCTGGTCATGGTTCAGCAACGAGGTTGCTTCGTTCGGCAGGTCCGTCGGGCCACGCAAGACATGCACTGACGGTGTGCGCATCTCGTGCGAGTGCACAGGTGTAGTGCGAATGCAATCGGCATGGCGGGGGCGGGCAAGTCTTTCCGCGAGGCAAATCATGTTGTTAATGACACCCCTACGTTGGCATTGATTCTGCAATTCCGGCAAAACGGCGGCCTCGACGCTGAGGCTGTAGCTTATGTCCGACTACCGATTTCAGCATAGGGTAGCAGGGCGTTGAGCACGTCTGGACAACGGCGTCCATCATCGTGCGTGTGCTGCACCGAATGATGACGCTTTTTTTTGTGGTTGCTGGATTGATTCGAGTAAAGAGCGAGAACGCTTGACGGTACAGCAGAAAGAGACCTTGGTCGTCATTGGCAACGGCATGGTAGGGCAGAAGTTTCTGGAAGCCCTCGCCGTGCGTCAGGCCGCGCTGCGCTATGACATCGTGACGTTCTGCGAAGAGCCGCGGCCGGCCTACGATCGCGTGCATCTCTCCGAATTTCTCTCCGGCAAGACCGCGCGCGAGCTGTCGCTCGTGCCCTCGGGCTTCTTTGAGGACAACGGCATTGCCCTGCATGTCGGCGATCGGGCAATCCGCATCGATCGCGACAACAGGCAGGTGGTCTCCGCGCAGGGGAAAGCCATCCAATACGACAAGCTGGTGCTGGCGACCGGCTCTTACCCCTTCGTCCCCCCCGTCTCCGGACACGATCGCGAGCAGTGTTTCGTCTACCGCACTATCGAGGATCTGGAGGCGATCACGGCGGGCGGCAGGAATGCCAGGGTGGGTGTGGTCGTCGGCGGCGGCTTACTCGGCCTGGAGGCCGCCAGCGCCCTGAAGAACCTTGGACTCGATACACATGTCGTGGAGTTTGCCCCGCGGCTCATGGCCGTGCAGATCGATGAGGCGGGCGGCGCTATGCTACGCCGCAAGATCGAGGCGCTGAGCGTACACGTTCACACCTCCAGGAACACCAGAGAAATCGCCGACGGCGAGACCCATCGCCACAAGATGATCTTCGCCGACGGCGACAGCCTGGAAACAGATGTCATCGTCTTCTCGGCCGGGATCCGTCCCCGCGACGAGCTCGCCCGCGCCTGCGGCCTGGCGTTGGGCCAGCGCGGCGGTATCTGCATCGACAATCAATGCCGCACGTCGGATCCCCGCATCTATGCCATCGGCGAGTGCGCGCTGTGGAACAACCAGCTCTTCGGACTGGTTGCTCCCGGCTATCAGATGGCGGAAGTCGCCGCCGATCACTTGACCGATAAGGACGCGGCCTTCACCGGCGCGGACATGAGCACCAAGTTGAAGCTACTGGGCGTGGATGTCGCCAGCATCGGCGATGCCCACGGCAGGTTGACCGGCGCACGCGCCTATTCCTTCATCGACGAGCGCAGCGAGATCTACAAGAAGATCGTTGTCAGTGGTGACGGCAAGAAACTCCTGGGCAGCGTGCTCGTGGGCGATGCCAACGATTACGGCACCCTGCTGCAATATGCCTTGAACGGCATCGAACTGCCCGAGCATCCCGATGATCTCATCCTGCCGCAGCGCGAAGGCAAGGCCCGCGCGGGTCTCGGAGTGGATGCCTTGCCGGACTGCGCGCAGATCTGCTCGTGCAATAACGTGAGTAAAGGTCAACTGAAAGCCGCTATCGACGGCGGCGTCATGACGCTGGCGGATTTGAAGCAGCGCACCAGGGCCGGCACGAGCTGCGGCGGTTGCAGTGTGTTGACCGGACAGATCCTCAACAGCGAGCTTGCGAAACGGGGCATCAAGGTCTGCCGCGACCTCTGCGAGCACTTTCCCTACACGCGGCAGGATCTCTATCTCATCGTCCGCGCCGAGCGCATCCAAACCTTCGACGACTTGATCGCGCGGCACGGCACGGGCCGCGGATGCGACATCTGCAAGCCAGCCGTCGCCTCCATCCTCGCCTCCTGCTGGAACGACTATGTGCTGAAGAGCCAGCATGCACAGTTGCAGGACACCAACGATCACTTCCTCGCCAACATGCAGAAAGACGGCACCTACTCCATCGTGCCGCGCGTGCCGGGCGGCGAAATCACGCCGGAGAAGTTGATCGTCCTGGGGCAGGTAGCGAAAAAGTACGGTCTGTACAGCAAGATCACGGGCGCACAGCGTATCGATTTGTTCGGCGCGCGCGTCGATCAGTTGCCGCTCATCTGGAAGGATCTGGTGGATGCCGGATTCGAATCCGGCCATGCGTACGCGAAGGCTTTGCGCACGGTGAAGTCCTGTGTCGGCAGCACCTGGTGCCGGTATGGCGTACAGGACAGCGTCAGCATGGCCATACGGCTGGAGAACCGCTACAAGGGCCTGCGCGCCCCACACAAGATCAAGATGGCTGTGTCCGGCTGCACGCGCGAATGCGCCGAGGCGCAGGGCAAGGACGTGGGCGTCATCGCCACGGAGAAAGGCTGGAATCTTTACGTCTGCGGCAACGGCGGCATGAAGCCGCGCCACGCGGACCTGTTTGCCACCGAGCTAGACGACGAGACGTTGATTAAGTACATCGATCGCTTCTTCATGTTCTACATCCGCACCGCCGACCGGCTGCAACGCACCTCCACCTGGATGAACAACATGGAGGGCGGCCTCGAGTACCTCAAGCAGGTCATCATCGAGGATAAACTCGGAATCTGCGCGGAACTGGAAAAAGAGATGGCGGCGGTGGTCAACACCTATGAGTGCGAATGGAAGAAGACGATCGAGGATCCGGACAAGCTCAAACGCTTCCGGCATTTCGTTAACAGCGACAAGACGGACAGCAACGTGATATTCGTTCAGGAGCGCAATCAAATCCGGCCGGCAACGGCTGAAGAAAAACAAAGACTGGCGACAACAGCATGAGGACGGCGGTCATGAGAGCGGTCGATTTCATGCCGGCGTCGAAGTTCTGGGAAGACGTCTGCCCGGCGGCTGACCTTATCGATAATATCGGCGTCTGTGCACTCATTGGCGACCGGCAGATCGCCATCTTTCGCTTATCGGGCAGCCATGAACTCTACGCCATCGACAATTACGATCCCTTCAGCGAAGCCTACGTACTGTCGCGCGGAGTTGCCGGCGATCTGAAGGGACAACCCGTGGTCGCCTCGCCGATTTACAAGCAGCATTTCAATTTGCAAACGGGGCAGTGCCTGGAAGATGCCTCGGTAAAGTTGGCAACCTACCCTGTGCGGATCGTGAACGGAATGGTGCAGGTGGCTAAGGAGTGGCAAATGCGACTCGTGGATCCAACGTAATCAGGAGTGCGCGTAATGCTCTTCGGACGCCGCAACAAAAATCCAATCAAGCTCGCCGACAAGGGTGTGGTGGAGTGGCGCTACACCACCTGCGGTTACTGCTCCACCGGCTGCTCGCTCGAAGTCGGCGTGAATGCCGAAGGCAAGGGTGTCGCCGCGCGCGGCGTGGGCGACGGCAAGGTCAATCAGGGCAAGCTCTGCATCAAGGGGATCTTTGAGTTCGAGCTGTTCAACAGCGCCCAACGCGGCCGCACGCCGCTGCTCCGCGACAAACCCTTCGAGCCGTTCCGCGAGACGGGTTGGGACGAGGCCCTGGATCGACTGGGCGCCGAGATCAAGCGCATCCAGGCTGCTTACGGGCGCGACAGCTTTGCCATCCTCTCCACCGGCCAGATCCTGACCGAGGAGTTCTATACCCTCGGCAAGCTCGCGCGCGGGGTGATCGGCACCAACAACTACGACGGTAACACCACGCTGTGCATGGCCTCGGCGGTCTCCGGCTACAAACGCTCTTTCGGCAGTGACGGCCCGCCGGGCTGCTACGACGACTTCAGCCATACCGAATGCCTGCTCGCCTTCGGCTCCAATCTGCCGGAGCAGCACCCTATCATCTTCTGGCGCCTGCGCGAGGCGCGCGAGCAGCGGCGCTTCCCGCTCATCGTCGTCGACCCGCGCGTCACCATGTTTGCGCAGTTCGCCGATATGCATCTGCCCATCACGCCCGGTACTGATCTCGTGCTGCTGAATGCGCTCGCACACGTAATTCTCAAAGAAGGACTGGAAGATCGCGCCTACATCGAGGCGCACACCACCGGCGTCGATGAGTTTGCGAAACTTATCGAGCAGTACGACCCGTCCACGGCGGCGAAGATCTGCGGCATCGATGAGGATACGATCCGCAACGTCGCCCGCCTGTATGCCAGGGCCCATGCGGCCATGACCATCTGGACAATGGGGATCAACCAGAGCACCCACGGCTCGGATGGCGTCTGCGGTATCAACAATCTCAACCTCATTACCGGCAACATCGGCAAGCCGGGCGGCACCTCGCTCTCCATCACCGGCCAGTGCAACGCCATGGGCACGCGCGAGTGGTCGTCCTGTTCCGGCCTGCCCGGCTACCGGCTGCTGGAAAAGCCGGAGCATCGTGAAGAAATCGCGCGCTACTGGGGCATCGATCCGGAGTTCTTCCCGAAGAAGCGCGGCCTGTTAATGACCGATGTGTTTCCGGCGATCGAGACCGGACAGATCAAGGGCCTCTGGGTCATCGCCACCAATCCCATGACTTCGATGCCCAATAGCCCACGCATCCGCAAGACGCTGGAACGGCTGGAATTCCTGGCGGTGCAGGACGCCTATAGCGACGTGGAGACCGCGCAGTACGCGAACCTGTTTCTGCCTGCGGCGCTGTGGGGCGAAAAGGAGGGCGTGTTCACCAACACCGAACGGCGCGTGAACCTCGTGCGCAAGGTGGTGGAGCCCCCAGGCGAGGCGAAGCCCGATCTCTGGATCTTCAACGAAGTCGCGAAGCGCTTCGAGCAGGGCCGCGCGATCAAGTTTCCGGAAACCCCGGCGGCCGTTTTCGATGAGATGCGTGAGCTGTCACGCGGGCGCCTTCTTGATTACTCGGGCATGAGCCACGACACGATCGAGCGAAACCGCGGCATCCAGTGGCCGTGCGCGGACGACGCACAGACGGGCAGCGCGCGTCTTTATACCGACGGGGTCTTCCAGCACGCGGACGGCAAGGCGAAGCTGCTCGCGCTGCCGTTCGTCGACAACAACGAGCGGCCGTGTGAGGAATACCCCTTCTGGCTCAACTCCGGGCGCGTGATCGAGCATTTCCACACCCGCACCCGCACCGGCAAGATCGGCAACTTGAACAAGTTCAGCCCCACGCCGTACATGGAGATGAATCCCGACGCCGCGCGGCGGCTCGGGATAGCGCACATGACCTACGCGCGGCTCACCTCGCGGCGCGGCGACGCGGTAGTGCTGGTTCAGCTCACCCAGCGGGTACCGCCGAACATGGTGTTTATTCCATTCCACTTTCACGAGTGCGTGAACCGCCTGACCCTGGGCCTGCTCGATCCGTATTCGCGCCAGCCCGCTTACAAGCAGTGCAGCGTGCGGATAGAACCGGCGCACGATCAGCGCGCTGCCGCTATCGCCAATGTCGCAGCGAGGACTTTCTAATGTTCGAGGTACGCAAAGAAGAGCCTGACTATGCCTTCATCCCGCCCGCGGACGGGAAAGACGTCAATCAATGGGGAAAGCCGATTCAACTGGTCGCGCCCGATGATCCGCTCGCAGGCAAGAGCCTCAACATCAACGGCGACGCCGGCATCGCGGAGAATCCCGACCGCTACAAGCAGCACGGCTTCTTCTTCACGGCCGACAACTGCATCGGCTGCCATGCCTGCGAGGCGGCGTGCAGCGAGAAAAACGATCTGCCGGCGCATATCAGCTTCCGCTCGGTGGGCTACGTGGAAGGGGGCACCTGGCCTGATTACCGCCGCGTGAACATCTCCATGGCCTGTAACCACTGTGACGACCCGGTGTGTCTCAAGGGTTGTCCGACGCGCGCCTATACCAAGTTCGCCGAATACGGCGCCGTGCTGCAGGACCCGGATATCTGCTTCGGCTGCGGCTACTGCACCTGGGTGTGTCCCTACAACGCTCCGCAGCTCGACCCCATCAAGGGCGAGGTCTCCAAGTGCAACATGTGCGTGGACCGCCTGGAGGTGGGATTGAAACCTGCCTGTGCCGCGGCCTGTCTGGGCGGGGCGCTCGATTTCGGCGTCATCGAGACCAAACCGAACAACCGCGAGCAGGCGAAGCTTGCGATCCCCGGTTTCCCGGACACCAGCATCACGCATCCCAACATCCGCTTCCAGCAGACGCGCGCACTGCCGGGCGAGATGACGCGGCCCGACACGATGCCGTTGCGCTACGTGCGCAAGCCCGGCGAAGATACCTACACCCCGCAGGCGGCGGAGCGGCCCAGGAAGCGCGAGTGGAACCTGAGGAAGCTGCGCTCACGCGAGGACCCGCTGGTCATCTTCACGCTCGTTTCGCAAGGCGTGATCGGGGCTTTTCTGTTGCTGTTCCTTGCGCCCAAGTTCGGATTCGCCGAGTTTTCGCCCGCGGCATTTCCGCTTGCCCACGCGCTTTTCCTGTTGGCGCTGCTGGGGCTCGAGACCTTCGCGCTGGTCCTGTCCACGATGCACCTGGGGAAACCGCACCGCTTCTACCGCGCCTTCAACAACCTGCGCTACTCGCCCGTCAGTCGCGAGGTAGCCTCGATTGCCGTCTTCTACAATGCGGCCGCGGGTTACGCCTTATTGACCGCTTTTCCATGGGTGCTCGGTTTCCTGCCCGCGGGATGGACAGAGGGGCTTGCATCGTTCTGCGGCTGGCTCGCTACCGTCATGGGGCCGGTCGCAATCTTCGCGATGTACCGCATCTACCGCATCAAGGCGCGCCCGTTCTGGGATCACTGGCAGGTGGCGACCGCTTTCTACGGCAACGTGCTAACGCTGGGCAGCCTGATTGCGGGACTGTTTTTTGCGGTCACACTCGCCGCGCACGGTCTGCCCTACGCAGGGCTGATGCAGTGGCTGGCGATTCCGATGTTGCTGGGTCTGCTGCTCGAAGGCTTAGGCCTCATCGCTCATGCTCGCTACCTCGATGCACGTGGCGCGGAGGCGGCAGCGGCGGCGCTCGAACAGCGTACCACTTACGGCAAGACCTACATCACCCGCAATGTTAGCTTCGCGGTGTCGGCAGCACTCGTGATCGCCTTGGGAATTGGCGGTGTCGATGGAACCGCGGGCCTTATCCTGTGGTCGCTGGTGGCGCTATTGATCCTTACCACGACGCTCGTAAGCCGCGCCCTGTTCTACGTGCTCGTCATCCCGACCACCATGCCCGGAGCGTTCTTCTGGCGCAACAGCGGCTTCGAGGCCCATGCCCGCGAGACCGGTCTCGCCAACATGCCCCAGGTCGGCGTCCTGCCGAACGCCCATTGAGGTACAGGGGGGCAGACTTATCTTGCACTGAGCAAAGGAACCTCTGATTATTGACCCATGCGTAATCGGTGAATGACTGTCGCGCCGGTGGCCGTAAGCAGCAAATCCCCCTTAATCCCCCTTTTGCAAAGGGGGAAATATTCTTTCCGCAGTTCCCTGGCACCGATCGCAGCGTTCTGTACGGCTCCGGTAATCGGCGAAGAACCAAATAAATCTGTCCGCTTTTATGGACTGAGCAGCGCCTTCGTAATCACGACGTCCTCAACTGGGACATCGTCATGGCCGCCGCGGGAGCCGGTCTTGACGCTCCTGATGGCGTTGACGACATCCATGCCGTCGACGACCTTGCCGAAGACGGCATAGCCCCAGCCCTGCGGAGTTTGGGAGCTGTGATCAAGGAAATCATTGTCCTTCACGTTGATGAAGAATTGCGCGCTCGCCGAATGGGGTGCGTTGGTGCGGGCCATCGCAACGGTGCCTGTCTTGTTGCTGAGACCGTTGTTGGCTTCGTTCTGGATGGGCGCCTTCGTCGGCTTTTGCTTGAGCCCGGGCTCGAAGCCGCCGCCCTGGATCATGAAACCGCTGATCACGCGATGAAAGATGGTCCCGTCGTAGTGGCCATCGCGCACGTAAGCGACAAAATTGTCGGCGGTGAGCGGCGCCTTCTCGCGATCCAGATCGAGGACGATATCACCGTGGTTGGTCTGCAGTGTCACTTTCATTGGTAACCTCGCTGCCGAGTACAACCGCTTCAATCATGACCGGCGCGGCAGGCACGCCCTCGAAGGGCCCACGCGTCTCGGTGGTCACCTGACGGATCTTGTCGACGGTGTCCATGCCTTCAACGACCTTGCCGAACACACAGTAGCCCCAACCCGCTTCGTCCGGGCTGGTATGGTCCAGGAAACCGTTGTCGACCACGTTGATGAAGAACTGCGCGGTGGCGGAATGAGGATCGCCGGTGCGCGCCATGGCGATCGTTCCGCGCAGGTTCTTGAGCCCATTACTTGCTTCATTCTGGATCGGCTCGCGTGTCTCCTTCTGCTCGAACTCGCTCGTGAAGCCGCCGCCCTGGATCATGAAGCTGTCAATGACGCGATGAAAGATCGTGCCGTCGTAGAAGCCGTCGTTGGCGTACTGAAGAAAGTTGGCGACGGTCTGCGGCGCCTTGTCGGGATACAGTTCAACGACAATGGGCCCCAGCGTCGTGGTCAACTGCACGCGCGGTGGCGTCTCCGCGGACGCCGTGCCGACCGCCAACAGCAAGCCTAAGCAAATGCGGGTGAGGAGTTGTGGCACAGACTTGGAAGTTCGCATGAGTGGTTATGTCTTTTTTTTGTTGGGAAACAATGATTACTGTAACATGCGCGCCCTATGTCGGGCGAGCCAATCAAGACGCGTTTTGCTCCGAGTCCCACTGGCGCAATGCATCTGGGCAACGCGCGTACAGCTTTGTTCAGCTACCTCCTGGCACGCAAGCTTGGCGGCACTTTCCTGTTACGTATCGAAGATACCGACACGGCGCGTAACAGCGAAGCCTATTCCAAGGCCATCCTCGATGATCTCGCCTGGCTGGGACTCGCGTGGGATGAAGGCCCGGAGTGCGACGGCGGTCATGGCCCCTACCGCCAGTCCGAACGCGGCGCGATTTACGAGGAATTGTACCGGCGCCTGGCCGAACAGGGTCTCACCTACCCCTGCTTCTGCTCCCCCGAGGTGCTTGCCATGCAGCGCAAGACCCAACTCGCGGCGGGACGGCCGCCCCGCTATGCGGGCACATGCGCCAACCTGACCGACGCCGAGGTGCGCGAGAAGCAGACGCAGGGACTCACGCCGACGCTGCGCTTTCGTGTGCCTCCCGGGCGCACGCTGGAGTCCGAAGACATGGTCCACGGCGGGCAGCGCTTCGCGACGGACGACATCGGTGATTTCATCATCCGTCGGGCCGATGGCAGCGCCGCCTTCTTCTTCTGCAATGCGATCGATGACGCGCTGATGAACGTGACACACGTGTTGCGCGGCGAGGATCATCTCACCAACACCCCACGTCAGTTGCTGCTGCTCGAAGCGCTGGGATTTGATGCCCCCGCGTACGGTCACGTCAGTCTCATCGTCGGTCGCGATGGCGCGCCGCTCTCCAAGCGCCATGGGAGCGCCTCGGTCGAGGACCTGCGCGCGCGGGGTCTGCTTCCGGCAGCAGTGAACAACACCCTGGCTCGGCTCGGCCATTATTATGAGTCGCCGCGGTACATGACGCTGGAACAGCTTGCAAGCGGATTCGATACGCGGCACCTGGGCACGGCGTCGGCACATTTCGATGAGAAGCAGTTGCAGCACTGGCAGCGCGAGGCCGTGCTGCATGCCGATGCTGCGACTCTATGGCAGTGGTTCGGCGCAGATGTGCAGGCGCTGGTGCCCGCTGCTGAACGAGAGACATTCGTGCGTGCAATCCGCGGCAACGTTCTAGCCCCGCAGGACGGATCAGAGTGGAGCCACATCCTCTACGCGGACGACTTCCCTCCGGCGGTCGAGGCTGATGCGGCGATTGCGCAGACTGAGCAAACCTTCTTCGCCGGTGCGGTGCAGGCGGTTGATGAGTGCGGCGCCGATTACGGCGCGTTCATCGAACGGCTCAAGACGCTCACGCCGCTTCGCGGGAAAGCGTTGTTCCAGCCCCTGCGTGCCGTGCTGACCGGCCGGCTGGACGGGCCGGAGCTGGCGTCGCTGTTCCCGCTGCTGGGCAAGGAGCGCATCCGCCGTCGTCTGGAGAGACACTTGTGCTGAAACAAGATCTGCCACTGAGGATCTACAACTCTCTAACGGGCCGGAAGGAAGATTTCAAGCCCATCGTTCCAGGCAAGGTGCGCATCTACGTCTGCGGTATGACGGTGTACGACTACTGCCACCTCGGCCACGCGCGCGTCATGGTGGTGTTCGACATGATCACCAGATATCTCCGCGCCCGCGGCTTTGACGTGACCTATGTGCGCAACATCACCGACATCGACGACAAGATCATCAAGCGCGCCAGCGAGAACGGCGAGAGCATTGAAACGCTCACCGAGCGTTATGTCCGCTTCATGGACGAGGATGCCGCCGCGCTCGGCGTCATTAAGCCCGACCATGAACCGCGAGCTACCCAGTATGTCCCGCAGATGCTCTCGCTAATCAAACGGCTCGAAGACAAGAGGCTCGCATACAGCGCCGCTGACGGCGACGTGAATTACTCGGTGCGGGATTTCCCGGATTACGGCAAGCTCTCAGGCAAGTCGCTGGATGAACTGCGTGCGGGCGAGCGTGTTGAGGTGAACTCCACCAAACGCGACCCGCTGGATTTCGTGCTGTGGAAACACTCAAAGCAGGGCGAGCCAGCCTGGGATTCACCGTGGGGCAAGGGTCGGCCGGGCTGGCACCTTGAATGTTCAGCGATGTCATGCGCCTTGCTCGGCGAGCACTTCGACATCCACGGTGGCGGTCAGGACCTGCAGTTCCCGCACCACGAGAACGAAATCGCGCAAAGCGAGGGAGCTTCGGGCAGACCGTTCGTCAATTACTGGATGCACAACGGCTTCGTGCGCGTCGACGACGAGAAGATGTCGAAGTCGCTCGGCAACTTCTTTACCGTGCGCGAGGTGCTGGCGCGCTATCGGCCGGAAGAGGTGCGCTACTTCCTGCTCGGGAGCCACTATCGCAGTCCGCTCAACCACTCCGACGAACATCTGAACAACAGCCGTAGCGCGCTGACGCGCCTCTACACCGCCCTGCGCGGCATTCCCGCCGGCGGTGAGCAACCGATTGACAGCTACTTCGAGCGCTTCCAGGCGGTGATGGATGATGATTTCAACACTCCAGAGGCGGTCGCCGTCCTGTTCGATCTGGCGCGCGAGATCAACCGCGCCCGTGACGCCGACCCGAGCGAGTGCCGCGGACTCGCCGCCACGCTCAAGCATCTGGGCGGGATCATGGGACTGCTGCAGGACGACCCGGACGCCTACCTGCGCGGCCCGGTCAAGAGCGGGGACGGCTTGAGCGACGCGGCGATCGACGAATTCGTAAACATGCGCACGCAGGCCCGCAAGCGCAAGGACTGGAAGGAATCCGATCGAATCCGGGACCTGCTGGCTCAGCAAGGGATCATTCTTGAGGACGGTTCTGCTGGCACGACCTGGCGCCGCGGCGGCTGATCCGTTCCGCCTCTATGTCATTCCGCACAATGACCGTACGGAATCAGTTGGTGTAATTCACGAATAGCCCGGCCTCACTCGCGGGAATGACCACCGCGTCACCGTCTCGTCCCCCTCTCCCTCGGAACCTGCGCTGAGCAGCGTTGAGGGGGAGAGGACGGGAGTGAGGGGTTCTTTCCCGGGTTGTCGGGAACTCTCCTAAGTCCAAGGTCTCAATCAGAGAAAGCCAGCGGTTCGGCTCAATTGACGGCATGGAAAGCCGTACGTATCATGCCTGCCCTCCGTGCGTAACCCCAGGTAGAATATGAACATCGCGGGGCATGGCGCAGCCTGGTAGCGCACCTGCTTTGGGAGCAGGGTGTCGGGGGTTCAAATCCCTCTGCCCCGACCAGATTTGGGCGGTTCGCAAGATTGAAGGCGCCTGTAGCTCAGGGGGCGAGGCGGATCAAGACGAACGTCCAGTGAATGTTCGTCCCGCCGAGCGCCGAGACAGGGAAGTCAAGGCAGGTAGGAGGCTCCAGGGAGGGATGCTGGCGAAAGAGTTACAGCCGGAAGATTGAACGCGCCTGTAGCTCAGGGGATAGAGCATCGGCCTTCTAAGCCGGTGGTCGCAGGTTCGAATCCTGCCAGGCGCGCCAGAGCGCTATAAGATTGAACTACAGAGTTCAATGGTGAGCGTAGCTCAGTTGGTAGAGCCCCGGATTGTGATTCCGGTCGTCGTGGGTTCGAGTCCCATCGCTCACCCCATCTGTTCACAAAATGGGCCGTTAGCTCAGTTGGTAGAGCAGCTGACTCTTAATCAGTAGGTCCGGGGTTCGAATCCCTGACGGCCCACCATTCTTCGTTTCGCTTTCCTGCGCCGCGCTAGGCGCGGCGGGCGGGCGGCGCCGGGTCAGAATGGCCCACGGATTCTCGTAAGAAACGCTCGGGGTTTTGCCCGAAAGCCTGAGGTTCGAGCCGATCCGTTTCAGGAACTTTTTGAGCGATTCGAGATCGTGGCCGCCGGCCGCGATTTGGATTTGGTGAGCCGCGTTGATGAAGGTTTCGACCGGTTCGAGTCAATTATTTCCATTTCGCTCGATCTCGGCCATCCGCTCGGTTAACGCCGCCTTCTCGCGCAGTAGTTTCTCCTTACGTCCCATATTCCTCGCGCGTCACGGCCCCATCGAGGTGCGCATTGAGCAGGCGGGATGGCTGAGAGGCGCGCTTGCTGCGCCTGAGCGAAATCGGCCGAGGCCTGGGCCACCTCCGCTTTCCATTCTTCGATCCGCGCCCGCATCTTTTCGGCCCAGGCATCGGGCAGCGCGACCAGTTGAACGGCTTCTTTTACCTGAACGGCCAAGGCTCCTCGCGGATATAGTGCTGCGTGCATGGCCCGAGCTTCTTCGTGCACCGGTAATACTGATGGCCTTTCTGCCGCCCGGCGGTGCTGGCGCCGCCGCACGCCGATGCCGACGAATTGCCGCTTGTAAGATTATCATGATCTGATAACATCGAAACAATGATTGAGGGCTTTGGCAATCGGCTTGCCGAAGATTTGTTCCATGACAGAACCTCGAAAGAGGTGCGTCAGTTTCCTC